>JANMKG010000348.1:0-14491 GCA_031371915.1 Chitinophagaceae bacterium | reverse complement strand
GTGAGCAATAATAATTTGCAATGCCGGTTAAGGCCGCTGCGCTGGAAATCCTTTCCATACCAGGTATAACCCAGCTGCGTGGTTAGCCAGGGTTGCTGGATATCGTAAAACCTTGTACTCCCGGCATAGCGGTTGGCTATTTTATCAAAGACGATAAAGGGATATTCTTTTTTTTCGGTAAAATTCCTTACCGCAGTACTGATATAGTTCTTTAGATTTTCCTCTCCCGCAGCAGTTACCAAACCGAATTTCCATATTTCCGGTTCGTTCAGCGAGAAGGGTAGGAGATGCTCAAAATCAGTTTGCTCTAAAGCACGAAGGAGTACTCTCTCATCTTCAAGGACAGGTTGTTGACGGAAAATGTCTTTTATCATCTTGCCGAAGATTTTTCTTTATACCAAGCATTATACCGTCTTAGTAATCCAGCTACTTCTTCAGCTGTCATCGTATTATCAGTGACGTCTTTTAGCTCTGGGTACTCTGGTAGGAAGGGAGCAATTTTCTTTTTTTTCAGTTGTTTTAGCTGCGTAGGGTAAGCGGAGGAATTATTATCAGTCCTGGCAATATAATATGCGGCAAATTCTTCACGTAACAGTTTCATCGACGCAGGATCTTTTTTCATCTCCGTAAAAGGCACCTCATATAATTCTACAGTGCCGCTTACCAATTTTTTTGCATACGTATAGATCCACGATTTTAAGCCCTGTAGCCTTATCTTTCCGAAATCTGTTTTATAACCTCTTTGGACAATGCCAAAGCCTGAGAGATCTTTATTATTTTCTAATAAGATCGTTTTTCCCTCATCCTTATACCATGTAGTAAGGCTATCATTAAAATCAGGATTAGCAGGGTCAAACCATATTTTACACCAGGAAGTATCTTTATTATACAAAAGATACCCATCTGCGTAAAAGCCCTGGTTTTGTGCTTTAACGAATGTCGTTATTGTAAAAGCTAAAATGAAAAAGCAGACAAATTTTTTCATGCATCTATTCTTTTTATGTGCGCACCCAATTTTCTCAGCCGTCCGTCAATATCCTGGTATCCCCGGTCGATCTGTTCGATGTTCTGGATAATACTTTTTCCGTCAGCACTGAGTGCGGCGATCAGCAAAGCCACGCCGGCCCTGATATCGGGGGAGCTCATGGTAATGCCACGTAAGGGTTGTTCTCTTTCCAACCCGATCACCACGGCACGGTGGGGGTCGCAAAGAACGATCCGTGCACCCATATCAATCAGCTTGTCGACAAAGAACAACCGGCTTTCAAACATTTTCTGGTGGATCAGGAGGGAACCTTTTGCCTGTATGGCGGTGACCAGGACGATACTTAAAAGATCCGGTGTAAAACCCGGCCAGGGATGATCATAGATGGTCATGACGGAGCCGTCCATAAATGTTTGTATCTCGTACAGCTCCTGTGCTGGTATATGGATATCATCACCATTAAAATTCATTTGTATCCCAAGTTGCTGGAATTTTTCCGGGATGATCCCAAGATATTCGATGCCTGCTCCTTTGATCGTGATATCGCTTTGCGTCATGGCAGCGAGACCGATAAAAGAACCGACCTCGATCATATCCGGTAACATACGATGTTCGGTGCCGGCGAGATATTCCACTCCCTCAATCGTTAGCATATTGCTGCCAATACCCGAGATCTTCGCGCCCATTTTATTCAGCATCCTGCATAACTGCTGTATATAAGGTTCGCAGGCAGCATTGTAAATAGTTGTTATGCCTTTTGCCATAACAGCAGCCATGATGATATTTGCCGTACCGGTAACAGAAGGTTCATCGAGTAACAGGTCTGCGCCTTTTAAATGAGGAGCTTCCAGGTGAAAGAACCCGTCGTCTTCATGGTAAGTAAAGGAGGCCCCCAATTTTTCAAAACCAATGATATGGGTATCCAATCGTCGCCTGCCGATCTTGTCACCACCCGGTTTCGCGATAAAGGCTTTCCTGAAACGGGAGAGCATGGGCCCGGCGAACATAACTGATCCGCGGAGTTTGCCGCTTTTCTTTTTATACGCCTCGCTGTGGAGATAATCAATATTCACGTTGTCGGCGCGGAAAACACAGGTATCCCGACTTATCCTCTCCACGTTTACACTCATATCGGCCAGCAATTCGATCAGCAGGTTCACGTCCAGGATATCAGGAATATTGCTGATGGTAACTTTCTCCGGTGTCAATAAAACAGCGCTGATGATCTGCAGGGCTTCATTCTTGGCACCCTGCGGAATTATTTCTCCCTGTAGTTGCTGACCCCCTTTTACTTCAAATGAATGCATTTCGTGAAGTTGAAAATTATTAAGTAAGTAAAGGTATAAAGAGTATATAAGTATATAGGTATATAAAGTATTTAGGGTTAATAAAGATGGCAGAGTGCGCTAATGAAAAAGTTGGTCCCGTTAAGGAGACCAACTTTTATACCTATTTACTTTATATACTTATTAGTAACGCTTCTTCTTAAACCCGCCACTACCACCGCCACCACGGTTATCACGTCCATCATTCCTGCGGACACCGCCACCGCCGCCACCGCGTTGCTGGAATTTACCGCCGCCGCCGCGTTTACCATAGCCGCCACGGTCCCTGTTTTCCTGCTGCGGACGGAAAGCTTTTACATACGGTGTGTTGGTAAATGTCAACTGCCCTTTGGTGATCCCGTTCAATTCGCTTTGTATAGCATCGTCGTGTACGATCTCTTTATGCCAATTATTATAGGCAAGCTTCATATAGTAAGCGATCGCGTTGGCAAAGCCTAGTTTTTTCTCCTCGTTCTTTTCTTCCAATGCTTTATTAATGATCACTTCCAGGTTCTTCCCGAGGTGAGAAAATTTCGGGTACCGCTTGGGATAAGGAAGAGGGTCAGGTTTGGCCTTAAGTGTTTCCCGGGTTGGAATCGGGTAAGGTGATTTTACATCGAGCGTGAAATCAGAGATCAGGAATAAATGATCCCAGAGTTTATGACGGAAGTCTTCCACATTTTTCAGGTGCGGATTTAAAAATCCCATGAGCTCGATGGCAGCCTGTGCATTTGCCTGGCGGCGCTCGGGGTCTTCGATCGTCATAATATGCTCGACCATCTTCTGAACATGGCGTCCATATTCCCGCATGGTAAGATGGTTCCTTGTTGTATTATACTCCATATTCTCTACATCCATAAGGGCAAATGTAGAGAAAGGGTTCAAGAGTTTGAAACTTCCTGTTTAAAAGTTTTGAAAAGCAAGGCTTTATATATAACCAACCCTGTTAAAAGCGTTGAAAATCTAAGTGTGGGATTCCGAAAAAAGTAATTACGACCGATGAATAGCCCCTTTAGGGGTTGGGGTGGGCAAAAAGAAAGGGGCCCCGAACCAAGGCCCCTTTTACAAGCCACCATCCTCTTCCACCTAAGAGGTCGTTTAAAGAGAAGTTGATTGACACACTATTTTTCACTTACCGGGTCGCTGCTGTGTCTTATGTATAAGAGCGTAATATTTTCCGGCTGAAATATTATCAAATTTGATACCAACTCTTCTTTTCAGTCGTGATTGTTTCATATTAAATTTTAGAGTTGTTGAATCTTCGCCCTTTATATCTGCCACATCATTGTCATATTTATTTGCAGGTAGGGAACATGCCTTTACCAGGGCTGCGGACAATGCGATCAACGAATCAGGGTAGGAGGATTTCATGAGTCAGTGTTTGGTTTCCAGTAGTACTATACTATAAAAGTACCCCACTAAGCATGACCGGGCAATTGTAGTAATGCTCTTTTTTATAACCCGTATTAAACGAATATCCACAGAAAATGTTCCTGTCTTTTCCAGCTTGGGGAAAGAGATGTTTTACTGCGTAAATACAACAACCAATACCTTTGCCTGCCCCTGTAATAAGATGGGTAACACAAATGATCATCGCTGTTAATACGAGATTCCTGCTGGCGGATTACCTGGAAGGCTATGGTAATTTTATTTATGAAACATTCAAACGAATTACGGCAGATCACCCCGAACATGAATTTATATTCATCTTTGACAGGCCGTATGATAAAAAATTTGTATTTGGTAAGAATGTAAAGCCGGTGGTAACAGGCCCTGCGGCCAGGCATCCTCTATTGTGGAAATTCTGGTATGATATAAAAGTACCAATGGTTCTTAGGAAGTATAAGGCGAATGTGTTTGTATCGGCAGATGGTTTTTGTTCCCTTGGCACCAAAGTTCCGCAGTGTCTCGTGATCCATGATCTTGCTTTCCTGCATTATCCTTCTTTTATCCAACGGTCGCACCTGGCCTTTTATAAAAAATATACACCCAGGTTTTTGGCCAAAGCAAGATCCGTAGCAACGGTATCAGCGTTTTCCAAAAAAGACATCGCCAAACAATATCCTATAAATATGCCTGTAGTGGATATTGTATACAGTGCGGCGAAAAAAAGTTTTACCCCATTGAACAGCGAAGAAAGGAAAGCTGTAAAAGACAAATACACAGAGGGAAGGGAATACTTTATTTATACAGGTGCCATCCATCCCCGGAAGAACCTGATGAACCTGCTGAAAGCTTTCTCGGTTTTTAAGAAAAGACAGCAGACGAATATGAAACTGGTACTGGTGGGAAGACTGGCCTGGAAATATGATTCCTTTAAAAAGAGTTTAGCATCTTACAAATACCGGGATGATGTGCTGATGACCGGTTATATTGAAGAAGAGGAGCTTGCAAGATTAACTGCTTCAGCATACGGATCGGTCTATCCTTCTTTATGGGAGGGATTCGGGGTACCCGTACTGGAAGCGATGCAATCCGCCGTACCGGTTATTACTGCTACTGGTTCCCCCATGCAGGAGATCAGTAATGGAGCTGCTTTGTATGCTGATGTAAGCAGTCATACGGACCTGGCCGATAAAATGATGCTCTTATATAAAGATGAGAAACTACGGAATGAGCTGATCCAAAGAGGGCTGGAAGTTGCAAAAGAATATAGCTGGGACAGGACAGCCCGCCTGCTGTGGCAGAGTATAGAGAAGGCAGCAGGTTAAATCAAACCAAGCTATTGCCAGGCAAATTTTACCTCTGTCATTTTGATTTATTTTCTTTAATCGCAGAGAAATGAGAAAAAAAGTTTACGCAGAGATCTCAGCGTAAACTTTGCGTTCTTTGGTCTCCGCGATAAAATTAAATGTAAACTGAACCTAACCCCTAAAGCCAAACCTCCAACCCGGTCCTCATCCCCGATTCAGTACCTTTGTCCTCTTTTATTTACATTTAAATATTCCCTTGCGGAAAACGGAGGAGTTATGAATAAATCTACGATCACGATCGATGTAATGACCGATGAGAACAAAGTTCCTGCTACCATTGCCTGGAGTGCTACGGATACGACTGCCGAAAATGCTCAAAAAGCAAAAGCCATGATGATCTCTTTCTGGGATGGTGCGGAAAAGGCGGCTTTACGGATAGATCTGTGGACAAAGGATATGATGGTAGATGAGATGGCTGATTTTTTTTACCAGACCCTGATGACAATGGCAGATACCTATGGCCGTGCCACGCAGTACACCGAACAGGTGGAAGAGATGAAAAAATTTGCTCATGATTTTTATGATAAGTTCCGGGAGAAGCAATTGAAAGAGAAGAAAGCTGATTGAGCTAGGAGCCGTTAGCCGATAGCCGTTAGCCAATAGGCAATAGGCAATAGCAATAACCTGTAAATCTCGTTCTTCTTTAGGAAACAACTATAAACCATAAACTATAAACCACAAACTCTTCACATGTCTTTAGAACAAAAAATAATGACCGATCTTAAAGCTGCCATGCTCGCAAAAGATGAAGCTGGTTTAAGAAGTCTTCGTGCTGTAAAAGCGGCGATCCTGTTAGCCAAAACTTCGGAAGGGGCAGGGGGTGAATTGAAAGAAGAAGACGAGGTAAAGTTGCTCCAGAAATTAGTGAAACAACGAAAAGACTCACTTGAAATATTCCGGCAACAGCACCGGGAGGATCTTGCCAAAAAAGAGGAAGAAGAGATCGCGGTGATAGAAAAATTTCTTCCCCAACAATTATCCGCGGAAGAAATAAAAGCTGAACTCGTTAAGATCATCGGGGCAACAGGTGCGAGTTCTCCGGCTGATATGGGAAAGGTTATGGGGGCTGCTACCAAACAACTGGCAGGCAAAGCAGACGGGAAGACGATCTCTGCACTGGTTAAAGAATTATTAGCCAGGTAGTTTGAAACTGGTTTTACCGCTTTAAGGATTGTTTAGGAGAAGAAATTTACCGGGCCCCGGTCTTTATACGTTTAACACTAAACCACTGAATGTTCCTTGATCTTTTTTTTGCAGTTATTCTTTTATTAGCCGTATGGAAAGGTTACCGGCGTGGACTTATCGTTGGTTTATTTTCCCTGGTGGCCATCATCATTGGACTGGCAGCCGCCATGAAACTTTCCACGGTCGTTGCCGGTTATATCGGTAAAGCTGTAAAGGTCTCCGATGAATGGTTGCCCGTTATTTCTTTTATTGTTGTTTTTATCATAGTTGTTCTGTTGATCCGGCTGGCAGCGAATGCGATCGAAAAGACCATCGAAGTCGCTATGCTGGGCTGGGTGAACAAACTGGGAGGGATTGTGCTGTATGTGGTTATTTATACCGTGGTCTTTAGCGTATTAGTTTTTTACGCGGAACAGGTAAAGCTGCTGAAACCCGACACGATCAGAACGTCCGTTACTTACCCTTATATTCAACCACTGGGACCTAAAGTAATCAATACGTTTGGCAGACTGGTCCCTGTTTTCAAAGATATGTTTGGGGACCTGGCGCATTTTTTCGATGGGGTGGCGAAGGATATGTCTAAATAAGAAATAAGGAATGAGGAATAAGAAATAAGAAAGTTGAGCAGTCTGGTACGCTTTTTAGTCGCCCCGATCAACTGGACGGACGGTTCAGAACTATCCTTGAAAGAAAATTCCTCAATGTCCAGTCCCGGCGAAAACCAACAGGAGCCATGCGCCAGTATGTAACCGCCCAAAACATTTTCTCCCTTAGCTTACTATTTATAACGGTTCTTTTTCCAGCTTGTTTTTAAGGAATCCAGTTATTCCTAGTATCTTCTTTTATCATTGTTAGCCTGGTAAACAGCGGGGCAATCCTGGACCACCGTCGCTGGATATTCTTCCTGGAATTCCTGCGGGTGCTTATCGCCATGACCACTTTCGGCCTGGTCTACCGGAATAGCTGGACTTTCGGATGGTTGACCGGGATTTTGTTCATTATGATCTGGTAATTCCGGCCCATTCAAAGAAGATATATGCGGGTTTTATACAATAATTAAATAAAAAGCGGCTCTTGTAGCGGAAACAACCCTGCAAAACATGGCAGTTGCACTTATATTTGCCCTGATAGCTATCCTTTTATACAGTAAACCGCTTATTTTTTGCGCCAAATCGATTATTTTAGCAGCGGAGAAAGCACAGAATTGACTGCCCATGGATTTCGAAATCAAACAACAGGATAAGTTCAGGTATATTGAAGAAGGCAACGGGGAACCGCTGGTCCTTTTGCATGGATTATTTGGTGCGCTCAGCAATTTCAAACCCCTGATAGAATATTTCCGCCAGCATAACCAGGTGATCGTACCGATGCTGCCCCTGCTGGAAATGGATATCCTTCATACTTCTGTTGGCGGGCTCGCCAAATTTGTCAATAAATTCCTGGAAGCAAGAGAATTGGATAAAGTCCACCTGCTCGGTAATTCATTGGGCGGTCACGTAGCACTGGTCCATACATTAAAACATCCCGAACGGATCAAATCCGTCATTCTTACCGGAAGCTCAGGGCTTTTTGAAAATGGAATGGGTGACAGCTATCCCAAAAGAGGGAATTATGAATTTATCAAGAAAAAAACCGAGCTAACCTTTTATGATCCGAATACAGCTACCAAGGAGCTGGTAGATGAAGTGTACGGTATCGTGAATAACCGGTTAAAGGCGATCAAGATCATTGCCCTTGCAAAAAGTGCCATCCGTAATAATCTTGGTGAGGAACTTAACCAGATAAAACAACCTACGCTGCTGGTTTGGGGAAGTAATGATACCATTACCCCGCCCTTTGTGGCCAAAGAATTTAATAAACTGATCCCGAACAGTGAATTGTATTTTGTCGATAAGTGCGGTCATGCGCCGATGATGGAAGCCCCCGCGGAGTTCAATGCCATACTGCATAAATTTTTGAAAAAGCTCAATGAACCTGCAACAGTTGCCTGATCAGTGTTGTCTCATTGAAAACAACGCCGCTATCCATGTTAACCCGTGAACTTCGATCACAGACACTTCCCAGCCTGCACCTGTACGATAAGGTGTACCAGGCGCTTCAATTAATGAATGATAACCAGGTCACTCATCTTCCCATTGTGGACGGTGATAAATATGCCGGCATTGTAAGTGAGGACGATCTCCTGCAGGCAGAGAATGACAATGCGGAATTGCAAACCCTGCAACAATCCTTTGCCAATACATCAGTAAACGAAGAAGAGCATTTCCTGAAAGCGGTTCAAATCGCCGCCGAGAATGGATTAAGTGTTGTTCCTGTTGTTACTAATGAGAATGAACTCGTGGGTACCGTCGTTTACAATGACCTGTTGAAATATGCTTCTGAATTCATGAGCCTGAAGGAACCAGGCGGGCTGATCGTGCTCGAAATGGAGAACAACCAGTACTCTTTTAATGAGATCAGCAAACTAGTAGAAACCAACGATGCGCAGATCACACAGCTCAATACCAGCACCAATCCGGAAACAGGCATCATTCTGGTTACTATCAGGGTTAATAAACCGGAGATATCCGATATCGTTGCTACCTTTCAGCGGTATGAGTATAATGTAAAATATTTCTTTGGAGAAGAGTTATATACCAACGAATTGCGCAGCAATTACGATAACCTGATGAATTACCTGAAGATCTGACTCCATTTACCTTTATTTTACACAGTTGAACCCGGCCAGTTAAGATAGTTTGTACTTCCTGTTCATGATGGGGGAAAAAAAATACCATATCGGGCTCATCATATTGTTGCTATCCTGCCACAACCTGCTGGCCCAGTCCGTTCTGCCGGATACCACCGCCCCGGCCAATTCCTCTTTTATCGTCGGTGATATTATTATAACCGGGAATAAAAAAACAAGGCCCGATATCATTTTGCGGGAGATCCCCTTCCGGACAGGAAATGCCTATACTTTACAGGAACTGGTAAAGGAATTTGAAACAGCCCGTCGCCAGCTGATGAACACCGCTCTTTTTAACCAGGTAATTGTAGCGGCGAAAAATTTTGAAGGCACCAAAGTAAATATCATTGTCGAGCTGAAAGAACGCTGGTACCTTTTCCCGCTTCCCTATTTCAAGCCGGTGGACCGGAACCTCAATCAATGGCTTGTTGAACAAAAGGCAAGTTTCAACCGGGTAAATTACGGGGGCAAAGTTTTATATAATAATGCCACTGGCCGCAATGATAAATTCCGGCTCTGGCTCATCGCAGGTTATACCAAACAGGTTTCGGTTAGCTATGATCGTTTGTACATTGATAAAAAATTACGCTGGGGACTGAACGTCGGGTTTGCTGTTGGTAAGAACAGGGAAGTGAATTACAATACGATCAATGACAAACAGGCCTTTATCAAGGATGAGAACTTATACTTACGGAATTTCGCGAATGCGAGTGCAGAACTTACTTACCGCAAAGCGATCCGCACCCGTCACCGCTTTGGTATCCGCTACACGAAGGAAGAAGTATCGGATACGGTGAAATCCCTGAACCCTTCCTATTTTAAAAACGGGAGGAACCGCTTCCAGTTCCCCGGCCTTTATTACGGGGTATCTTATATCGACCTGGATTATATTCCCTACCCAACAAAAGGCTACGCCGGAGATTTTATGCTCGCCAAGAATGGCTTTAATAAAGCCACGAATATGTGGAGTCTTTCCGCTAAAGCTTCTGCAAGCTGGCACCTGGGATCCCCCAAAACTTTTTTTAACCTGAATCTTTACGGGGGCATAAAACTTCCTTTGCACCAACCCTATTTTAACCAGCGGTTTTTGGGATACGGGGATATCTTTATGCAGGGATATGAATACTATGTGATCGATGGCGCGGCAGGCGGGTACATTAAGACAACGCTGACCCGTGAATTATTCAATTTTAATATCCGGGTACCGGGCATCAGGGGGAAAGCTCCCCAGCATATCCCTTTTCGCATTTTTGGAAAAACATACGGGAACACCGGGTATGTCTATAATCCTGAACCCGGGGAAAACCAACTCTCTAACAAAATTCTTTATTCGGGAGGGTTCGGAATTGATATCCTTACTTTTTATGATGTTACCTTCAAGCTGGAGTATACGTTTAACCAGTTAGGTCAAAACGGGCTATTTTTACATCGTAAGAGTATTTTCTAAATAATGAAGGCAGCTATCTACAGCAGGATCATGGAGGAAGGACAACAGAAGGATGTCCAGCTATTTTTTGATGAACTGGCCAAACAAAAAATAGAGCCGGTCATTTTCCAGCATTTTTTTGAACAGATCCGTCCCACGATCAACCTGCCGGCAGGTACGCAGACCTTTGCACTCTCGGAAGACCTGACCGAAGAGATCGAATTTATTATCAGTTTGGGTGGAGATGGAACCTTACTGGATACGGTGACCCTGGTAAAGGACAAAGGCATTTCGATCATGGGTATCAACTTTGGACGACTCGGTTTCCTGGCCAGTATCGGGCGTGATGAGGTCGGCGCTGCGGTAAAAGCCATTGCCCAGCGAACTTATGTTACGGATAAAAGAACCATGATCCACCTTGATGCCAACCTTCCCCTGTTTGGAAATATTCCCTATGGCCTCAATGAATTTTCCCTTCACAAAAGAGATGTGGCCCCGATGATAAAGATCCATACTTACCTCAACGGGGAATTCCTGAATACCTATTGGGCCGATGGGTTGATCGTAGCGACACCAACAGGATCAACCGGCTATTCCTTGAGCTGTAACGGGCCGGTTGTTTTTCCTGAATCGGGCAGTTTTGTGATCACCCCGGTGGCCCCGCATAACCTGAATGTTCGCCCCATTATCGTTCCCGATGATAATGTCATTTCCTTCGAGATCGAAAGCCGTTCCGACCAGATCATCTGTGCCCTGGACTCCCGCCGGGAAATTGTCAGTAAAAACGTCCAGCTGGCGGTTAAAAAGGAAAGTTTTGACCTTAGTCTTGTCAGGCTGAGTGAAAACAATTTCTTACAGACCCTCCGCAATAAACTCACCTGGGGACTGGATAAAAGGAACTAAGGAGGTTTTCGATAAGGAAAGTCAGCCTGCGTTTATCGAAGGCTATCAATTTGATAGTCAATATTTCGTCCCGCCTGGGGCGGGATCAATAGGTCAATCAAATTGATCCTCAACTAAATTAGCCCCCGCACAAAAGAAAATACTATTTTTAGCGTTCTAATTAATCCCGAACCATTTTATTACAGTTATGATGAAAAAGCCTGTTGCCCTTGTTGTGTTTTTGATCATGGCCCTTTTACCGGGCAGCCACCTGAAGGCACAGGATGCTATCGTGCAGGAAGGTGAATTTGGTATTGGTCTCGGGGCCGGTCATTATTTCGGGGATCTCAACACCCGGGCCCGGCTTAACAGGGCCAAAATGGCCGCCACGATCTTTTTCCGTAAAAATCTTGGTAATTATATTGCTGTCAGGGTGGGCGCCAGTTTCGCTCAACTAGGTTATTCTGATCAATACAATACACAGAATACTTATATGTACTCCCGCAACCTGAGCTTTAATACCAAGGTTTGGGAACTCAGCCTGCAGGGAGATTTCAATTTCTTCCGCTTTATGCCCGGTGAACCGCAATACAGTTTTACTCCTTATATAACTTTCGGCGCCGGCGTTTTCAGTTATGATCCTTATGCTTACCTGCGGGGACAAAAAATACCGCTTCGCCAGCTGGGTACAGAAGGGCAGGGCAGTAGTTTATATCCTGACAGAAAACAATACAGTTCAATGGCTATCTGTATTCCTTTTGGGGGTGGTTTTAAATATGCCCTCAACGAAAGAATGAATATCGGGTTTGAAGTCCTGCACCGATTTACCAATACAGATTACCTGGATGATGTCAGTAAGACCTATGTTGATCCTGCTGCCTTTCCTCCCAACCCCGATGGTAGTACGTCCACGGCTTTATTAATGAGTGACCGGTCCTACGAGATCGGTGAACCTATTGGCATCCCCAACCGCCAGCGGGGTAACAGCAAACAGAAGGACCAGTTTGTTACTGCTATGATCCATCTTACTTTCAATCTCCAGTCGTACAGGTGTCCTACGGCAAAATAGGGAAGCTTTCTTTATTTTAAACCAGTGATGAATACCCGCAAAAGGGTATTTTTTCGGTTAGTTTAATGCTTTCATTTACATTCTGTATTTTACAACATAATCTTCTAGTGAAGCGTTTAATTACCATACTGCTGCTTGCTGTCTCGTGTATTGCCTTTAGCCAATCTGCAGAGCCTATACTGCGAATCGAGACAGGTATGCATATTGCAAAAAGCAATAGAATTTCTACAGATGCCGCAGGCAAATACCTGCTTACCAGCAGCCAGGATAAAACATCCAGGCTATGGGATGCATCAACCGGCACCCTGTTAAAAATATTTCGCATACCAATTGGCGGTATCACTGAAGGGAAAATATATGCCTGCGCCTTAAGTACGGATGGAAAAATTGCCGCACTCGGCGGATTGACAGGTGATGAATGGGATGATAGCTATTGTATTTACCTTGTTAGTACACAAACAGGGAACATTATCCATCGTATAAAAGGGTTGCCAACCGCAATCAGGGATATAGAATTTTCCCCTGATGGCAGGTGGATGGCCGCTGGTCTTAGCGACTATGGTGTCCGCATTTTTGATACCGGGGGTTGGGGGGAATATAAAAAATTTGAAGGTTATGGGAGTGACGTTTATAATATCGCTTTTAAACCCGGAGGTGGCATTGCCACAGCATGTTATGATGGGAAAATAAGGATTTATAACAGCCGCTTTGAGTTATTGACAGAAAAAAGTGGACTCGGGGGGCAGCAAGTTTATTCACTTGCGTTTAACCCGATGGGCAATTTACTGGCAGTTGGTTATAATGATGCGGCGGTTGTAGAAGTAAGAGATGCGGCTGACCTGTCCCTTTTGTATAAACCATCAGTAAAAGGAGCGGAAAATGAAATAAGCGGCTTGCTGGTACTAAGTTTCTCCGCCGATGGCAGCAAGTTATATGCAGGCGGAGGATTTCAAAAGCCTGATAAGGATGGCTACTGGAAACGAGTGGTCCGTTGCTGGAGCAATGCAGGCAAAGGCCCCTATAGTGATTTATTATTAATGAAGAATACTATCCTGGATATTAAGGCACTGCCAAACGGGTCAATGGCAGTATTAGGAAGTTACCCTGATATTGCAATAATCAGTTCATCAGATGACGTCAACTGGTATATGTCTGCAGGAAATAATGATTATTCTACCATTGACAAATCTCATTTCAGAATCAATAGCACCGGTTCGTCAATAGGGTTTACTCCATACCTGGAGCAGGCATATAGTTTTGATGTACTGCAAAGAAAATTACTAGGAGAGCAGTCTTTGTTTCCCTCACCGGTGGAGGCCAATGCCGGGACTACAGTAACAGAATGGCAAACCAGCCTGAACCCCACTATCAACGGTAAAAGGATATTATTTTTAGAAAGCGGTGAAAAATGCCGCAGTACTGATATCAACAATAATGGCAAGCAAATTGTATTGGGTGCAGACTGGAGTTTATACCTCTCGGATAATAATGCAGGACAAATATGGAAAACGTCATTGCCCGGCGAAGCAAGTGCCGTCAATATCAGCGGCAATGATAAAGTGGTGATAGCAGCTATGAAAGATGGGAGCATCCGGTGGTATAGTATGGCAGACGGTAAAGAACTATTGGCTTTTTATTTGCACGCCGATAAAAAAAGATGGATGCTGTTTACCCCTTCAGGGTATTATGATGCTTCACCGGGAGCAGAAGATTTTTTGGGGTGGCACTTAAACAATGGTCCTGATAATGCGCCATCTTTTTTCCCCGTTTCCCGTTTTAAAGAAAAGTATTATAGACCTGATATTATTGATGCCATTTTTGAAACGTATAAAGAAGAGGAAGCAATTACCCTTGCCAACAGCCGTAGCACTAAAAAAATAGTAACCGGGCAATCTGACATCCGGCAAAAACTTCCCCCTACTATTACCATCAATAGTCCTTCCAATGGCAGCAATATCAGCAGCAACACGGTTAGCATCAGCTACGCCATTAACAGCCCGGATGATGCGCCAGCTAAAAACCTGCGTGTCCTTGTGGATGGAAGACCTCGCCAGCGAATCGTTGCACAAAGACTCCGTCGATGCCATATTCCTGCATCCAACGAAAGTGGCGTACGACCGTTTTGGCGTTGAACGAGC
>JANMKG010000345.1:0-11887 GCA_031371915.1 Chitinophagaceae bacterium | reverse complement strand
GAATACGACCTGGAATACCGGCGAAAGAAATGATGAACGGGGAGGATACCCGGGTTTGTTTTTCGAACTTGAAGACAAATCATTTTTATGGACCGGAAGATCTTCCTGCAAAAAGTGGCCATCGGGACGGGTAGCCTTATTGCAATTCCTTATTTTTTATCAGGACAAAATACGGCAGGCAAAATCCCTGCAGCAGATCCTTTGCCAGCGGAAATGGTCAAGGAATTTGTGGTAGCAGGACATAGTAACATGGTCCGGGTAAAAGAAATGCTGGCCGAACACCCTACTTTATTATACGCTACCTGGGATTGGGGCGGCGGGGATTTTGAAACGGCCCTGGAAGGGGCCGGTCATGTAGGAAATAAGGAAATCGCCAATCACCTGATCGGGCAGGGGGCAAGGACCAATTTATTTGTGCTTACCATGCTGGGTAAAACATCCATCGTAAAATCATACCTTGAAGTCTTTCCGCAATATCTCAGCGCCAGGGGCCCGCATGGATTTACTTTTTTACACCATGCACAAAAGGGAGGAGAGGATGCCAAAGAATTGCTGGATTATTTTCAAAGTAAGGGACTAACAGAAACAAAAGCCGCGTTATAATAAACAAGCATAAGAGAAAACTGTAGTTATAATTCCTGTAATTCCGGCTTTGTTATCATTAATTTTATTACACCTAAATAACTGCTATATGAAACATCTCCTTTTATTATCAATGCTGTTGTCTTTTTCCCTCCTCTCTTTTGGCCAGATGGATCTTCCGCCAAGTGGCGGCAACCCGAGAGCTACGATCACAGAAGAAGTAGGAATTACGAGTATTACGATCAAATACTCCAAACCCGATGTAAACAAACGGGAGGGAAAGATATGGGGTGAGCTGATCCCTTATGGATTCGCCTCCCTGAATTTAAATACCAATAAGAACAATATGCCATGGCGTGCGGGCGCGAACGAAAACACTACGATCACGTTTGAACATGATGTAAAAGTGGAAGGAAAGAATATCAGGGCCGGGACCTATGGATTGTCCATGGCTGTCTGGCCCGACAGTGTTACCATTATCTTTTCCAACCAGTCGGATGCCTGGGGCAGTTTTTATTATGATCAGAATTATGATGTGTTAAGGGTGACCGTCAAACCAGTCGTATTAGACAGGAGCGTGGAGTGGTTGAAATATGAATTTATTGAACAAAGGGAAAAATATTGCGTGATTGCCCTGCAGTGGGAAAAGCTATCCATTCCTTTCAGGGTGGACGTTGATGTCGATAATATTGTCATTAACAGGATGAGGGAGCAGGTGACCAGCCAGAAAGGATTTAACCAGCTTAATCTCGTAGCCGCGGCTAACTATTGTCTTACTAAAAATATCAACCTCGAAGAAGCCCTGGGTTGGTGCCAGCGGGCGGCGGCACTGAAAAGTTATGCAACCTTGCGCCCTCTTGCCACAGCGTATGAAAAATTAAATCGTTTTAAAGAAGCTGATTCAGTCATGACAGAAGCCCTTACCCTGGCGAATGTGAACCAGTATACCGGTTATGGCCGCGCACTGATTACACAAAAAAGAAATGATAAAGCGGTGGAAGTAATGCTGGGGGCAAAAGGAAAGTTTGGAGAAAATTTTGCCGTGAACAACGGGCTGATGTTTGCCTATTCAGCCAGGGGCGATTTTAAGAACGCATTGATCTATGCCGACAAAGCAATGGCACAGGCCAACGGGGATGCCGCGAAAAAAACACTGGAAGGCCAGATCGCTAAATTGAAAGAAGGAAAGGATATCAATAATTAAGTATGGCAGAACCTAAAACAAAAAAGAACACGGGAGATGTAACGGCATTTGTCAAAGCCGTTGCTGATGAAGGTAAGCGGAATGATTGTATGATGCTGTTAAAGCTGATGAAAGAGGTTACGGGGGAAAAGCCTGTTATGTGGGGAGACAGCATTATCGGGTTTGGCAGCTTTCATTATAAATCTGAAAGAAGCAAACAGGAAGGTGATTGGTTTATTACAGGCTTTTCGCCCAGGAAACAAAACCTCACTGTATACATCATAGCCGGGTTTGGTAATTATGCTGATTTATTAAAGAAATTAGGCAAGCACAAAACCAGTAGTGGCTCCTGTTTGACTATCAATAAACTGGCAGATGTGGATCAAAAGATATTGAAAGAACTTGTGATGCGGTCATTTAAGGATATGAAAAAGAAGTATAAAAAATAACACTAACGAAAAAACAAATAGCAATGAACAACGCGATCAGCTGGTTCGAGATCGGAACCACCAATCTCGAAAGGGCTACAAAATTTTATGAAACGATCTTTGGTGTTTCACTGGCTCCCATGGATCTGCCGAACATCAAAATGAGAATGTTCCCCCTGGATGATATGATGATAGGCGTTGGCGGGGCATTGGTGGACAGCGGCGGCTTTCATAAACCTTCGGGGACAGACGGGCCACTCATCTATCTCAATGGAAACCCGGATGTACAGCAGGTACTCGATAAAGTGGAAGCTGCAGGAGGAAAGATCATGGTCCCCAAAACGGAGATCTCACCGGATTATGGATACATGGCAGTTATCATAGATACAGAAGGAAACAGGATCGGTCTTCATTCGGTACCCCGGCCATAAAGCCGAATCCATTTTAATAGTACTTACTATGCAATCCAAAGCAGCAACGGTTGACGAATACCTTGCACAATTACCAGATAGCAGGAAAAAAGCCGTTTCAGAACTGCGAAAGGTCATTAAAAAGAACCTGCCTAATGGGTTCAAAGAAGGTATGGGGTATGGAATGGCCGGGTACTCTGTACCTCACTCACAATACCCTGCGGGTTATCATTGTAACCCTAAACTGCCATTACCTTTCATGGGTTTCGCTTCCCAGAAGAATTTCATCGCCTTGTATAGTATGGCATTGTATTGCAATCCCAAACTGCTGGAATGGTTCACGACAGCATATGCAAAAGCTGGGGTGGGAAAATTGGATATGGGAAAGAGTTGTATCAGGTTTAAGAACCCCGAAAAGATCCCTTATAAACTGATCGGGGAACTGGCAGCTAAAGTGACAGCTGAAGAATGGATAGCAATGTATGAGAAAGCTCTAAAAAGATAAATAGTAATTAATCAAAACGTATGACTCCAGGAAAAATAGAAAAAGCGATTCAAACACAAATTACCAATATTGAAAAAAATACTGGTAAAAAGCTGGCCGCATGGACGGTAATTATAAACAAAAGCGGGTTTACCAAACATGGAGAACTTGTTAATTTCTTAAAAGAAAAACATGGATTCACCCATGGCAATGCTAATGCAATCGTTCATTTTGCCAAACAAAGCCATTCAGCAGCGGCAGAAAATTCAGATGATCTTATCCTGGATCAATATAGGGGGAAAGAAAATATCAAGCCCTGGTATAACAAAATCATGAGCGAGGTACACAAATTTGGAAAGGATATAGAGATAGCCCCGAAAAAGGCTTATGTGAGTTTGCGAAGGAAAAAGCAGTTTGCTATCCTTCAACCCAGCACCAAAGACCGGCTGGACATCGGTTTGAACATAAAAGGTGTCACCGCTTCAGGTAATGTGGAAGAAGGGGCTAAATGGAATGCTATGTGTACCCACCGTATCAGGATTGAGGAGGAAAAGGCGATCAATAAGGATCTCGTAAACTGGATAAAAAAGGCCTACGAACAAGCTGGTTGATTTCCCGTTCTCTATAAAAAGAAAAGCCCCGGACAGCGTCCAGGGCTTTTCTTTTTAGCAGCAGGGTTTATTTCTTCCTTTTGAAATTTATTTCCATTGTTTTGAACTCTTTGCCATCCGGACCGGCGGCAAACATCTGCATCACCTGGTTGTCATCATCTACTATTTGGAATGTTTCTCTGTAATCAACTTCTTTCATCATCATGGGATCCATCATCCTTCCTTTAAAATTTATGGTCTTTGTGCCGGGATCCCAGGGTCCTTCCATATTCATCATCCCTGTTCCCATATTATCGACCCAGTTGCTGACAAAAACCTTTTTCGCATTATCATAGCCGGTGACGCTGCGTCCCTCGAAAGGCATTCCCATCATCGTACTGGTATTCGTACTTTCCTGGTAACGTCCTCCAAAAAGCATTTTGTTAACTGCGGTACCTGTGGTTTTAGTAACAGGGGCTCCGGGGGACATCCACATACTGATATCGGCGGACCATGTCCCGGTTGATTTTGCCAGCATCGCATGCATTTCACCGGGGGTCATATTAGCCTGCCAGTTCTTCATCATGGTGGCGGAATCGGGCATCGGCGTATTGTCTGCCATTTTTTTCTCATCCATTTTTGCAGCAGTATCAGAAGAGGTATCCGTTTTACTCTCATCTGTTTTTTTTGAATTACAGGCAGCGAATAAAAAAGCTGCAGCGCAGATCGTTAAGGTTATACGTTTCATAATTTTTTTTTAGACGGATAAGGTACAAACTTGCCATATAGCAAGCAAGAATTAAAAGAAAAAAACCGGGAAATGATGGGAAGAGTGAGGGCCCCGTGCTATAAGTATCTGATAATTATTTCCTTGCCATCTGGAATGGTTAACCAGGACGTCCCTTCACTTCCTCAAATCTTTCCTCGTAATCTTTACGGATGGTTCCCATCATCCTGTCCCAGAATAAAAAATATAAACCATAATTCCCTTTAAAATACTGGTGGTGCTGGTTATGGTTCACTGAAGTATTGATCCATTTGCCCAACCAGTGCCTGCTAAATCCTTTTGGATAAAGCTCCCAGCCCAGGTGACCATATACATTATAGATGATCATAAAAAGAAAAAAGAATAACAAGTGTAAAAAATGCACTGGAATGGTGAAAATAAATACGATAAAAATCCCGGCTTCCACTATGGCTTCCAGCGGGTGAAAAGCATAAGCCGCAAAGGGGCTCGGGTTGGTAGATTTGTGATGGACCAGGTGAACAAGCCTGAATACCGAGGGGTGGTGCATCAAACGATGCATCCAGTAAAAATAAGTA
Source organism: Chitinophagaceae bacterium (assembly GCA_031371915.1). Classification (GTDB taxonomy): domain Bacteria; phylum Bacteroidota; class Bacteroidia; order Chitinophagales; family Chitinophagaceae; genus JJ008. Next base: position 6,887 of record JANMKG010000345.1, on the reverse strand, counting down.
TCGTGCATGATCGCCATGATGGGGAAAGCGATAATAAAATAAGCAGTGCCATGCAGTTTAATATCAGTATAGAATTTGGTATGCTTTGTCATTTCAGGGCTACCCAGTACAAGGGCTGGGATAAAGGCCATGATAAATACGGTCAGTATTGAATAGATGATCTCCCTCGCATAATCCTTAAACTCCGGGAAGCGTTGCTGGATCTTTTTGGAACGGATCATTTTCCGCAGCAAAACATAACAGAGAACAAAAGCAATACTGGCCAGGATAAGATAGCGGGTTCCAATAATGATGACATCCTTAAAGTAAAGTGACCAATCCATATTATTAATGTGCTTCTAACCAGTTTTTTCCTTCGCCGCATTCAGCCGTTACCGGCACTTTATGAGGTAATAGCATCGCTGATTGCATGTTTTCTATGATCAGGGGTTTTAGTTCTTTTACTTCCGTTTTCAGGGCATCAAATACCAGTTCATCGTGTACCTGCAGTAACATTTTACTCTGCATTTTTTCTTTTTTCATGGCGGTATGTACTTTTTGCATGGCCAGTTTGATCATGTCAGCCGCTGTTCCCTGTATAGGTGAGTTGATCGCGTTTCGTTCGGCAAAACCCCTGACCGTAAAATTAGCAGAGTTGATGTCCCTTAACCATCTTTTCCTGCCCATCAGTGTTTCCACATAACCATTTTCTCTTGCAAAGTTAATTGTGTCGTCCATATACTTCTGGATACCCGGGAATTCCTTTTTGTAATTATCAATGATCTCTTTGGCTTCTGTTCTTGATATCCCGAGATTATCCGCCAGGCCAAAAGCTCCCTGACCATAGATGATACCAAAGTTCACACTCTTTGCTTTATACCGCATTTCTTTGGTCACTTCCTTTTCAGTTACGTTATACACCCTTGCCGCAGTGGCGGTATGTATATCTGTTCCGTCTTTAAAGGCTTTGCACATGTTCTTGTCGCCACTGATGGCCGCCACGATCCGGAGTTCGATCTGGGAGTAATCAGCAGATAGTAAAATATGCTTACTGTCACGGGGGATAAAGGCTTTTCGTACTTCTTTGCCCCGCTCTGTTCTTACCGGGATATTCTGAAGATTGGGGTTATTGCTTTGTAAGCGACCTGTTACCGCCACCGCCTGGCCGTAAGAAGTATGCACTCTTCCTGTTTTCCGGTTGATCAGCTGGGGCAGCGCATCCACATAGGTGGATTTTAATTTTGTGAGTTCACGGAAAGCAAGAATATCATCCACAATGGGATGGCCCTTAACAGCTAGTTTCAACAATACATCTTCACCTGTCTGGTACTGTCCTGTTTTTGTTTTTTTAGCGGAGGGGTCCAGTTTTAATTTATCAAAAAGAACTTCACCAAGTTGTTTTGGGGAAGCCAGGTTAAACCGAACACCTGCTTGTTTATATACACTCTCTTCTGCCGTCTTCGCGTCTTTCTCGAGTTGTTTTGAATAATCGCCCAGGAATTCCGTATCAACCCTGATCCCTTCGTATTCCATGTCTACCAAAACTTTTACCAGCGGGCTCTCCACCTCGTTAAAGACCTTCTCAACTTCTTTGCTGGAGAGCAGTGGCACAAAAGTGTTTTTCAACTGGAGGGTGATATCCGCGTCCTCCCCGGCATATTCTTTTATCTTCTCTATCTCTACATCCCGCATGTTGCCCTGTGTCTTTCCTTTCTTGCCGATCAATTCTTCGATTGAAACAGGCTGGTACCCTAAAAATTTCTCGCTGAGCAGGTCCATACTTCGCTTCCCATCTGGCTCAATAACATAATGCGCCAGCATTGTATCAAATAATTTACCTGCGAATTCGATACCATACCATTTTAGTACAAGCAGGTCATACTTGGTGTTCTGACCGATCCAGGTTTTTTTCTTATCCGCAAACAGGGCTTCGAAATGAGCCAGTATTTCTTTTGTTCTTTTTTGGTCCGGCGGGCAGGGGATATACCAGGCCTGGCCAGGTTTTACAGAGAAGCTTAACCCTACCAGTTCTGCATCATTGGCGTCAATACCGGTAGTTTCAGTATCAAAACAGATCTCGTCCTGTTTTTTTAATTCTGCCACCAGTTTTTTTATCGCCGCATCGGTTTCTACTGCTTCATAATGGTGTTGAGTATTATTAATGTTCTTATCTGCGACCAACCCAACCCCTTCCTCATTGTTTCCTGTAGTGGAGGGGGCTGATTTTTTCTCCTGTTCGATGATATTTCCAAAGAGGTCCGTCTGTATTCCCTGTGGTATTTCTTTTTCGACGACTCCTTTAGAAGCGGACCCCACCGAAAAATCATCTCCCAGCAACCTCTTGCCCAGTGTCCGGAATTCCAGTTCTGCAAATACCTCTTTTAGTTTGTCCCTGTTCCAGTCTTTCAGCCGAAAATCCTCTTCATGAAATTCTACCGGCACATTGGTAATGATGGTGGCCAGTTTCTTGGAAAGGATTGCCATTTCCCTTCCTTTCTTTACTTTCTCACCCATAGCGCCTTTTATCTTGTCCGCGTTTTCCAGGGTTTTTTCCAGCGAACCATACTCGGCCAGGAATTTAGCGGCCGTTTTCTCTCCTACTCCCGGGATACCCGGGATATTATCTACCGCGTCGCCCATCATTCCAAGCATATCTACCACCTGGTTCACGTCTTTGATATTCCATTTGGCACAGACCTCCTCTGGTCCCATTATTTCAACATCACCTCCCTGGTAAGCAGGCTTATAGATCTTTATTTTTTTCGAGACCAGCTGGCCATAATCTTTATCAGGTGTTACCATGAAAACCTCGTAACCGGCCTTCTCCCCTAACTTACTTAGGGTGCCGATCACATCATCCGCTTCATAACCATCGATACCGATGACCGGGATATTAAACCCTTCAATGATCTTTTTGATATCGGGGACGGCTGCGCTGATATCTTCGGGTGTCTCCTGCCGGTTAGCTTTATACTCCGCGAAATCAGTATGACGTTCAGTGGGAGCCGAAGTATCAAAACATACAGCCATATGGGAAGGCTTCTGTTTGGTGATCAGTTCAACCAGCGCATTGGTAAATCCAAACTGCGCATTCGTGTTTTTTCCTTTCGAGGTGATACGGGGATTGCGGATGAGCGCATAATAAGCCCTGAAAATAAGGGCATAAGCATCCAGGAGAAAGACTTTTTTTTCCATGCCCCTAAGGTAAGAACCCTCGCCGAACTTCGTTCCCAACTTTCCTGGCAGCCTGGCGGATCAGTTGGTTCCAATAAGAGAAGAAATTTTCAATATTTTCCCTTAAACACAGAAACCCCGGCAATGACCGCCGGGGTTTCTGTATGTTAACGCTGCTTTGCTTAGTTAATAGAGAGTTTTAATGCTGTAGTGCCTTCTGTTGCTTTTTCTGCAGCAGGCTGGGCAGTTACAGTTGTATTCTTTTGCAACTCCTGCTGGGGAGTTTCAACAAGTACGGTTCCGCTGAAAGCGGCAGGGTTCTGCTGGGTGCTGGTTTGTGCGACCCCGGTTACCACTGTATTGGATTTATCTTTATGGATAAAATTCAGGTACAGGGCAAAGAACAAAAGATTGAATGCAAAGAAGTTGGCGATTTTACGGACACGTCTTTTCATAATATTGGATTTACTGGTTTTACAAATATTGGATTACTCTTGGTTTTCATTGCTAAGATAGAAGGCCCTCCTGCTTACTGCAAGCCCGGGGAATAATATTTAAGGAAATCGGGCACAAATACTTGGGGGTTATTCGTAAAACTACGAAAGGTATTAATGTGTTTTTAGCCAATCCGTTGCAGTGGTCGTTATAGATATCGCCATGCCATTTATATCAGCGAGAGAGCCTTTTATTTCGAATCGATTCAGGACTTCTGTACCTCCTTTAATAAGAAGGATGGAAGCATTGATCTTATCCCCTGCTATTTTGTAGTCACCAGTTAGCGAATAAGCATCTGCTCCTTCATAGTCGGCACTGTAAGTGATCGCCCCATCAGATCCCCGGCTGCTGATACTGATCAATTCTTTATCAACAGCACCCCGGAGTTTTATATTATCGAGTTTGGTGTCGGCATTTTGAAAATTGCTCCGGGCAAATAAAGGTTTTTCAGATGACAGTATGATCTTACTTCTTACATCATCGTCGACCATCCCTATATTAAAATTATTACTAGCATTGAGTTGAGGCTCCTGGCGTCCACCGGTCTCACCAGCCATATTACTCACCGTTTTCTTTGCAGCATTCAGCCAGTTGCTGACATCGAGGTATTTTCCATTTTCCAGTATATCGGGTTGTTGTTTGATCGCCTTTAAAAGGGAATAGGTGAGCAGGCCCTGCGAATATCTTCCCATCTCGTAAGCATTCTGGTCGCTGGCAGATGCAGCGAGAATGAACAAACCGGACTGGTTATTCAGTTTTTCGATCGCTTTTATCTGCTGACCTTTCTCATCACTCCTTGCTGCAATAAAGCCCTGGTCCGTCTTGCCGAGTTTTACAAAATCGTTGATGGCCTGCCCGCTGTTACAGGCATCAAAGATCAAAATGCGTTTCTGGGCTTTAATATTGGCAGGCTTCATCCATTCTGTAAGTTCCGTGGTACTGATCCCTACATCTGCGGTTGCCTCGATAGACGATGATTTAGATGCGTCAGCAGTTAAGAAATAAAACTGTTTTTTATCGGCGCTGCCCTGCATCACTCCATGCCCAGCAAAAAATATCAGTAGTATGTCGTTCGCGCTGGCTTTCTTGCCAATTTCTTCCAATGTTTTTTTAATACTGTTCTTTTCAGGCAACTGGTAATGGTTGGCACTGGTGGTGAGATTGTACATGAAAACATGTTCTTTCCCATCATCGTTCAATAGTTTACGGGAGGCGACAGCTACTGCACTTGAAATATCTGTAGCATCTTTTGCAGCGTATTTCAGGTCGAGTTCATCGCCCTTGTAATCACTTACACCAACCATGATAGCATAGAGGTTGGGTGTAACCAATGAATCCTTTGTCTTGTCTTCCCGGATGACCAACCCGCGGGAGGAGGTAGTATTATCGGATGTGTATGCTTTGACTGTAACAGGGTTCTCTTTCCCTGAAATAAAGTAGCTATTAATTTCATCTTTTTTTACGGCCAGTTCATACACACCGCCATTCTTTTGAAGTTGGTCTGGCAGGTAGCGTTTTACTTCGATACCATTAATATATAGCACCGTTTCTCCAAGACCTCCTCGTCTGGGTGTTATTTTAAAATGATATTCGCGTTCATTTTTCTGCGTTTCTTCTACCTGTGGGGTCAGTCCGCAGATATTTAGCTGATCCAGCGTTTTGGCATTGATGCTGTCACCCTTCATTATTCTCTCGGCGAGATCGGGGACCCAGAGCTGATCTTTTACCCGGTCAAGTTCTATTACTTCATCCCCACAAACAAAATATAATAATTTTCTCGCGCCTTCTGTCCCATCATAGTGATTGTTCTTGTCTGCAACCAGGTAATCTGCAGTATCAACCGCTAAAAAACTATAGAGAGGTTCACCATTTGCAAATTGAACGACCTTAATTTGGGCGCCCCCGCTAACACATAAAAGATAATTTCCGTCGACCTGGATGTCCTTTGCAACAACGGTTGGGCCCAGGTCAATGCATCTTTCCAGGCTACCTGTTTTTGCATCCCATATTTTCACTGTATTATCTAAGGAGGACGTAATAATTTTTTTACCGGTTTTATCAAAGCAGGCAAAAACAACTTCTTCGGTATGGTCATTTAAACTCAATACTAACTCGCCATAATCCGTGCTCCATACTTTCGCTGTTTTATCTGCGGAAGCTGTCACTACATATTTGCTGTCGGGACTAAATCCGCTGGAATTGATTGCCCCGTTATGCCAGTCAAGATCGAAACGCTGTTCTCCCGTATTAGCATCCCATAATGTGGCACCTGCCAGGATATATTTGCCATCGGGACTAAACCGGCTGTGCGCATTTCCATCATCCCCGAATGTGTGCAATAGCTTTCCGGTCAGGGCATCCCAAATTTTGTTCTCTGAATCAGAAGAGGTCACGATACGTTTCCCATCAGCACTGAATTGTGATGAGGAAACAGGACCCTCATGCCCGGCAAGTGTAAATAAAAGTACGCCGGTTCCGGCATCCCAGACTTTGGCAGTGCTGTCGTCCGAACCCGTTACAATACGTTTTCCATCAACGCTGAATTGGGCAGTATTTACCATCCCTGTATGTCCCTTCAGCGCAAATAGGAAGCGGCCTGTTTTTGTATTCCATACTTTGGCTGTGCTATCAAAAGAGGTAGTAAGGATCTTCTTTTCATCTGGGGAAAACACCGCCGTGTTGATATAAGCAGCATTGCCCCGGAAATCCGTACGGAATTTTCCTGTTGACAGCTCCCTGATCTGAACAGTATCCTTCTTGCCATTATTATCGCTGTAGCTGGGCACGATGTTTTTCTTATCGTTGTAGCTAAGTACAATGTTTTTACTATCAGGGCTAAACTCAACTTTGAGCCGCTCGTCTGCGACACTAAAGGACCAGATACTGTCACCTGTCGCCATGTTTCGTACAGTTACAACACCGACCACGTCATCTGCGTCCTCGTCTTCGGTCTCTATTGAATGTTCAGCTATCGTGATCAAATAGTTGATATCGGGACTTGGTTTTACGGAAATGATCTCATCATTATCTTCATCGTCATTATGGGGTTCAAGCGATCGCAGCAATTTGCCAGTTGCTATATCCCACACGCTGATCTTGCCGCCCGTTTCGAAAGTGATAAGCATTTTGTCTTCGTTGCGGATTTGAATGGAATTCACTTGTGATCCATGCACCAGTGTTTGAATTAATTTCCCCGTAGACATATCCCAAACCTTCACCGTCCTGTCATCCATGGCTGC
>JANMKG010000341.1:0-3442 GCA_031371915.1 Chitinophagaceae bacterium | reverse complement strand
TGGACAAAGTAGCCAAACAAACCAGTGAGGACGGCTATGAAGTTTGGAAAAGAGCATTGGTCAATGTTACACCTGCTGTAGAAGTGCGCAGCCGCCGTATCGGTGGTGCTACCTTCCAGATCCCTGCAGAGGTTCGCCCTGACAGGAAGATATCTTTGAGCATCAAATGGCTGATCCGTTACAGCCGTGACAGGAACGGCCGTAGCATGGCTGATAAATTAGCCGGCGAGATCGTAGCAGCCAGCAAAGGCGAAGGCGCTGCCTTTAAAAAGAAAGAAGACACCCATCGTATGGCAGAGGCTAACAAGGCATTTGCTCACTTCAGGGTGTAAAAGATACAAGAGCACACTTCCACGGAACCATTCGTTATACCGGGTAAAACCAGTGCGGATGGTTTTTTTATTCCCTATTGTCTCCTGTACTTCTATTCAGCTCCATCCGGGAAGGATAGAAAGCCGTTTCAGTCCCTACTGATAATACCCCCCGACAGGAGATCTCCAAACGCCCATCATTATCACTATGAACTAATAATATCATATGGGCAATTTCTGTGTTAATTGGGAACCAGGTCTATTATAAAACCGTTTAAAGCGACCCTGTATAGACAATGAGGAATTTTTAACCCAATTAGCTACGGGCAATTGCTCTCACTGAGAAAAACTATACGCAATTAATAATAATATGACACAGGCATAATACTTGTCTTATTACTGGTAGAATAGATTTTTTGACTTTTAAAAACAAACTATGAAAAAGATTATTTTTTTATCGCTTTTAGTAGCAACAACCGGGTCAGTGAAGGCGCAGGAAGTGCTTGTTACACGGGCCAAGAGTAACACCGTTGTATTGGGTACTACGGTTCCCTCATTTATCAAAGCCGATTTTGAAGTAAATAATCCCGGTATTACTGTTATCGCATGGGAGCCTGTACAGGGATATTGGAGAGCCAGCTATAAAGTTGATAACAAATTCAATTACGACTATTATGATGCGAATGGTGTTGACTACAGGGCATCCCTGCCGGTAATCCAGAATAATGTACCGGAAGCGGTGGTAACTACCGCGATCAATATATATGGGCCTGTTGTATATGGTATCACAAAGATTAAAGCAGCCAATAATACAGAAGTATACCAGTTGCGGTTAATGGAGAATGCTGTTACCAGGACAGTTTGGATGGATGCAGAGGGTAAGGAAGTTATGGATGTGTATAAGGTAAAACCCGAAGCGGTGGTGGCCATCACCACGCAATAATGAATTTTCGATGATTAGTGAAAATACCAAAGCCCCGGGAAATTCCGGGGCTTTGGTATTTATGGTAGCCAGTTTTAAATTAATTTATGTTCATAAGCATATTTTACGAGACCGATAACCGAACTAGTATTGGTCTTACGGAAAATATTCTTCCGGTGTGTTTCAACGGTTCTTTCGGAAATGAATAAAGTCTCGGCGATCAGTTTGTTATTATATTCTTTTTCGATCAGCCGGATGATCTCTATTTCCCGGCTGGTTAGATGCGCTTCTTCTTTTTGTTTTTTTCGCTGGCTTGTCCGCTGTAATTCGTCTATCACTTCTTCACTGAAATAAATACCTCCCGCGGCAATTTTTTCCAGTGCTTTAACCAATTCCTGTTTGCCAATATTCTTTAACACATAACCGGAAATATCCGCGTCTTCGATCATTTCATTGACCAGGTCACCCTGTCCACTCATGGAAAGAGCAAGGATCTTTACGCCGGGATATTTTTCTTTTACCTGTTTGGCCAGCTGGTTACCCGGCAGTTTAGGCATCATAACATCCGTCAGTAACACATCGATGGGGGTCCGGGCTATTCTTTCCAGTACTTCCCCTGAATTGGTGGTTGCGAAAGCAAATTTGAATTTGTCATGTCCTTTAAGAAGGGAGGTAAGTCCATCGATCACAATTTGATGGTCATCTACAAGAGCAAGGGTAATTTTTTCGCTTTTCATTTGAGGTTGTGATGGGAAAGATACCTCAAAATGGGTTTTGGTTGTATACATATAAATTATTTTGGTACAATAGGGATGCGGCCGGGCAAGAGTTTACAGTTGGGGATTTGTTAAAGAGCCGATAGCCAAGAGCCAAAAGCCCATAGCCTAAAGCGTAGTCTGGAATCTTATGTTAATGGGACGTGCAGGGCGATTACAGTACCTCTCCCCGGGGCGGAGTCAAAATCTACTGTGCCCTTGAGATACTCAATACGGGTAGTAATATTTTTAAGACCTATTCCGTCAAAATTCAGTTTGTCAGTAGTGTCAAAACCTTTTCCGTTGTCCTCGATCGTTCCGCTGATCCCGTCTTTGTCACGGATGATGGAAATGTCTAAAGTAGTAGCCCCGGCATGTTTTATAGCATTGCTTACACATTCCTGTATCACCCGGTAGAGAACCGTTTCCACGTTTGAATCGAATCTATCATCAAGGCCTTCGGTAGAAACATGAGCTTGCAGGGTCTTACTGCTGAGTTTGTCCACGAAGTCGCGGATAGCGGTCCCCAGGTTATTTTTAAGCAGGGCATTCGGCATCATGATATGGGAGACCGTTCTCACTTCTTTACAACTTTCATCTACCAGTTGGATCACCTTTTCAAGCGAATCTTTTTGTTCCTGGCTTGAAAAACTGGCTTCCGATTCAAAAGCGGATAAGTTCATTTTGGCAGCACTCATCATTTGCCCTACACCATCATGCAGGTCTTTGGCGATACGCTGCCGTTCATTTTCTTCCGCTTCCATCACTGCCCTGACAGCTATTCCCTGCTGTTTCATGATCTCCGCCTGCAACTGGGTTTCTTTTTTCAGCTTATACCGCCGGTATTGTGAATGCACCAGCAGGGCTGTGAGCAGGATCAGCCCGCCAATTCCGATGAATAAGTAGGTCTGCAGACGCAAACGGTTCTTTTGCTGAAGGATCTGCTGTTCCTTGCGGGCAGATTCATACTTCGCATTCAGTTCTTCGATCTGTTTTGTTTTTTCCAGCCCCATCAGGCTATCCCTTAAAGCTGTCCTGCGCATAAAGAATTCAAAAGCTTTCTGGAAATCGCCCTGTTTCTGGGCAATCGATGCCAGTTCATTGTAATTATTCGATTGCAGTTCGGGGTATTTTAATTTTTCAGCTACGCGGTTGCTTAACGTAAGGTATTTGATCGCTTTTGGATAATCTCCCTTGGCATTCATGGCAACCCCCAGGTCGGAAAAAGTAAGTGCAATGGTAAAACTGTCTTTTAGTATCTGCCGGATAGCCAATGCCCGTAACAGGTTTTCTTCCGCCTCGTGATATTTCTTCTCGATCACATATACACCTGCAATATTGCTGAGTGAATAAGAAACACTTAAGGAATCGCCGGCGGCTTCGGCTAGTTTCAATGAGGCGGTGTAACGGTTCAGTGCTTCTTTATAGTCTTCTTTATATTCATAGACCACACC
>JANMKG010000326.1:0-7271 GCA_031371915.1 Chitinophagaceae bacterium | reverse complement strand
GCCCGGTTTTTGTTTTTTTATCCGTCACTTTTCCTTTTACCCATAAGGTTTTGGCGGGACGGATATCCTGCCGCAATTCAAAATGATAAATATCCAAACCGCCTTTTGAATCGGCACGGTCGCTGGCATAGTAAGCGGTCTTTCCATCCGCGGCGATGAATAAAGTTCCTTCATCACTGGTGGTATTGATAGGATAACCAAGGTTCACTGGTTTACCCCAGGATCCATCCGCATTTCTCCTGCTGAAAAAAAGATCATTGGCGCCATAACCCGGCCAGCCGCCTGATGTAAAATAAAGCGTCTGGTTATCGGCATGAATAAAAGGACATTCATCATCACCCGTTGTATTAATGCCCGGTCCGAGATTCTCCGGCTCGCCCCACCTCCCATTGGCCTGCAAATGACAAACATAAATATCACTCCCACCGAAACCGCCAAAGCGACGGCTGGCAAAATACAGGTCTCGTTTATCAGGGGAAAGACAGGGCTGCGAGTCCCATTGGTCCGAATTGACACGTCCGCCAAGGTTCACCGCCTTACTCCATCCCTGCGGGGATAGGTACGATATATAAAGATCATAATTGCCAAACCCATCGGGCCGGTTATTCGCCGTGAAGACCAGCCATTGCCCGTCCTGTGAAATATTTTGTGCCGCTTCGCTTTGCGGCGTGTTCACATTCTCTCCCATCGGGCTTGCCGGTTCCCATACTGTTCCGTTCAGCCGTGTAGAATAAAAATCTTCGTTGATATTTTTTACCCTCCGGGTGAATACGAATTCCTTCCCGTCGATCGTCAGGCAGGGAAAATATTCCGACTCGCTGCTGTTGATACCGGGTCCCATATTTTGCGGGGCGAATACATAATTTTTGACCGGGTTATTCTTTGCATAGTCAACGGCAAACTCGTAAGACTTTTTTCTTTTCGCGACAAGCTCGATCGTAGCCGGATTTTTAGGAGGCTTCTTCGCCAGCAATTCATTGAGTGCCGCCAGTGCTTTTTCAAATTCTCCCAGTCCAGCAAGATGGGAAGCATAAGTGAGTTTATAGTCGAGCGTGTAATTAGAATCAAGCAAAAACGCTTTTTCAAAATACTGGATACTGCTGTTGTAATTTTTGATCTTACCATAAATGCTGGCCAGCCCGATATAGGCATCCACATAATTCTTATCCGCTTCTATCGCCTGCAGCAAAAGACCAGCGGCGCTCGCATAGTTCTCATCCATCGCTCTTTCCTGTGCCTGGTTATAAAGGGTGATCGCTTTTTTATTTATTTTTTCCGGGTTGTATTGGGAAAACCCCTGTTGAAAAAAAATAACGCAAAATAGAAGAGGGAAGGTTTTTTTCATTGGTATCAAATTACTTTCCTAAAACGAAGCTACCTGAAATTTATCGTGGTATTGGTGATTTCCTGTTAAGAGTCAAATGTGCTGCCAATGGTTGCTCAGGGAACATTGATATACTTATGCAGCTGCAGGCTCAATTCCCATTTCGGATTTGATTTGATATAGTCAATGATCAACGGGGTTACTTCCCCCACCTTATCCCATTCAGGCTGCAGGTAAAGTTTACACGAAGGGGATACCATGGCGGCGTATTTTTCAGCCCAGTCAAAATCTGAGCGGTTAAAGATGACCACTTTCAGTTCATTTGCTTTGGGCAATATTCCCGGGAGCGGGGCTTTGAACTTCTTGGGTGATAAACAGATCCAGTCCCAATAACCACTCAAAGGGTGCGCACCGGATGTTTCGATATTAGTTTGCAATCCCGCGGCTTTTAAGGCAGTGGTCAGTTCATCAAGGTCATGCATCAGGGGTTCCCCCCCGGTGATGACGACGATGGACGCGGCTGTTTTTTTTACTTCGCTGACAAGGGTTTCAATATTGAACAACGGGTGTTTGCCGGCATCCCAGCTTTCCTTTACATCGCACCATACACAGCCCACATCACAACCACCCAGGCGGATAAAATAAGCCGCTTTCCCCTGGTGATAGCCTTCGCCCTGCAACGTATAAAAATGCTCCATTACAGGAAGGTGGATCGTTTCTTTCATCACATCGTTCATATTCATTCAGTCATTTCGTATTAGCCCTTCAGTGGTGGGATTCAATTCTTCAGCATACAGGATTTATAGGTGTTACTGATGAGTGCAGCGATCGTCATAGGGCCCACACCACCGGGTACAGGAGTGATCCAGGAACATTTGGGCGCTACGGTTTCATAGTCCACATCTCCTTTTAATTTAAATCCTGATTTTTTGGATGCGTCTTTCGTTCTCGTGATACCCACATCAATAATAACCGCGCCTTCTTTTACCATATCCGCTGTAACAAATCCTGGTTTACCCAATGCCGCGACAATGATATCCGCCTGCAGGCAAAATTCTTTGATATCCTTTGTATGGGAATGACAGATCGTAACGGTACAATTTCCGGGGTTGCTGTTACTGCTTAATAAAATACTCATCGGTCTTCCCACGATATTACTGCGCCCGATCACCACCGCATGTTTTCCTTTGGTCTCAATTTTATAATGCTTCAGCAATAACATGATACCATGTGGTGTGGCAGGAACGAAACCAGGAACTCCCTGGAGCATCTTGCCCACATTCACGGGGTGAAAACCATCCACATCTTTATCCGGATCGATGGCATTGATCACCTCTTCATCCGGGATATGTTTGGGTAAAGGAAGCTGCACCAAAATCCCATCTATATCAGGGTCATTGTTCAGGTCATTTATTTTTTCTATCAACCGGTTGGTGGGGATCTCTTCTTCAAAACGCACCAGGGTTGATTTGCATCCTACTTCCTCGCAGGCTTTCACTTTTGCCGCGACATAGGTTTCACTGGCGCCGTTATTTCCTACCAGGATGGCAGCCAGGTGGGGGATCTTTTTTCCTTCCGCAGCCAGTTGCGCCACATCCATCTTCAACTCCTCTTTTATCGCCTGGGCGGCTTTTTTTCCATCTAAAATTTGCATGGCGCAAAGGTAAGACTTGGAGTGTCAACGATTATTTTGTCACTCAATAGTATCCTTGTAACTTTCAGGTAAATTCTGGTTTTCGTGTGTAAGAGGTGTGTGTGCTGGGTTCTTTTTACCAGTTTTAATATTATTCTATTGCGGGCGCAAAGCCTGCACAAGCAGCCGGGCAATGCCTATACCGGCCTCGGTGCTTACAGCCTCCGGCATGCCGATGTATTTTCTTCCACCGCCAACCCTGCCATACTTGCACAACTAAAAAATAGTTCAGCCGGCTTTTTTGGAGAAAGAAAATTTCTATTACAGGAGTTGAATTCGTATTCGGTAGCCGCAGGAGTTCCTACGACTTCCGGGAGTTTTGGATTACAGATCGCTTATACAGGCTTCAGTGATTACAATGAAACAGGAGCGGGCCTGGTATATGGCAGAAAGCTGGGAACGAAGGTGGATGTCGGTGCCCGGTTCAATTACCATGCGGTACGTATCAGCAGTTATGGAAGCGCTTCTGCCATCAGCTTTGAGATCGGGACCTTATTACATGTAACAGAAAAATTACAAACAGGGGTTCATATCAATAACCCGGTGGGCGGCAAATTTGGAAAAGCCAGCCAGGAAAAATTGCCTTCCGTGTATACCCTTGGTTTCGGGTATGATGCTTCTGAAAAATTCTATGCCAGCATTGAAATAGAAAAGGAAGAAGACCAGCCGGTAAATGTAAACGCAGGGCTGCAGTATAAATTCATTCCGCAATTACTGGCAAGGGCCGGGATATCTTCCGCTACTTCTGTTGCCTGGGCAGGACTTGGACTACTTCTAAAATCTTTCCGTGTGGATGTGATGATGAGCTATCATCCACAACTGGGGATATCTCCCGGCCTGTTAGTATTATTTAACCTGAAGCCCCTATCCCCTAAAGGGAAATGAGAATATTAATTAATAGTTTATGACCATTTTAAATGAATAAAATTGAGAAAACCAGGGCTAATAATTGGTTTGTTGACGATCCTATTTTTCTTACACCCCTTTAGGGGAGGGGGGCAGGAAATTCCAACCAGCACAGAACAACAACTGGAAAGCCAAACCAATAATGGGGAAGCAGCAACCGAAGATGATAGTTACCTGCAGGACCTCGAAAGGTTCCGGAAAGACCCTGTCAATTTAAATACAGCTGACGCAGATGAATTGAAACAACTGGGAGTCGTTAATGATCTCCAGGTCACCAATCTTATCAGTTACCGCGATCTTTTTGGTACGCTGATCAGTATTTATGAATTACAGGCGGTGCCGGGCTGGGACCTGGGCACGATAAGGAAACTACTTCCCTTTATTACCGTAACCACCCGCCTGTCGTTGGCCGGGCAAGGCGGTAAACGTTTTCGCGACGGGCAGCATAGTTTCCTTCTCCGGGTCTCACAAATACTGGAAAGATCGGATGGGTATGACAGATCCGTCGCGGGAACCAAATACCTTGGAAGTCCCCAGCATATTTTTTTCAGGTACCGGTATACATACAAAAACCTTTTACAATTTGGCCTGGTGGGTGACAAGGATGCGGGGGAACAATTCCTGCAAGGAGCGCAGAACAAAGGTTTCGATTTCTATTCATTTCATTTGTTTGCCAGGAAGATCGGGGTCATACAGTCGCTGGCGCTTGGCGATTTCACGGTGAACATGGGCCAGGGTCTGATCCAATGGCAGGGACCCGGGTTTAAAAAAAGTTCGGATGTAATGGGGGTGAAACGACAGTCAGCTGTATTACGTCCCTATAATTCAGCCGGTGAATTTTATTTTCACCGCGGTGCGGGCATCACTGTCAAAAAAGGAAGGGTGGAAGCAACAGCTTTTATTTCTTTCCGAAAACTGGGAGGAAATCTTGTAACCGATTCGGTAAATAATGAAAATGTAGTTTCTTCTTTTCTTAGTTCCGGCTACCACCGAACTGTGAGTGAGAATGCAGATCGCAATAACCTCAACCAAATGGCTGTTGGTGGTAATATAATATATAGGTCCAGCCGCTGGCATATTGGGGTGAACGCCATCTCTTATAAATTCTCTTTGCCGGTTCAGAAAAGAAACGAGCCTTATAACCTTTATGCTATTAACGGGAGCAACTGGTCCAATTTGAGCGTGGATTACAGTTACACTTACAGGAATATGCATTTCTTTGGAGAAGCAGCTACCGACATACATTTCAACAAAGCAACTATCAATGGCCTCCTGCTGAGTGTTGATCCTGGAGCAGCTATTTCTTTTGTCTGGCGGAACATTTCCAAAGCATTCCAGTCCATCAATGGAAATGCTTTCACCGAGAATACTTATCCTGGCAATGAGACCGGTTTCTATACCGGGATCACGATCCGCCCCGCGCCGGGGTGGCGATTTGATGCCTATGGGGATGTCTATAAATTTCCCTGGTTGAAATACGGGGTGGACGCGCCAAGCCGGGGAAAGGATTTTTTGACACAGCTTACGTATACACCCAACCGGCAAGTGGAAATATATACCCGGTTCAGGAATGA
Organism: Chitinophagaceae bacterium; assembly: GCA_031371915.1. Classification (GTDB taxonomy): domain Bacteria; phylum Bacteroidota; class Bacteroidia; order Chitinophagales; family Chitinophagaceae; genus JJ008. The sequence goes on along the minus strand of JANMKG010000326.1, from coordinate 1,774 downwards.
GACAAAGCAATCTAACCAGCCAGTCAACTTAACCGTAATGAATTTCCTGGTTACGATACCTAAACAAAGCTGGCGCACACAGGTAAATTATAAAATAAACCCTGCTATCGGGTTGCGGAACCGGGTGGAGCTTTGCTGGTATGACAATAGGGGTATAAATAAGGAGAGCGGGTTCCTGGCTTTTGTTGACCTTACCTGGAAACCGCTTCTTTCTCCCTGTTCCGCGGTTCTCAGGCTTCAATATTTTGAGACCGGGGGTTATAATTCCCGGATATATGCTTATGAGAACGATGTATTATATAGCTACTCCATTCCAGCCTTTTCAGATAAGGGGATGCGTTATTATCTAAACATAAATTATGACTTGGGTAAAAAGATATCTTGCTGGCTTCGCTGGGCCCAAACCATCTACCCGGATAAGGCCACTGTAGGCTCCGGACCGGATAAAATAGACGGGAAACGGAAGACCGAATTAAACGTCCAGGCCCTGGTGATTCTTTAGCCTTTTAGGCCTGGTAATCCGGGGTATATTTTTTTCTGCCTCTTTAACTAATTGTTAAAAAAAACTTTACCTTGCGGCAGCATTTTTAAAGGCATTTGTGTCTTTAGCTATACCCTTACCTATTGGAAATTGACGGTTTTCCCTGATAATCAATGCTTTTAAATTTAAAAATTAACGTTAACATGAGAAAAATCGCATCACTGTTTACAGTGCTAATGCTGTTTGCTGCATTAGCATTTGGCCAGAACCGGTCAATAACCGGTACTGTGACCGACGAAATGGGCGACGCACTGCCCGGAGCATCTGTAAGAATTAAAGGAACGCGTACAGGTGTGGCCGCTGATAACAACGGCCAGTTTCGTATCCAGGCTAAGACTGGGGACGTTTTGGTGGTATCGGGCGCAGGCCTTGAAGCTACTGAGGCAACTGTTGGAGCCGGAAGCACGATAACAATATCAGTGAAAAGAACTGTTATTGCCGGTACCGAAGTTGTTGTGACAGCCCTTGGGGTAACCCGCCAGCCAAAAGAGCTGGGTTATTCCGTTTCAAAGGTCAAAGCCACCGAACTTACCCAGGCAAAAGCAGTTAACCTCCAAAACGGATTAACTGGTAAAGTATCTGGTTTGAATGTACAGACAGTAAATAACGGCGTTTTCGGTGACACAAGGATTACCCTCCGCGGTATCCGCTCACTGACTGGTAACAACCAACCAATGCTGATCCTTGATGGTGTTCCCATCTCCCTGAACTATTTAAGTTCTATCAACCCCAATGACATTACCGATGTTACGATCCTGAAATCTGCATCAGCTACCGCTGTGTATGGTCCGGATGGTGCAAACGGCGCCCTGGTAGTTACTACCAAAAGAGGAAGCCGCACAAAACCAAGCATCAGTGTAGGTCATACGGTACAGATCGAAAGAGTATCTTATATGCCCGAACTGCAGAACAGGTTTGGTTCTGGTTCTTCTGAAGACATCTATGGATTTGGTGTTTATGACCCGATCGAAAACCAGTGTTATGGTGACGAATTCGATGGTTCTATGCGCCAGATCGGCCGTGATGGTCCAAGCGGCGAGCAATACATCACTGCTTACCAGGCACTGCCTAAAGAAAAATTACATTTCTGGAATACAGGTATTACCAACCAGACCGATGTTTCTTTCTCCACTGGTGATTTCTACCTGAGTGCGCAAAACGTACTGATCCAGGGTATCATGCCAAAAGATGTGAACCGCAGGGTATCTGTGCACATGGCGGCTAATAAAGAAT
>JANMKG010000312.1:0-1756 GCA_031371915.1 Chitinophagaceae bacterium | reverse complement strand
GCATTTTATGAAGCGCTTGGTGTGAAAGGCTGGGAGGCGATGGAGAAAACAGTGAACTACATTGGTAATGATCATTTCAAGATCGCTGATGCTAAGAGAGGAGATATCGGGAACACTTCGGATCAGTATGCCAAAGCTTTTTTTGAGACCCTGCCTTTTGATGCGATCACGGTTGCGCCTTACATGGGAGAAGACAGCGTAAAACCTTTCTTACAGCACAAGGATAAATGGGCTATTGTATTAGGCCTTACTTCCAACAAAGTAGCCAATGATTTTGAACTGCTGCATTCCGGCGGCGAATTTTTATATGAAAAGGTTTTACAAACCGCTTCTTTATGGGGCACGCCCGATAACCTGATGTTCGTCATCGGCGCTACCCAGGCCAGTGAGTTTGCCAATATCCGTAAACTTACACCTCATCATTTTTTCCTGGTACCTGGTATTGGCGCGCAGGGAGGAAGTTTGAAGGAGATATCGGAAAAGGCGATGACAAAAGACTGCGGTATCCTGGTGAATGCCAGCCGGGCCATTATTTATGCATCGGGTGGGGAGGATTTTGTAGAGAAGGCAAGATCTACAGCAGCAGAATACCAGCTGGAAATGCAATCTTACCTGAAATAAACAAGGATGGCCTCAACGGACCAGGATTAATTTTCTTTTTTAGGCTTGCCGGGAACAAAACTTCCGGTTGCCTGGCTATACCAGGGAACAATATCGGTAATAAAAACACCGGCCTGTACTCCGGGGTCTGTCGCCACTAGCGCCTGTGCCTCTTCTCTTGTTGTACAATCAAGGATAAAGAGACCACGCCAGGTAAAATCATTTTTACCAAAAGGACCGGCTGCTTTCAGGAAGCCCTCGTTATATAATTTTTCCATATTGGCAAAATGACCGGCAAATATTTTATTCCGCTGCGCCGTATCCGTGATCTCCTTGTCTTTCGGCCCTGTTTTAAGTATAACCATCCAGAACTGTTTGATTTTGGGGGCCGGTTTTGCACTTGTTGAATCTTTTTGTGAAAAACAAACCTGCAAAATAAAAAAGAGGGAAATAAGTGTAAGAAGTAATTTATTCATGCCCATTATTTAGCCTAAAATATTATTATTTTACTGTAATAAATAGAAATTATGATAAATGGGAAGCTCAATAAAGCAAGTGCTGTGCTTATGTTCGGGTCTGACCAATCACAAACTATAAACCATAAACTACAAACTTTCTAATACCTTTGCGCCAACAAATTTGATCGTATTATGGCGGCCCGTACAGACCTTTTTACCAGCCCGGATTATTTCCAGGTAGATGAATTACTAACGGAAGAACAAAAGCTTATCCGCGAATCAGTGCGCAATTATGTAAAGAAAGAGATTTCCCCGATCATTGAAGATTATGCCCAGAAGGCAGAGTTTCCCCAGCAGATCGTAAAACAATTGGGTGATCTGGGTTGTTTTGGTCCGACCATACCCACCGAATATGTCGGTGGCGGACTGGATTATATTTCTTATGGCCTGATGATGCAGGAGCTGGAAAGAGGTGACAGCGGTGTTCGGTCAACAGCTTCCGTACAAGGTTCACTGGTCATGTTTCCTATCTACCAGTATGGAAGTGAAGAACAGCGGAAAAAATATTTACCCAAACTCGCCAGTGGCGAATGGCTGGGTTGTTTTGGATTGACTGAACCGAACCATGGCAGTGACCCCAGCAGTATGCTCACCAATTTTAAAGACGCAGGTGATCATGTAATACTGAATGGCGCCAA
>JANMKG010000352.1:0-2900 GCA_031371915.1 Chitinophagaceae bacterium | reverse complement strand
ATATAATATGGTGATCATTGTACCGGTTTATGAGAAGGAACAGGCGGGAGTTTTATATAATACGGCTGCCGTTATCGATGCCGATGGAACTTATCTCGGTAAGTACAGGAAAAATCATATTCCTCATACTTCCGGTTTCTGGGAAAAATTCTTCTTCAAACCCGGTAACCTTGGTTATCCTGTTTTTCAAACGAAGTATGCCAAAGTGGGTGTCTATATATGTTACGACCGTCACTTTCCTGATGGTGCAAGATGTTTGGGCTTGAACGGCGCCGAGATCGTTTATAATCCTTCTGCAACCGTGGCCGGGCTCTCACAATATTTATGGAAGCTGGAACAACCAGCCCATGCAGCCGCCAATGGTTATTTTATGGGATGCATTAACCGGGTGGGTGAAGAAAAACCCTGGAACCTTGGTAAGTTCTATGGTAGTTCTTATTTCGTAGACCCAAGAGGGCAAATTTTTGCACAGGCTTCGGAGGATAAGGATGAATTACTTGTAGCGGATTTTGACCTGGATATGATCGAACAGGTAAGAAGTGTATGGCAGTTCTTCAGGGACAGGAGACCGGAGACATATGGAAAATTGGTTGAACTATAAATACAGGAACACAGATTTTTATGATTTCAAAGATTAACGCAGACAAATCATAACATATCATCACAATCATGATAATCTGCGTTCTGGTATTTTAATCAATTAGTATGGCAATTAACAACAACAAATTAACACAGGATCAATACGAAAAGAACTTCAGCGATATCCACCCGCCGTATGAGAATATCACGGCCGCGAAAGTGGATGCCAACCGTTGTTTGTTTTGCTATGACGCTCCCTGCATGAAGAGTTGTCCTACCAGTATCGATGTACCCAAATTTATCAAACAGATCGCGACAGAGAATATAAAAGGATCCGCTCACACTATTTTTACTTCTAACATTATGGGAGCCGGTTGCAGCAAGGTATGCCCGGTGGAAAAACTATGCGAAGGCGCCTGTGTCTATAATTTGTTGGAAGAAGAACCCATCCCAATCGCAAGACTGCAACGTTACTCGACAGAAAAAGCGATGGAAAATAAGTGGCAGTTGTTCCAACGAAAGGAATCCACAGGGAAAAAAGTAGCGATCATTGGCGCCGGGCCGGCAGGATTAAGCTGCGCGCATGTTTTATCAAGAGAAGGGATCGATATAACCATCTATGAAAAAGAAGGCAAGGGCGGCGGCCTGATGACCTATGGCATCGCAGCCTATAAAGTAACTCCGCAGTTCTGTGAAGATGAAGTAAACTATATCACATCAATTGGTGGTATAGTAATAAAATACAACCAGGATCTGGGAAAGAATATTTCACTGTCAGACCTGCAAAAGAATTATGATGCTGTTTATATAGGTATTGGTGTAGGTGTTGCCCGCAAGCTGGACATCCCCGGCGAAGACCTTTCTGGTGTTGAAGACGCGATCAGCTTTATCTATACTATCAGGGATAAAGGTTATGCTGCTGTTCCTGTTGGGGATAAGGTAGCAGTGATCGGGATGGGTATGACGGCTATTGATGCTGCGACGCAGGCTAAAAGATTAGGTGCAAAAGAAGTGACGATGGTGTACCGCAGGACCGAAGCGGAAAAACCCTGTACACAGGTGGAGCTGGATATTGCTAAACTGGATGGCTGCGAGATCATCTGGCTGGCTGCTCCAAAAGAAGTAAAAGGAACAAATGGGAAAGTGTCGCAATTGATTTGCAGTAAAATGACCCTGGGAGAACCAGATGCCAGCGGCCGCCGCTCCCCTGTTGATACCGGTGAAACTTTTTCCCTGGAAGTAGATATGGTGATCAAAGCCGCCGGACAGGTACCCTTTGAAGCATTAGTAAATACAGCTGGTTTGAATAATAAAAATGGAAAGTTAGTTATCGATAATAATTGTGCTACGAATATTAAAGGTGTATTCGCAGGCGGTGATGCGGTAAATGGTGGTAAAGAAGTGGTGGATGCGGCGCAGGCGGGAAAAGATGGAGCTGCCTCGATACTAAGGTATCTCGGAATGAGAAATTAGAAATAAGGAAGGTTGCTGCGGCTTAGCCTCGCAATGAGAAAGTGGGCTCCGTAGGAGTCGAAGATCGGTAGTAGACAAATGTTTTCGATTATTTTCTGAACCCTGTAGGGGTTCAACATTGATGAGTAGCGAACAGAAAGATGAAGAGTCCGCCAGTTAGCGGAACGGAAGATCATCCGTGTTAATGTCGCTGGCAACATAAACAATATTTTATGGCAGATATTTCATCAAATTTCCTCGGTATCAAATCTCCCAACCCCTACTGGCTGGCGAGTGCCCCGCCTACGGATAAGAAATACAATGTGCTCAGGGCTTTTGAAGCTGGCTGGGGCGGCGTTGTCTGGAAAACATTGGGCTCACAGGTAAAGAATGTTTCCTCAAGATATTCGGCGGTCGATTTCAACGGTGGCCGCGTAATGGGTTTTAATAATATTGAACTGATCTCCGACCGCCCGCTTGCTATTAACCTGAAAGAGATCGCAGAATGTGTGAAATTATTCCCTGACAGGGCGATGATCGTTTCACTGATGGCGGATAATGACCAAAAAAGCTGGCAAGAATTAATAAAAAAAGTAGAAGATACGGGTGCACATGGTTTTGAATTGAATTTCGGTTGTCCGCATGGTATGACAGAAAGAGGGATGGGCGCTGCTGTTGGCCAGGATCCCGAGATCGCCTGCATGGTAGTAGAATGGGTGATGGAAGCCGCTACGCTACCCGTTATCACCAAACTGACCCCTAATGTTCACTCTGTAGTACCGACAGGTCGTTCGGTGGTAAAAGCAGGAACGAATGCGTTGTCATTAATTAATACGATCCAGTCGGTGACCGGTATCGACCTGGATACA
>JANMKG010000249.1:0-7502 GCA_031371915.1 Chitinophagaceae bacterium | reverse complement strand
AATAAGTAGTTGGGTGAAAATCAATTCTCTTTTTATTTTGGCTAAAGGTTAATTGCGATAAAATCAAGAGAAGCAATACAAAGTATTTTTTCATTTTTTAAACTTTAGTCTAACTATTTTATGACGGTGTTTTCGCAGAATAGCACACAACGTGTCGGCTTTCTGCTGTGCGATCTGTGATCAGAAAAGCCGGGACGTCAGGCCCATTAAAGTTACAGAAGTTGAGAATATGTTCTACAGCTCATCCGTGTTCCGTAAGTAGAGAACTGAAGCTGATCAGCGATATAAAGACCAGGACATGTTCGCCAGCCCGCATAGCAGAAAACCGGATGTTGTATGCGGTGTCTTTTTTTAGTAAATTTGACTTATGAAAGCATTAGTGATTACTCCCAAAAACGACAGTGAGTTTAAATTTCTTGCTGACCTACTAAAAAAACTTGGTGTTAGTTCGTCTTCATTGAATTATGAAGATTTGGAAGATATTGGTATGTCTAAATTAATGCGTAGTGTCGACAGAACTAAAAAGGCTACTCGGGCAGAAATTATGAAAAAACTGTCTTCCTAAATGAAAGTTGAGTTTCTAAAGAAATTTTCAAAGGATCTTGATGATATCAAAATCAAATCTGTCAAGCAATCTGTACTTCGGCTTATAGAGTTTATGGAAATAGTTGATACACTTGATAAAATTCCCAATACAAAAAAATTAAAAGGCCACAGGAATGCTTACCGAACTCGAATAGGTGATTATAGAATAGGATTCTTTTTCGAGAGTTTAACGATTTCGCTTGCTCGTATTCTTCACAGGAAAGACATCTATAAAATTTTCCCTTAAAAGGGACTACGAATTTACATTGCATACAACACTTAAATATACGACACGTGTCCAGCATTTTCTAAACTCCAGTCATTGAATTTCAATGTATTGCTATTCATAGATTTCATTGCAATTAGGACAATGAAATGAATATTTTGGATCTTCTCAATTCTCATTGCAGAAGGTTTTCGTAGTAAAATGATAAATGTAAAACTCAGCGCTGGCTCGCGATCAACAAATTCAGATCCGTGTACTTCAGATCAAAGCGCTGGCTGAGATAGAAATTGGTAAGGGCTCCTTTAAAAAGATAGATCCCGCTCCGCAGGTGGATCTGGTGCCAGAGCAACTTTTCAAATCCTCCTTCTTCACCGGCTTCGAGCAATAATGGCATCAACACATTGCTGATCGCCTGGGATGCCGTACGGGAAAAACCAGAGGGAATATTGGGTACACAATAATGTATCACCCCGTATTTCATAAAAATGGGATGTTCATGCGAAGTGATCTCCGAGGTCTCGAAACAACCACCCCGGTCAATACTGACATCTATCACCACAGAACCCGGGCGCATATTGCTCACCATTTCTTCGGTGACGACCATCGGGGTTCTTCCTGTTTCGGAGCCGAGTGCGCCGACGGCCACTTCACAAGTCTTTAATTGTTTGGATAACATCCTGGGTTCGATCACCGAGGTCCATAAACGATGACCGATATTATTTTGTAATCGTTTTAAACGATAAACACTGTTGTCAAAAACTTTTACGGAAGCTCCTAAGGCGAGGGCCGCTCTTGCCGCATATTCTCCCACGATACCGGCACCAATAATGATGACCTTGGTGGGAGCAATACCGGAGACGCCCCCGAGCAATACGCCTTTTCCATGATTGGCAGAACCCAGGTACTGCGCGGCTATAAGCATTACGGCACTGCCGGCGATCTCGCTCATGCTGCGGACAATGGGATAGGAATCGCTGTCGTCCTTCAGGTTCTCAAAGGAAATAGCCGTGATCTTTTTTTCCATCATCTTCTCCAGTATCTCCGCTTTCATTACCGAAAGATGAATGGGAGAAATGATGATCTGGTTCATTTGCAGTAATGAGAGATCCTCATCCACTATAGGAGCACTTTTTACCAGCAGCGGAGCTTTGAAAACGGATTCCCGGTCATACACGATCTTAGCCCCGGCCTCGCTGTAATCCTTATCGCGGAAATGCGAAGCTTCACCGGCATTGTGTTCGATCATCACCTGGTGACCATTGCTGATCAGCACACTCACCGCATCGGGTGTAAGGGCGATACGGTTTTCCTGGAAAGCTATTTCTTTGGGAATACCGATCATCATCCCTTCCGGCTTGGGTTTGATATCCAGCGTCTCTTCTAATGTTTCGTAGCTGAAGGAAGTGCTTATTTTGGGTTTCTGCTGGCTCATGTTGCTGGATGCTGGTCGCTGGTTTCTGGTTGCTGGTTGCTGGTAACTGGTTGCTCAGAATGGAAAAGACTTTACTGGTTGCAGTTACCAGTGACCAGGATCTAGTAACCAGCAACTAAGTCAAAAATACCTAATTTTTGCCGATTTTTAGCCTCCTTGTTTCGCTATCAACGACCTCGATAGTAGCATGAATAGTATGATCCGGGAACAGGCCCGGGGCTTTATCCGGCCATTCCACCAGGCAGGTATAGCCACTGAATAAAGCATCTTCCACCCCTGCCCGGGCCGCTTCCTCCTCATCCTTTACGCGGTAAAGATCCATATGAAACAAGACCCGTTTAGTTCCTTCGCTCCCGATAGCTATCGGGATATATTCATACTCATTGATAATTGAAAAAGTAGGACTGCCCACCACATCGGTTACTCCCTTTGCTTCACATAATGCATGGATAAAAGTTGTTTTACCCGCACCCATGGGGCCGTGAAAAGCAAATACGGTTTTGCCTTCGGTTGCTTTCCAGAATTCTTTTGCAACTGTGTTGATATTCTCCAGTGAAAAACTCCACTCCATGCTGCAAATGTAGCGGGAAGACCGGAAGTCCGGAAGTCCGAAAGAATTTTCCAATTATTTGGACCATCTTCCTGACTTCCGGTCTTTCTGACTTTCGGGCTATTCTACAACCATGTTGTAAACATATTCCCGTTGCCGTAAAAACCGCCTTCCTGCTTTTGGTAAATTTGCAGGATGGAAAAAGTGCAATGGAAAGTAGAAGGCATGGATTGTACCACCTGTGCCCTCAATATTCATAAATACCTCGAGAAACAGGGTATGAAGAATATACGGGTCAATTTTGCCACCGGTGATGTGATATTTGACGCGGATGGGACCATTGCTGAAGAAAAAATAAGCAAGGGCATCAGTGACCTGGGTTATACAGTAGCCGGCACCGACGCTCATTTACACGGGCATGAGCATGAGGAAGCGGGTCATAGTGGATTTCTTTCCACCCATCTCCAGCGGTTCTGGTTTTGTTTACCTTTTACGGTGTTGCTGGTGCTGCACATGATACCGGGTCTCCATATCCACTGGCTGATGAACCACTGGGTGCAATTGGCATTAACCATTCCTGTCTATATCGTGGGTATGAGTTTTTTTGGTAAAAGCGCCTGGAAAAGCATCCGCAATGGTGTACCCAATATGAATGTGCTGATCGCGGTCGGTGCCACGGCGGCTTTCTTTTATAGTTTATATGGTTCCTTGACGGGGCAGTCGGCTCAATACATGTTCTATGAAACTGCGGCAACGATCATTACCCTGGTATTCCTGGGTAACTGGATGGAACATGCTTCGATTGAATCAACTCAACGAGAACTGAATAAACTGGCCAAATCACAAAAAGTGATGGCGAACATGATCGCTTTTGATGATGAACACAAGGAACAGGTATTTCACGTAGAGAATACACAGCTAAGAGTAGGCGATCTCGTATTACTAAAAAGTGGTGAACAGGTGCCAATCGATTGTAAGATATTATGGGGTGACCTGCAGGTGAACGAAGCGATCGTAACAGGTGAAAGCGCCCCCATTCATAAAGTGGCAAAGGATAACCTGGTTGGTGGAAGCCTGGTCAGTGATGGAACAGCCAAGGCACAGGTAACCGCTACCGGTAATGATACGGTGCTTTCGGGCATTCTCAATTTAGTAAAACAGGCCCAGGGGGAAAGACCTCCTGTTCAGCAAATGGCTGACCGGATCAGCGGTATTTTTATTCCCGTCGTTCTCGGTATCGCGGTGCTGACACTGGCCGCCAACTGGATCATCTTGAAAGATTTTACCCCGGCGCTTATGCGGAGCATTGCCGTATTGGTCATTGCCTGTCCCTGTGCCATGGGACTCGCCACACCGGCAGCTATCGCTGTGGGACTTGGCCGCGCCGCCAAAACAGGTATTCTCTTCCGCAACGCTACCAGTCTTGAAACTTTCAAGGATATTAAACAAGTGGTGTTTGATAAAACGGGAACGTTAACAACGGGAAAGTTCCTGGTTGCTGGTTTCAAGTCGCTGGTAAACGAAGAGGCTGAATTCCGGAAGATCGTTTACAGTCTTGAAAAGTTTTCGAACCACCCGATCGCGAAAGCCATTACGAATGAGTGGAAAACAAAGGATGAGATCCGCTGGAAAAAGATAGAAGAAGTAAAAGGAAAGGGAATGAAAGCGGAAGATATAGAAGGCAATCACTGGTGGGCAGGTTCCTTTGAAGTAGCTAAACAATTAACCGGTGATGAATCACATAATATCTATATCACCAAGAATGATACCCTCATGGGTTGGGTGGATGTTAAGGATGAAATAAGGCCCGAAGCAAAAACAGTGATCGACTACCTCCATCATAAAAATATCCAAACCATTTTACTGAGTGGCGACAGGCTGGCCAAATGTAAACAGCTTGCTGAGCAACTCGGTATTGATACCGTGATCGCTGAACAAACACCGGAGCAAAAACTGGCAACCATTACAGAGCTGAGCAGTAAAACCCCTACCGCGATGGTCGGCGATGGTATCAATGACGCGCCGGCACTGGCCAAAGCGACCATTGGTATTTCGATGAATGATGCCTCCCAGATCGCCATGCAGTCGGCGCAGGTGGTCCTGATGAATCATGGTTTAAAAAATCTTCCTACTGCACTGGGACTGGGCAAGCATACTTATATTACCATCAAACAAAATCTTTTCTGGGCCTTTGCCTATAATATCATTGCCCTTCCTGTAGCTGCCTTCGGTTTGCTTACGCCTACTTTCGGTGCCTTGGTCATGGGACTGAGTGATGTGGTACTTGCCATCAATTCCGTCCGGCTCTTTGTAAAAAAAGTAGTGTAACCCGGAACATTTTAACCAACCCGAAACCCGGGCTATCCATAATTAGTTCTATTTTCATTTTTCGCTTTCTATTAAACATGTCTCTATCTTCTTTGACCAGGAAATCGGTTGCGCTCATTGTGGCTTTCTTGTTACAAGAAAAAGTTTTTTCACAAACTAACCTATTGCTCAATGGCGGTTTCGAAGAAGTGAATACCTGTACAGAATATTCGGCTGAATGTGGTGTGGAAGCCTGGTTTTACCTGAGAGATATACAAGCACAGATGCTCAGCAATGAGACCAATACGGATCTCCTGGGCAATAATTCTTTTGGCATCTTTTACAACTGGAGTGGCTATACAGGATTCACACCGGTTATTGGAACTCTTCTTCCCTGTGGTCTGCAAAATGGCAAGCGCTATACCTTTAAAGGGATCATCAGCGCCCGTTTAAATCCCAAACTCAATTTAAGACCCGGCATCTGCCTCGGTCAAAAATTTTACGTGCCCAAAAGAGCCTTTAGCACCAACATGAAGCCGGTGCTTATTTCAGGGCTTCAGCCTGTTCCCAACAGTAATTTTTTCTCCTTTGAATATAGCTTTATCGCAGATGGAAATGAACGATACCTGACTTTTGGTACGTTTACTGAAGAAGATACAGTCGGCGCCAAAAAGAAACTGATCGGAACCCAAACCATTTCGGTTGTGCTTGATAATTTTCAACTGGTGCCCGAAGACAAAAAAGAAACGAACTGTCCTGGTTTTTTCATCAACAAAGAAAAAATATACGATTATAATTTCCGGCATAAGGAAATGGACTATTCTCTTTTTGGAAAAGGTGAGCTCGCTATCAGTTTTACTAAAACAGACAGCTATTTCAGGACTATACTAAAAGACCCGATCCCGCTTCTTAAAGTGGATACGCTGAAACTGGGGGATGTTCTTTTCGATTTCAACAAGGCAAAGCTCAATTCGTCGGGAATATCTGTACTCGAAGAATTTTTCATTATGGTGGGAAAAAGTAACAACATCGATAGTATCTATGCGGAAGGGTATACTGATTCCATCGGTTCTGATGCCCGCAACCTGGCGCTCAGCCTCGAACGTTGCGAATCAGTCAGGCAATGGTTACTCCAAAACAATATAGCAAGTCCTTCAACGATCCAGGCACATCCTTTTGGCCGTTCTAACCCTATCGCGCCCAATAAAACTCCTGAAGGCCGGGCGTTGAACAGACGGGTGGAGCTTATTATTTTCAGGAAAATCATGAACTAGCCTTGAAAAGGCTGTCAAGGCCGACTCATTTGAACAACATAGGCATATAGATACCAATAGAAAAACACATAGTTCTATGTTTTCATCTATTGTTATCTATGTTTCTATGTGGTATAAAGTAGATAAAATAATACCCGGAAAATACCACGGTGTCCGGATATTAAATCATTTTCATAGCTTAGCATGACTTATAAAGGATATGTTGATGCAGGAAGTTTCTCATACTCAAACTCACGACTCACGTCTCACGATTCACGACATCCTCCGTCAATACTGGGGTTTCGAAACTTTTCGTCCCTTACAGGAAGACATCATCCGGGCTGTACTGAATGATAAAGATGTGCTGGCGCTGATGCCAACTGGTGGAGGAAAATCGCTCTGCTACCAGGTACCCGCCATGATGAAAGAGGGACTATGCCTGGTGATCTCACCACTCATCGCGCTGATGAAAGACCAGGTGGAGAACCTCCGGAAAAAAAATATCACGGCTTTCGCGATCTATTCTGGCATGAGCCGTAAAGAAGTGATCAATACACTGAAAGTAGCAGGAGAAAGTAATTGTAAATTCCTTTATGTCTCCCCGGAAAGATTGGAGACCTCTTTGTTCAAAGAATATTTACCAGGGCTTCCTGTCAGTCTGATCGCTGTGGATGAGGCGCATTGTGTTTCCCAATGGGGATATGATTTTCGTCCGCCCTACCTGCGGATCGCCGCACTCCGGAAAGAACTCCCGGGTATCCCTGTTCTCGCCCTGACAGCTTCGGCTACCCCGGATGTACAAAAAGATATTTGTGAAAAGTTAGGCCCCCCAACCCCCCCGCTGGGGGGCTTTGAGAACCCGAAATCAGGTGATTCATTTAATGGGTGGACGGTCTTTCGCCAATCCTTTGAAAGGCCCAACCTTTCTTACAGCGCCTTTCATATTGACTCCAAGATCAATAAGATCATTGAAGTGCTAAGAAAAGTGCCGGGAAGCAGTATCGTGTATTGCAAAAGCAGGAAAAGAACAAAAGAGATCAGCGACCTGCTCCAGCTTCAGCAAATTCCTGCCAATTTTTACCATGCGGGGTTATTACAGGAAGAAAGAAGCCGGCGACAGGAAGAATGGATCCATAACAAAACAAGAGT
>JANMKG010000203.1:0-9063 GCA_031371915.1 Chitinophagaceae bacterium | reverse complement strand
CAAAATTCACAAGCTGACCGGCCCTGGCTTATTCGAAAGTGCTTACGAAGAAATATTTTGTTATGAATGGGCCAAAACAGGCCTACCTTTTAAAAGACAACAGGCCATCCCACTAATTTATGAAGACATCAAAATGGATCTTGGATTCAGGGCTGATGTTATCTTAAATGACAAAATTATAATTGAATTAAAAAGTGTTGAAGCTTTAGCCGATATACATTTCAAGCAAGTATTTACTTATTTGAGGCTAACCCAACTAAATCTGGGCTTATTAGTTAATTTAAATGTAGTCTTGCTGTAAGTGTGAATAAAAAGGATTGCCAATAAATTATAAACCGCCGCGTTCGCTGCTCCTTTGCGTACGCCGCGAGAAACTCAGAAAAAATTGCGTTCGCTGCTCCTTTGTGTACTCCGCGAGAAACCATGTCTTTAAATTACATTTGCTCATGGCAAAGAAGAAACTCGTCGTTCTCACCGGTGCAGGCATCAGCGCCGAAAGCGGGTTAAGAACATTCCGCGACAGCGATGGATTATGGGAAGGTTATGAAGTAGCCGATGTCGCCACGCCAAGGGCCTGGCGAAAGAACCCGCAACTAGTGCTTGATTTCTATAATGAAAGAAGAAAGAATGTGGCCGGGGCCCTGCCCAACGCCGCGCATTATGGGCTGGCCGAACTCGAAAGTGATTTTGACGTCACCATCATCACCCAGAATATTGATGACCTGCATGAAAGGGGAGGTTCAGGCAACGTCTTACACCTGCATGGAGAGATCTTTAAAATGCGGAGTGAAAGAAACGAAACGCTTATTGCTGAAATAAGAGGGGATATAAAAATAGGCGACCTGGCCATTGATGGAGCACAACTCCGTCCGCATATCGTATGGTTCGAAGAACCGGTTCCAAAAATTGAAGAAGCTATCCCGCTAGTGCAGGGGGCTGATATTTTCGCGGTAGTCGGAACTTCCCTGGTTGTTTACCCAGCGGCAGGATTAGTGAATTATGTAGCCGCAGCCACGCCAAAATTCATTGTTGATAAAAAGATACCCTACCTGTCCATCATGCAAAACCTTACGCGGATTGAAAAACCGGCAACGGAAGGATTGAAGGAACTAAGAGAGCTTCTTAAGAAGTTATGAGCTCCTCGAATTTCACCTGGTGTAATTCCAGTTCTTTTAAAACCGGTTCATAGATCTCTTTGGCGGTGGGAATATGAAGACCATGGAGTTTTATCTTCCCGTTCAGGATCAGTTTGGCGGCGATACCCAGCGGCAAGCCAACTGTTTTTGCCATAGCTGTCCGTAAATTATTTTCCCCTTTCACGATCAACACACTCCTGATGCTCGACTCCCGGTTACCGACCCGGTAGCCGATCTCATGTAACATCACGATCATGTCTTTATCGTAAGGACGCAAACCAAGTTTCTTTTCCACGGCGAACTGGAGAATATCGGCCGCACTGCAAAATCCTTTATTTACAAGCGTCTCCTGGTCATCCAGTCCCAGGAAAAAAAGTTGTTTTAGTGTAAGATTGGCTTCGTGCATCTTATGCGCCAGGTAGGCAGCAGCTTTATTTTTCACATCATCAATTCCCACTTCCTGTAAATTTCCACCGGCATCCGCGGCCATAAAGGAATCGGGTATTTCCGCTCCTTCCTTATCCGCTTCATTCTCCGCTTCGGCGAGTTTAATTAGACTTTCCATCATACTCTTGGTCTCGGCAAATCGTTCCGTGAGTTTTTCGCTGAGCCATTCACTGAAACCGTTCTTATCCATATGTTCCTTGAATGCTTCCTGCAACGTTTTTCCATCGGTCTGGTACTCCGGTGTTTCTTCTGTCAGTTTCAGGTCGATAATATTCTTCCACCCATACATAAAATCAGGATGACGAAGTGTAGTGCGGATAAAAGTGGGCACATTTTCCAGGCCATACAGCGGGGTATAACTAAGTGAATCGCGGTTGGGGTACCAGCTCAAAGGACCAAGACCCGGAACATCCACCAGCCTTTCACCAGTAAATAATTCGCTATGCTGTAATCTTTTTTCCTCCCCCTCTTCCCTGTAATGGGCACCGGCTTTACCAGCCATAATAATATTTCGCGGGTTCCAGCTGACCTTATAATGCCAGGGATTGTCGTCGCTTTCCGGTGCCACCAGGCCGCCGCAATGTGATCTGAAAGAAATGACTGTGCCGCCTTTTGCATGAATAGCATCAATGATCTGCATGGCGCTCATATGATCAATACCCGGATCAAGTCCCATTTCACACAAGAAAAATAATTTGTTCTTATCAATTTCCGTTTGCAGGGAACGTATCTCCTCATCCACGTAAGAAGCCGTCAGGAGATTCTTGTGATGTTTTACACAATCTCTTGCAACAAGGATATGCAGGGTGGGAGGAAGCAGGGAGATAACGATATCGGCCTGGCGGATATATTTTGCTCTTTCTTCCCCCTCATTGATGTCAAAAGAAACCGCCAGTGCACGTTGTGAATGATTCACCTTAGATTGTGCCAGTTTCAGATCGGCATCGGCAACGATGACCTTCCAGTTCCCTGTAATAGCATTCTCCAGCAAATAATCGATCAGTACCGTAGCCGATTTACCCGCGCCAAACAATAACACCGTCTTCATAATAACTCCCTGTTAGAGTTGGAAAATTAGCATGAAAATCCCGAAAAGAAGTGGGAAAAACCACGGGGGAATTACTTTTATCACGGAAATTATGCGCGCCGGCTGTTATTTACAAACCGGTCGTACTGCCACCGATCTCTTTTGATTCGATCCGGGTGATCTTATAAGCGATCTTTACACCCCGCCGGCTCTTTTTGACGGCCACTGTTTCTGCGGCTCCGGGATAGACAGATTTAAAATGAATGTCATCCGTAATAATAGTCATCCCTTCAGGGTTCAGGTAGCGCATCTCGACAACCACTTTATCCAACAGGTATTTTGAATCATTCTGCAATGTCATTTCGAGATTTTTGATTCCACCAAAAGAACCGATAGAAAAATCATTTGCCTTGAGCGAGAGCTGGGATGAAATCCCCTCGGTTGAAACCGGTTTCGCTCCACTGCTTTCTTCTGTTGCGGGTTTGGTTTTCTCCGCCACTTCTTTACCAGTTTCCGGATCCTGTTCACCTGCTATTGTTCTTTTCTCAGCAGGTAATTTTTTTGTGGGGGTAACCGATGTTTTTTCCGCAACTTGTGTGGAGGAAATAACAGAGACCGGGATAGTTGTTTCATTTACGGGCGCCTCCTTTCCAGGAAGTGGGGGCTGACTGGTAACCGTATCTTTATTTATGGGAATAGAAGAAGATCTGGTTGAATTCTGTGTGATAGAAGCAGGTGCTTTTCCTGCTTTAGTCCTGAAGAGTAACATAACAAGGGCGCCGGCAAGTACCAACCCGGAATAGAAAAGAACTTTTTTAAGTTCTTTTGATAATCTTATTGTTGGCAGGGTCATCACAGTTTCCTTCCGCTTTCCCTGCTCCTCCATATTTTTTACATACATTTCCTTGATCTCATCCAGGGGGCGGGAATATTTTGTGATAACAGGATCTGTCTTTTCTGATGGTGTAACTTCAACAATAGTCTTTACAGGATCTGCAAGACCCGCATATTGATAATTCTCCGGCAGGTCTTCCTTTATCGGGGAGAAATCTTGCTCGATTTGTTTTTTAACGGGGGTGAATTTTGCAGGAAGTTCTACGTAGACCAGTTTCTTTTTATAATCAATACCCGTTCCTTCGCTAACTACCGGAACAGGCTCTCCGGCAACGAATAAGGGTGAGGATAGTTCCGTTTGCACCGGTTTTGGGGTTATTGCAATATTATTGGAGGAATTGACGAGATCCCTCAGTTCCTTTATTTCATGCGGATTCCTCCAGCCTACACTCTGGCATTCGACCCAGATAAGGTCAGTAGATTTCAGCCCCATCTGCTGCAGGTCAGTAAAGGAAAGTGAAGCACTTTCCTTGTTATCACGAAGGAGGATATAACTGTTCATGAAGGTTAAGCGGTAAGTTATAATACCAGAAAAATACATGCCGCATACTGCAAAAACCTTGTTATAAATTGACCCTGCCGGGAGGGAAAAACTAATCCACATCCCTGTATAAACAGGGTCAAAAAAGATGGTTTTTTGTCAGGTTTTCAGGCCGGGAAAAGGTAGATTTGCAGACCTTAAAAAAAGGCCTTTTCAGAGGCATTTTCCAGGTTTAAAAATCAATTAAAAGAAGAAGGAAAATCAACGATGGAAGAGAATTTTGAGCCACTGGAAACCCAGGACAACAACCGGATCATTCCTGTTAACATAGAAGAGCAAATGAAGACCGCTTACATTGATTATTCAATGTCGGTGATCGTTGGACGTGCCCTGCCCGACGTAAGGGACGGATTCAAGCCGGTACATAGACGTGTACTGTTTGCGATGAATGAACTCGGGCTGAGTTACAATAAACCCTATAAAAAATCTGCCAGGGTAGTGGGAGAGGTGCTGGGTAAATATCACCCGCATGGTGACAGCTCCGTTTATTTTGCCATGGCCCGCCTGGCACAGGAATGGAATATGCGTTACACACTGGTCGATGGCCAGGGTAATTTTGGTAACCAGGATGGGGATGACCCGGCTGCCATGCGTTATACAGAGGTAAGACTGGACAGGCTTGGTGAACATATGCTGGATGATATCGAAAAAGATACCGTGGATTTCCAGCTTAATTTTGACGACTCCGAAAAAGAGCCTTCGATCTTACCGACACGGATTCCCCAACTGCTCATCAATGGATCGAGCGGTATCGCGGTTGGTATGGCTACGAACATGATGCCGCATAATCTCACGGAAGTGATCGATGGTTGTATTGCTTTTATTGATAATAAGCAGATCACCATCGACGAACTGATGCAATATGTAAAAGCGCCTGATTTTCCTACGGGTGGCATCATCTATGGAATGGAAGGCGTAAAAGCAGGGATGCATTTTGGCCGTGGCAGGGTAGTAGTAAGAGGTCGTTTGACCGTTGAGGCTAAAGCCAGTGGCCGGGAGCAGATCATCATCACGGAAGTGCCTTACCAGGTAAACCGGGATGCGCTTACCAATCGTATCGGTGAACTGGTAAATGAAAAAGTGCTGGAGGGTATTTCACATGTCAATAATGAATCGAATAATAAGGAAGGTACACGGGTGGTGATCGACCTCAAAAAAGATGCGATCGCGAATGTCATCGTGAACCAGCTGTACAAACTCACCGACCTTCAAACTTCTTACGGTATCAACAATGTGGCGATCGTAAAAGGAAGACCAAAAACACTGAACCTGAAAGAACTTATCAGTGAGTTCGTGGAGTTCAGGCATGACGTGGTGGTAAGACGTACACAATTTGAGCTAAGAGAAGCACAGAAAAGAGCCCATATTTTGCAGGGATACCTTATCGCGCTGGATCACCTGGATGAAGTGATAAGGCTGATCCGTGCTTCCGCGACACCCGATATCGCCAAAGACGCTTTGATCAACGCGGGTTGGGGACTGGATGAGATACAGGCCAAAGCGATCCTGGAACTGCGTTTACAGCGGCTTACCGGTATGGAGCGCAACAAGATCAAGGAAGAATATGATGAGTTGATGAAACTGATCGCTCACCTCACTGAATTATTGGCGAATGAAGGAATGCGGTTCGATGTCATTAAGAAAGAATTACTCGAGATAAAAGAAAAATTCGGGGATGAAAGAAGAACGGAGATCACTTACCTTGATGACGAGGTCAAGATAAAAGACCTGATCAAAGAAGAAGATGTGGTGATCACCATTTCACACCTCGGTTATATCAAACGTACGCCTGCGGATGAATACCGTTCGCAGCGCCGTGGTGGCAGGGGAGTGATCGGTGGTAAGACGAGAGATGAAGATTATATCGAACATCTTTTCGTGGCTTCCACGCACCATACCATGCTTTTCTTTACAGAGAAAGGAAGGGTATATTGGCTCAATGTCTACGAGATCCCGGAAGGAGAGAAGACCGGTAAGGGAAGAGCGATCCAAAACCTGGTACAATTACCACCGGATGATAAAGTAAGAGCGATCATTGATGTCAAAGACCTGAAAGACGAAGAGTTTGTGAAATCACACAATATCGTCTTGTGTACCAAAAAAGGTATCATCAAAAAAACAGAGCTCCAGGATTTCAGCCGTCCGCGCCTGACGGGTGTGAACGCGATCAATATCGTGGAAGGAGATGAATTGCTGGAAGCAAAAATGACTGATGGTAAGAGCGAGATCATGATGGCGGTGAAAAGCGGGAGAGCGATCCGTTTTTCTGAAGAAAAAGTAAGGGCCACCGGCCGCGGTGCCATTGGTGTGGCGGGTATTGAAGTGGATGATGATAACGACCAGGTGGTGGGTATGATCTGTGTAAATGCGGAGACCCAGGCATCCAGGACCGTGTTGGTAGTGAGTGAAAAAGGATTTGGAAAAAGAACGGCCGTGGATGAATATCGATTTACCAACCGTGGAGGCAAGGGAGTGAAGACCATTAATGTGACCGATAAGACAGGTTCATTGGTGGGCATTCTCGATGTGTCGCAGACGGAAGATATCATGATCACCTGTAAAAGCGGCGTCACGATCAGGATGCCGGTAAGCGGTATCAGTGAGCAGGGAAGGGCTACCCAGGGCGTAAAACTGATAAGGCTTGATGAAGGGGATGAGATAGCAGCGATTACGCAACTGGATGACCAGGAGCAGAATGGAATTCCTGAGGGAAATCCCGATCAGCCTCTTAACGGGTTGGATAACGCAACCGGTGAAGGTGAAAATCCATCTACTCTTGAATCCTGATCATTAAACCAGGCACCAATTTGACAATTAACTTAATAATCAACATGAAAAAACTCTTTTTGTTAATTACGACCGGTCTTGTTGTTGTAGGCGTGAACGCCCAGAGCTATGAGCCCATAAAGAATATGCTTGCTATTAACCAGTTCAAAAAGGCGAAAGAGGACTTTGATAAGGCCGCTACGAATGCAAAATTTTTAAGCAAACCGGAAGCCTATATCCTGAAAACAACAATTTACGCGGCACTTTCTATGGATGATGCGACAAAGAATACCGCTACCGGTGACCAGCTGACCAATGATGCGGACGCGGCTTTCAGGAAATACCAGGAAATGGACCCGGGAATGTCACTGATCAGTGACCTGATCTACCAGAACGGACCCATCAATCTTTATTCGAGTTATTATTCATCTGGCTACCATGATTACCAGGGCAAGAAATGGCCCGCTTCTTTTGAGAAATTAAAGAAGGCCGTGGAAATGTCGGACCTGCTGATCAGCAGAAAAATGATCAGTGTAACCGTGGATACCAATGTGCTGATCCTCGCCGGTATTGCTGCCGAGAACAGTGGTAACAAAGATGAAGCTGTTAAATATTACAGCCGTCTTGCGGATAATAAAATAACTGGAGATGGTTTTGAAAGTGTCTATCGTTTCCTGGTAAGTTATTATTTCGGCAAGAAAGACATGGCTTCTTTTGAAAAATATAAAGGATTGGGTGGACAGTTGTATCCAAAGAGTGATTATTTCAAATTTGATAAGATCGATTTCGCGATAGGGCTGGAAGAGAATTTTGATGCCAAGTTAAAAGCCGTAGAGGAAGTACTTGCTTCCGATCCGAATAATTACAAGGCCAACGAGATACTCGGGGAGCTGATCTATGATACACTGAATTCAACTAAAGAAGGAAGTGCCATACCTTCCAATGCGGCTGAGCTCGAAAAGAAAATGGTAGCGGCTTTTACGAAAGCAGCGGCCGCCAAGCCTGATATTGAGAACCCCAATTTATACCTGGGTGATCATTTCATTAACAAGGCAGTCAAAATAAATGAGGCCCGCGAAGCGCATGCCGCGGATATGAAAACACGTACCAAACCCGGAACCCTGGCATCCAAGGAAGATATTGCCAAAAGGGATCTGCTGGACAAGCAATACGGTGACGCACTCGAAGGAGCCCGCGAACCTTATGAAAGAGCCGCAGCCATCTTTGCCGCCAAACCCAAATCAGAAGACAAGAACCAGTTGATGCGCGACCGGCAGCAATACAGGAAGGTCGCAAGCTATCTTGCCGATGTGTATACCTACAAAAAGATCCAGGCTAAGGGAAAACCTGCGGATCTCGCCAAGTATACAGCAGAAGAGAAGAAGTGGAATGACCTGTATGATTCTATAAAATAATTATTATAGTAAATTGATATAAAGGAAGTCACTTAGGGTGGCTTCTTTTTTTATATACAGTACCAGTAAAGTATTTATGCTTTAGTGGATCATAGATAGATAAAGCCTTAGTTGAAACGTCATCATGTAGCAATGTCAATAATTGTTTTGCGTGGTTCTGACCGGAGATCAAGCCAGGGATTTTACCACCTCTTGAATTTCTTTAACCTGCCTTGTAAGTTCCTTAATATAGGCATGATCAGGGAAGTGTAAACGGCTTGCGGTAACCAGTAGTTGGGTCTTATCCTGGAGCAGGTCTATCAACTGGTCTTTATCCAGGTTGAATAGGTATTGAGGTGAAAGTTCATTTTTACCTGGTTGCATACTGTAATCTCCCAAGATGCCTTCAATCTTCTGCTATACAGTAACCGCTAAAAGTTATATGATTCACACGTTAGCGGTAATCGTCCTACTGGACGTGGTAAGCCATAGCCTATGATAGGGAATCAATGATTGCTAGGAAAGGCCGTTATCGTGGTTAGTACCCGGAGCCCCGAACCACTTGGTAAACCAGAGGGAAAATCTTATCAAAAACGCTTTTAAAGCATAAAACGCTTTCATATTGCAAAACTACGAGATGACGACATAGGGAATAGGGGCTATACAGTAGAACCCGGCTCCGTAAAACTTATATTGGGCTGAGATACTGTTGTTTCTTGTCTGGATGCTATGAGGCCTTGTATAAAGACAATAGTTCCCTTTGCCTCCTCGTATTCAGGGCTAAACTCTTTATATGCCATTAGCTGGGTAAATTTTGAAGTCTCTTGCGCAAGCAAATCCACAAGTGCTTCGGTATTC
>JANMKG010000171.1:0-8878 GCA_031371915.1 Chitinophagaceae bacterium | reverse complement strand
GCTATTTTTTTTACATCACTGCTGAGGAGCGGACTATTATCTTCTGTAAAGCGGTAGATGACCTTCTCCCCTGTTGCGTTGACAAGGAACACCCCATTTTTTGTGGCGACCCATTTCCGGTCTGCCCCATCCACGGCTATACAATTTACTTCCTGTCCTTTAAAAAGGTAACCGGCAAAATTTCCATTGGGTACGATAGGCCAGATCGCATCACAGCCTGTGGTAAATGTTTCGCCGGTGCATTGGATCACGCCGATCCCGTCACTTGTTCCTATCCAGATAAACCCCGATTTATCTTTAGCCACACATTGCACATCATTATTAGGTAAGTTGCCGTTGCCAGCGCCCGTACCATACCTTCTCCAGCGGTCATCATTGTTGTTATCAATAGAATTTCCGTGATCAAAACAGATCAGGCCGTTGCCTTTGGGTGCTACGATCCATTTAAAATTATTATCATCAACCAGTATCTGCGACAGTGCATTTTCCAATAAAGAAAATGGAAGGGTAAAACTCTTCCAGCTGCCGTCACTTTTACGCACCCGTAATGGTTGTACAGATCCGTAATTGGATATCCATAAATTATTGGCAGCATCGAATGCGAGACCGGCCACCCGGTAACTGCCGGGGTCGCCTGTGGTTGCTCCCAGGTTATTTTGTTTAAATATCTCGAATGACGGACCGGGTTTTACATGCAGGAGCCCACCTCCAAAAGAACCTGCCCATATTGATTCATCTTTTTTATCAACAGCAATCGTCAGGTAATCCAATAGTGAATCGATCGCGGGGTATTTATAACGGTTGATATTATTCCATTTGCCTTCCCGTAATGTATAGATACCATCCCCATTGTATTGGTAATTCCAGGCATCATTCACGGAACCTGCTGTGGCATAAAAGGTATTATTATATACTAGCATTTCACCACTGGCTATTCCCTGTGGTGAATTCAGTACATATTGCTCGTACGATAAGGAAGAACCAAAATGAGATAGACAGTCAAATTGATCCGCCACCCATGGATCATTATTAAAGAGGATCGCTTTCCGGGGAAAGGAGATGGCGCCTGAATTTGCCAGTGTACGGGCGACCGAGCCATCAGGGTTCAGGATCAGGACCCTGCTGCTGCCATTCGATTGTCTTTCGCATAACTGCATCTTATTTTCACTGGTATTGATGCTGGTAAAAGTCCAGCCATCAGTATACAGCAATGTCCAGGTAATCCCATTCTGTAACAGCAGTGAATCATTTTTTTGTACCATGATCTTACCCTGGACATTCAGCACATTTTTACAAACCCCCGTTGTCAATCCATTGCTCCCGCTTACGCTCTGCCAGTTGGTATAATTGGCCAGGTTAGCGGCTGTTACAGGTGCTTTTTTCAATCCTTCTTCTGTCGCCGCGTAAAAAAAATTGCCGTCGCTGGTAAACCCATTCACTTTCACCTGGTTTCCCCCGTTGCCGATAAACCACGAATCTTTTATTTCATAGCGGTCACCATCAATTACGATCACACCGAGACCCGTAGAGAGATAAAAGTATTTGTCACGGGTATAAATATTATAGATCGTTTTATTCCCGATGATCGCAGAACGTTTGATACCCGGTACATTATAAATATCATTCCGGTAAAGGATATCAATATTGCTGTTACTATAAGCAATAAGAAGTTTCTTGTTTAGCTGGTCGTATTGTATAGTGCTGATCCCGGTTTCGTTCAGGCCGGTCACCCGGCTCAACCGGTCAACTATATTCCCTTCAATAGTAACTGAGAACAGGCTATAAGGGGTGGCGCAAAACACTTTCCCCTCACCTGCGGTTACGTCGACAGCACTGTTATAAGGCAAATGTTCACGCCATTGACCAATGGGTGGTACAGGATCCTGTGCGGATGAATTAATAACGGAGAATAACAAAACACAAAAAAAACAACACCTCATTCCCCAAAAGTATTCTAAACTCAAGAATGTGGGATAAGTCCTTACTGGTATACGGGTCAAAACATCTGATTTGTTTCTTTTAACCTATTTGGCCCGTTTTGTGTTTCTTTGCGTGTTCAACACTCTTCCTTTTATATGTGGCAAAGACTCGGACAGTTCATCCTGAAATATCGCTTACCCTTATTGCTGGTACTCACGGGATTTACTGCCTTTATGGCTTACCACGCCAGTAAGGTTGAGTTGAGCTATGATTTTGCCAGGGCCATCCCCATCAACAATCCAAAATACAAGGCTTACCAGGAATTCCGTAAAAAATTCGGGGAGGATGGCAACCTGCTGGTCATCGGTATACAAACCGATTCATTGTTCAACGAAAAAACCTTTAATTCCTATGCGTCGCTGCAACGCAACCTCAAGAAAATAAAAGGAGTTGATGATATTATCAGCGTCCCTACTGCAGCGAATCTTGTAAAGGTTCCCGAAACAGAAAAATTAAAAGCTGATACCATCTTCCCTGACCGTCAGCTTAGCCAGGCCGAGATCGACAGCGGGGCTGCTATTTTTTTGAAACTACCATTTTACCAGCACCTGCTTTACAACCCCGACACGCATGCCTGGTTGATGGGGGTACGTATCAATAAGGACCTGATGGCTTCTAAAGCCCGTATCGGTATCGTCAACAGCATCAGCGAAATGGCGGATGAATTTGGAACAGTCAATAACCTGGTTGTTTACAAAAGCGGGTTGCCGCATATCCGGACCGAATTATCTCTCCGGATCGTATCAGAAATGAGGATGTTCATACTGGCCTCCATCATCCTGTCCGCCCTGATCCTACTCCTTTTTTTCCGTTCGGTCAGCGCCATGTTATTGTCGCTTACGGTGGTGATGCTGGGAGTTGTCTGGAGTTTTGCCACGATCGAGATGATGGGTTATAAGATCAGTATCCTGAACGCGCTTATCCCGCCATTGATCGTAGTGATCGGTATCCCTAACTGTATTTATTTTCTCAATAAATTCCATACTGCTTATAACGAAACAGGTGATAAGAAAAAATCCCTGGTGATGATGGTAGACCGGATGGGAGTGATCACGCTTTTCTGCAATCTCGCGGCGGCTATTGGTTTCGCGGTATTTGCTCTTACACAAAGCCAGATACTTAAAGAATTCGGGATCGTGGCAGGTATCAATATCATAGCGCTCTTTTTTATCTCGCTGGCTTTTATCCCGGCCATGCTCAGCTATTTGCCACCACCCAAGACCCGGCACACAAAATACCTCGACAACCCTGGATTGAAACGGTGGCTGGACCGCCTCGAACGATGGTCACTTAATCACCGCAAACTTATCTATGCTATCACCTTAGGCATTGTAGCTGTATCAATGGTGGGGATATTTAAATTAAAGACCCTGGGATATATCGTAGATGATCTCCCTAAATCAGATAAGATCTATACAGACCTTCGGTTCTTTGAGAAGAATTTCAAAGGGGTTATGCCGCTGGAGATCCTTGTGGATACCAAAGAAAAAAGAGGGGTATCCCGGAATTTCAATAACCTGCTCCGGATCGATTCTTTATCGCAGTACCTGGCTTCTTTCCCCGATATTGCACGCCCCTTAAGTATTACTGAAGGATTGAAATTCGCCAAACAGGCATTTTTTGACGGGGACAGCAGCAATTATTCCATGCCCTCGGAGCTTGACCTGCCTGCGCTCTCACAATACCTGAGTATGAAAGCTGATTCGGGAGGAGCTAAAAATTCCTTTGCCAAACTAGTGGCCACCTTTATGGATAGTGAAAAGCAGGAGGCCCGGATCAGTGTAAGTATGGCTGATGTGGGTAGCAAACGGTTGCCCCTGATCCTGGATAGTATCTCTGCCAGGGTAGACCAGCTTTTTCCAAAAGATAAATACCATGTCCAACTGACAGGCACCAGTGTAACTTTCCTGGAAGGCAGTCGGTACATTATCAACGGGTTAAAAGATAGTATCATCTGGGCATTTATCCTGATCGCTTTCTGTATGCTTTATCTTTTCAGGTCGGCCCGTATCCTGGTATGCTCACTGATCCCCAATATTATTCCCCTGCTGATCACCGCGGGTATCATGGGATGGGTAGGCATCCCGCTGAAACCTTCCACCGTTTTGGTTTTCAGCGTAGCACTCGGGATTGCCATCGATGTCACGATCCGCTTCCTGGTCAATTATAAACAGGAGCTGCCGCATAACAATTACGACATGAAACAAACGGTCATTGAAACCATACACAGTACGGGGATCAGCATTATTTACACCTCCATGGTGCTGATTGCCGGGTTTATCATTTTCTGTTTCAGTGGATTCGACGGGACCAAGGCCCTGGGCTGGCTCACTTCCCTTACCCTGGTCACCGCCACCCTTACCAACCTGGTGCTTTTACCCTCCATCTTAATTTCCTTTGTCAAGGTAAAGAAATAGGCCATTTTAGTACCTTTATTCCCGGCAATTGAAACAGCAGGGAAACCCGGCACTATGCAGCAAATGGCTATGCTTATATGTCCATTAAAGGATAGGCTTACAAACAGGTTTAAGGCGAATAATCAACTAACAGGCTGTATTTTCAAAAACTGAACATTTTTTTCAGTTTTTCGTTCAAGGTTAATTAATTTCAAGCCCTCTGATCTTCGTCCCGCAAGGGCGTCAGGAGGATTGGATTTCATTTATATACTAAAACTAAACGCACATGAGAAAACTGTTTTTACTCCTTTGGGGTCTTGTGTTTTTTGCCACCCAGGCATTAGCACAACGCACAGTCAGCGGTAAGGTTACCGATGATAAAGGCAAACCCCTTCCCAATGTATCGGTGCTGGTGAGAGGCACAACTGTTGGAACAACCACAAAAGAAGATGGTTCCTATTCCCTGGCCGTACCTGCTAACGGAAAAGCACTTGTCTTTTCTGCCGTTGATATGAGTCCTGTTGAAGTGGCAATTGCGGGAGCAACGGTAAACGCCACCCTAAAAAACGAAGACAAGACAATGTCAGAAGTGGTGGTGACAGCAATGGGAATCAAAAAAGATAAAAAAACGCTTGGTTATGGTGTAACCCAGATCAATGCTGAAGAACTGACACGTTCTCACACAACCAATATTACAAATGCACTGGCCGGCAAAGTACCGGGAGTAAGAGTTAGCGGAAGCGGTGGATCTTTTACCGGTTCCAGTATTCTTATACGCGGATATACTACGTTCACAGGAAGTAACCAGCCTCTGTTTGTGGTGGATGGTATTCCTATTGATAATAGCGGTGGTGGCAGCCCCCTGCAAAATGGTCCTTCTGTTTCCAACAGGGCTATCGACATTAACCAGGAAGATATTGAGAGTATGAGTGTGCTGAAAGGCCCTTCTGCTGCTGTTATCTATGGTTCAAGAGGCGCGAATGGTGTTATCGTGATCACCACCAAGAAAGGAAAAGCCAGTGCAAAAAATTCGATCCAGTTCTCTACCAGCTACCAGGTAGAAAGTGTGAACCGGATGCCTGAGTACCAGAATGATTATGCACAGGGAGCTGGTGGAGTTTTTTCTCCCACATCTGCTTCTTCCTGGGGACCGGCTTTCATCAGCCCTGTAACCGGACTGCCCGTTACAGTAACCAATGCATATAATCCCGCAACTAATGCTAATAACCGAACAGAAGTGTTAGCAGCCTACCCGGATAATGTTGCCGCGATCCTGCAACATGGTACGAACTGGCAAAATAATATTGCCTTTTCAGGCGGTACCGATAAGAATACTTTCCGTTTTTCTTATGGCTACTTAAAGAATACTGGAGTCATCGCTAACAACGTACTTACAAGACATAATTTTTCTATCAATAGCAGTTCAAAGATCAATAATTATCTTACTGTTTCCGTAAGTGCAAACTATTCAAATAATGCCTCCCGCAGAACACAACAAGGGAACCAGTTGAGTAACCCGTTATTCCGTGGCTGGTTCACTCCCCGGAGCTATGATCTGAAAGGTCTGCAATGGGAGGACGCGTTTGGCAACCAGTTATATCCGCTAGGAGAAGATCATCCTTTATGGACCATTAAGAATAACAGGTTCAGGGATGAGATCAACCGGTTTATCGGTAATGTGAATTTGAATTTCAAGCTGACCAAATGGTTACAGGCCGATTATAAAGTAGGAACCGACGTTTATTCTACTTTCCGTCATGCTTATGACCAGATTGGTGCACGTGGCGGCGCTAATACAACTGCTAATGCGGTGGGTGGTATACGTGAAGTCCGCAACCAGTTCCGCAGCCTTGGCTCGAATGGTTACCTGACAGCCAACAAACGTTTCAAGAGCTGGACTGGAACCGCTATCGTAGGAACTGAATTTAACCAAACTTACAGTGCTGCAGCCCAGTTGGACGGAAAAGGTGTTATCGTCCGTGACTTCGAACAGTTAAGCAATACAAGTACTTTCAGTCCTGCTCCTGCCAATGGATCGAGCAAAGTAAGATTACTGGGTTTGTATGGTGATTTTACTGTTGGCTATAAAAGCATCTTTAGTTTGAATGTTACACTGAGAAATGACTGGTCTTCTACTTTCAAGATCGGCAATAACTCTTACCTGTACAATGGCGTAGGAGGCTCGATCAACTTTACCGAGTGGGTTCCCGGACTGAAGAATAAAGTAATTGAATCCATTAAGCTTCGTGGCAATATCGCAACTGTTGGTAAAGCCGGAGACTTTATTTATTCCACCGATTCTTATTTTGCCGGTGCAGGATCAGCAGATGGTTTTGGTCCAAGTATCACCTTCCCTTTTAACGGGATACAGGGATACACATTAAGCGATGCAGCCGGTAATGCCGGGCTGGGTCCTGAATTTACAAAGAACAAGGAAATAGCTGCCGAACTCGGGTTCTTTAAAGGACGGCTGAACATTGAATACACCCATTACTGGCAGGCTTCAAGGAAACTCATCTTTGGCGTTCCTGTTTCTGCCACATCGGGTATCACTTCCGTTGTTAGAAATTCCGGCAACCTATCCAACGTTGGAAATGAACTGGGTATTACCGCTACGCCTGTCAGGACAAAGAATTTTAGCTGGAATTTGAACTTTAGCTATACACAGTTCAAGAGTTATGTAGACAAACTGGAAGATGGTGTATTAAACATTTTCCTTGGTGGATTTACCACACCGAATATTCGTCTCGTAGTGGGTGATGAGTATGGCCAGATCTACGGTAATGCTTACCAGCGTGATACCAAGTCTGGTAAGATCATTGTTGGTGCCAACGGATTGCCCCTGATCACCACAGGTGTTCAAAAGATTGGTAACCCCAATCCAAAATACCTGATCGGGTTAACCAATACTTTTACCTACCGCGCACTTAGCTTCACCTTCCTGATCGATTATAAAAAAGGCGGCGATCAATATTCAAGGAATATTGCCGATCTGCAAAGAAACGGCGTTGCTAAAGAAACTGCTGAGTTTCCAAGGTTTGATGCTACTGGTGCTGCCACCAAAAACTATATGTTTGATGCTGTCTATGCTAATGGTCAGCCTAATACAACCAAAGTTACTGCTGAACAATACTGGGGTAACAGCGGTAAGTACGCCGCTGCTGAAGGTTTTATTTTCGAGACCACCTGGTTCCGTATACGAGAAGCTTCTGTAAGCTTCCAGGTGCCTTCTATCGTATTGAACAAGTTACCATTTGGCAGTATGGAATTAGCCGTATTTGGCCGCAACCTGTTTTTGAACTCCCCTCACTACCCGCATCTTGATCCGGAGCAAAATGCTTTGGGTATCAGTAATGCACAGGGTCTTGAATTCAATGCTTTGCCCCAAACACGTACTATTGGTGTATCATTAAGACTTGGTTTTTAATTAATAAATATTAATAATTATGAAACTCAGATATATAAAAATAATCCTGCTCCTTTCCGGGGTCCTCATCATGGGGTCTTGCAAGAAAAAGCTGGATATCAATTATAACCCTGATCGTTTGCCGGACAGTAATAATCCCATTCCCCAGCTGCTGACATCAGCACAGGTGAACCTGGGATTTGAGGGAGGAAGCGATCTTTACAGGTACAGCACCCTTATTATGCAGCAGATGTCCGGGGGCGCTTCACAGGCAAATCAAACCTGGGAATATTACCGTTATAATATCACCGGTAGCGATCAGAACAACGTTTGGGGAAGTATTCATGCTACCACATTGAGCGATCTTGAATTGATCATTAAGCGCGGATCACTTAGCCCCTATTATACTGGTATTGCGAAAATTCTCAAGGCCTACGAATACGGGCTGGTGATAGATGTTTGGGGAGATGTTCCTTATACAGAAGCCCAGCAGTTGACTGGCAATACCCAACCACATTATGAAGATGACGCAGTTATTTATCCAAAACTGCTAACACTTCTCACCGATGCGATAACAGATCTGAACGCAACCAGCAGTGCACTTACCCCCGGGACAAATTCAATTTTCTATACAGGTACCTATTCTACAATTAAAGCAAACTGGATAAAGCTGGCGAATACATTAAAACTTCGCCTATTAATTCATTATAGCAAGAAAGATCCTGCTTTTTGTGTTGCGCAGATCACGGCTTTGGTAAATACGCCTGGGATCACTTTTTTTGCCTCCAATGCTGATAATTTAAAGATGAACTGTTATGATGTTGCCAACCAGCGGAATCCCATTTCAGCTTTTGAAGTAAGCCGACCGAATTATTTATTTGCAGACGCAAGTATGCTGGCACTGATGGGATCAAAGAATGACCCCCGCAGGCCTTATTATTTCACTTCCTTCCCGTATGCCGGCATTCCAAATCCAATAACTGTAATTACTTCAGCAGCTACGGTGGCGGGAAATGTTCTGCAAATAGCAAGTACAACAGGCGCTACGGTAGGTATGCGGATCTCCGCGACAAATATTCCTGCCAATACTTTTGCT
>JANMKG010000132.1:0-8952 GCA_031371915.1 Chitinophagaceae bacterium | reverse complement strand
GTATGGGATGCAACGACCGGCAGGTTACTTTACACGATCGGGGGTAAGGACGATGGTATCAATTATTCAATTTTTAGTCCTGATAAAAAATACATTTTGGCGGCTACTATCCATAATACAGCGGAAGTTTTTGACGCCGGGACCGGAAGACTGGTAAGCAGTTTCAAAGGGCATACAGAAACTGTTCCCTATGTAGCGATTAGTCCCGACGGTAAAAAAATGGTAGCAGCTTCATCGGATCATACCGCTAAAGTATGGAACAGGGAAACCGGCAGGATAGAACATGTGCTGAAAGGTCATACTGCTATTGTAAATACAGCCGATTTCAGCCCCGATGGAAAGATGATCATAACTACATCAAATGACAGCACCGCCAGGTTATGGGATACCCGAACCGGTCGTTTATTACATAATATCAAAGGACATACCGACTGGCTGAATATGGCGGTATTCAGCCCTGATGGTCAAACGGTGATAACCGCATCCAATGATAATGAGCCCAGGGTTTGGGATACAAAAACAGGGAAATTGCTTTCTACCCTGGAAGGTAACGGGGGTCTTGTTACCATCAACTGCTACAGTAAAGATGGAACTATGGTCTTATCAGATTCGGTGAGCAGTACTGCAAGCTTATATAATGTGCAAACCGGGAAAACAGTACGAAGTTTTAAAGATGACGAAGATGCTGGTCTTTATCTTTCCAGTTTCAGCCCGGATAACAGAACAATATTTACAGGGGACGCGAAAGGGGTAATTAAAATATGGGATACAGGAACCGGGAAGGTAATAAAAGAATTGACGGGCCATAGTTCCGAAATCAGGAGTTTTAATTTCAGTCCCGATGGTAGGATACTGGTATCAGCATCGAATGACAGGAAACTTGCCATCTGGGACATCGCATCCGGTAAGTTGCTCCATGTATTGGAAGGTCATTCATTCCCGGTAACACTTACCCAATTCAGCCCGGACAATAAAACAATGGCTACCAGCTCGTATTTCGATCATCTATTGAAAATATGGGACCTGCAAACAGGCAAGCTTTTAAAAACAAGCACTTACAGGGGGACCATGTCTGCAATAGACTGGAAGAAAAAACAAATTATCTCCCATGAAAATTCCGAGGTTTTATTATCTGACCTGGAAACAGGTAACGAGTTATTCTCCTTAGTTGGCATTGACCAGGATGATTTTATCACCCGGGCAAAAGATAGTTATTATGAAGTTTCTGCCGCGGCAGCAAGATGGCTTTACTGGAGAAAGGACAACAAACTATACGATTTCGATCAATGGGATATCCAGTATAACCGTCCCGATAAGATCCTGGAGGGATTAGGAAATAAAAACGCTGACCTGCTGGCGGCCTATAAAAAAGCTTACCAGAAAAGGATACGGAAAATGAAAGTTGATACTACCATGTTCCGCGAAGATTATCATGCACCCACTACGGAGATATTAAACCGCGATATCCTTGAAGCTGGTGCTGTATCCGCTCATATCCTGGTGAAGGCCCGCTGTTATGAAACCATACGGTCAAACCGGGTAGAAAGAATACTTGTAACCATCAATGGCAGCCCGCTTTATGGAGTAAAAGGAGTATCTATTACAAAACCGGTTACGGATACAACTCTGCAGATCCCTGTTTCTTTAAGCAGGGGCCAGAATGTTATTAAGGTGTCCTGTCTTAATAATCGCTCCGCCGAATCTTTACGGGAGACCGTCTATATAAACTATGAGCCGGCCACAGCTCCTGAACCGGATACTTATTTTATCGGGATCGGCGTATCGGCTTATAAGGATACGCTATACAACCTCCGGTATGCTGATAAAGATGTAAAAGATATTGCTGCTTCCGTACAACAAAAATATCCGGGTGCTTTTATAACGCTGCTGACCAATGAAAAAGCCACGCTTCAAAATATTAAAACGATCCGGGAGCAATTACTTAAAAGCAAGCCGGATGACAGGGTGATCATTTCCCTGAGCGGGCACGGGATCATCGACAGCAACTATGATTTTTATTTTGCAACTCATGATATGGATTTTAACGATCCTTCCCGGAAGGGCCTGGGTTATGATGACCTGGAATATTTACTGGACAGTATACCGGCCCGTAACAAGCTGGTTTTAATGGATGCCTGTCACAGTGGTGAATTGGATAAAGAAAATTCTTATACAATTGCGGGTATGGATAAGAATATAAAAGAAGGGAAAGGATTTAAGGTCACTTTAAAAGATACTGCAGTAGCAGATTTGCAAAATACATTTGGGATCATGCAGGAACTATTTGCCAATACGGGTCGCAGTAACGGGGCGACCATTATTTCTGCGTCAGCAGGAACGGAATTTGCTTACGAAGGCAATAACTGGGCGAATGGTGTGTTTACTTATTCTATCCTCCAGGGACTTACACAGCATAACGCAGATGCTGATAAAAATGGGTTTATTACGGTAACAGAACTTCGCGAATATGTAAGTGAAGAAGTTGGAAAATTAACCAACGGCCGGCAAAGACCCGCCGGCCGCCAAATCAATTTTGATAATAACTGGCAGCTGTGGTAGGAGTGAGGGAGAAGAACAAGGATCATTTATTCTCCAGTTCCATGATCTTTTCAAATAATCGCTCATATTCCGTATTCAGCCCCTTTAATTCTGTCTCTGCTTTTTTAAAAGCCATTTCGGCATCGAGGAATTTTTGTTTGTCGGAATAGGTAGCCGGATCCACGAGGGCGGCTTCGAGCCCGGTCTTCTTTTTATTCAACCCAGCAATTTTTTCTTCCAGTTCCTGGAATTGTTTTTGCGTTCTTTGTAATTCTTTCTTCGCATCCTTGTTAATAGGGAGAGAAGTCTGTGGTACCGGATCAGGACCCTTGACTTTCTCTTTGGACTTTTCCTCCTTTATCATTTTTCCTGGCTTCTGGCTCCGGGCTATGGGCTTCTGGCTGGCGGCTTCCTGTTTCGCCATCCGCTCTTTCCAGGCTACCCATTCCTCGTAACCCCCTTTGAATTCCTTGATCTCGTGATCCACGATCTCCCATATCTTATTGGCTGTTTTGGACACAAAATACCGGTCGTGGCTTACGAGGATCATACTGCCCTCATATTTGCTTAAAGCATCGATCAGCAGATCGCAACTGTGCATATCAAGGTGGTTGGTTGGTTCATCGAGCATCAGGAAATTGGCTTTGCTGACTATTACTTTGGCCAGTGCCACCCTTGCTTTTTCCCCACCGCTTAATATTTTTATTTTTTTATCCGCATCATCTCCACTGAAAAGAAAACAGCCGAGTAATCCCCGCAGTTCCAGGTCATTCATCTGGCTGCCACATTCCTTCATTTCATCCAGGATGGTATTGTTCACATTCAATGCTTCAAGCTGGTGCTGGGCATAAAAACTTTCTTCGACATTATGTCCCCATTTCCGTTCTCCCTGGCTGAAGTTTTCTACTCCCGCAATGATCCGCAGAAGGGTTGACTTTCCTTTACCATTGGCCCCGATCAGGGCGATCTTATCATCCCGGTCTATTTCAATCGTTGAGTTTTCGATGATCACATTATCACCAAAAGCTTTGGAAACATTTTTTAATTCCACCAGTACCCGGCCCGGGGTTTTATCCACCCGGAAATTGATACGGATATTAGGACGTTCTATTTCTGACTCTTCGATCCGTTCCAGCTTGTCCAGTTTCTTCATGATGCTCTGTGCCATGGCCGCCTTACTGGCTTTAGCCCTGAACCTTTCTACCAACCGCTCATTCTGGCGGATATAGTCCTGCTGGTTCTCATAAGCCTTCTGCTGCATTTCTACACGAATGGCTTTTTCCTTTTCGTAATAATCGTAGTTACCATTGTAAATATGCAATTGCTGCTGGTACACTTCCACAATTTTGGTCACCATCCGGTTCAGGAAGTATTTATCATGACTTACGATCACTACTGAACCTTGATAATGCAACAGGTATTTCTCCAACCATTCGATAGAAGGAAGATCAAGGTGGTTGGTCGGTTCATCCAGTAATAACAGGTCAGGTTGCTGCAGGATCATTTTGGCGAGCAATACCCTCATTCTCCATCCCCCACTGAATTCTTTGTAAGGTCTTTTCAGGTCTTCATTAGGAAATCCCAATCCCTGCAGCACTTCTTCGGTTTTGTGATGGATATTATAGCCCCCCAGTGTTTCTAATTCATGCAATTTATCGCTGTATTCATGCAGCGTTTTTTCATCGCCGGTTTTTTCCAGCTCGATCCCAAGTTCTTCAATATCTTTTTCCAGTTGGAGCACTTTTTCAAAAGCCCCGAGGGCTACTTGCAGGATAGAGTCATTCGTATCAAAACTCAACAGGTCCTGGTGCAGGTAACCGATGGAAGTAGTACGGCTGCGTTCGACGGTGCCCGCTGAAGGCATGTATTCTCCCACCAGTAGTTTCAGGAGGGTAGACTTACCCGTACCGTTATAACCGATCAGGCCGATCCTTTCCCCCGGCTGGATATGCCAGGTAGCTTCTTCGACAATAACCCTTGCCCCAAATTCAAATGTCACATTTTGTAATCCTGCCAGCATGATAATTTAATTAGTCAAATGAGTCAACAGGTCATAATAGCCATGGCGACCGTTAACGAGGCGCAAATTTAGCTCAAAATGCTCATTAATCCCCCGTTGAAATGAAGTTATTGGACGGCTCCTTTTAAAAGGCAAGATTATATAGTAATGTAGCAGCTCCAGTAAGATTTAATCTGTGTAATCCTTGTTTTAATCCTTCAATCCGTGGTTATCTTTGCCTAAATCTTCTGAACACTATGAAGGGAGTTCTTGGTATCCTTGGGATCATTTTACCCGCTTTCATGATTATCCTGGGTATTGTCCGTGTTTTTGTGGTCAAGACAAAAGGTGTTAACGGGTTGACGATGTTCTTCGCTATCCTGTTATTATTGGCCGGGCTTATCCGCTATTTCATCTACCCCGACCGAAACAGCTCTCATGATAATGGTCCAAAGACGCCACCCATTGGTGTAAGCAACCATAGCCAGGCATTTAACCTGTCACTCGAAAATATCCTGCTCCCTTATTATAAAATGAATGAAGGATTTGTCAACAGCGATACGGCAGTCATAAATGGCGCTGCCACCGACCTGCAAACAGCCCTTGACAGTTTTAAGATCACTGAACTGGAAGTGGACAGCCTGATCTACCAAACCGCGCTGCAACCCTATCAAAATGCAAGGACAGAGATCCGCTCCATCATTATGGATCCGTCGATTGCTGAGAAAAGAAATTCGCTGAATATTTTTTCCAATGAGTTAAGAGACCTGGTCAGTATTGTCCATTATGATCTTGCAAAATTGTACTGGCAGGAGTGTGCCAATGCTTTCGGGGAAGACCGGCCGGGTAACTGGCTTAGCAGGGAGGAACGGTCAGGTAACCCTTATGGGGAACCGGGATGCGCGGAAGTGAAAAGCAGCATTAATTTCGTACTCGCAGATACAACCAAAAAACTATAGGATTGTTGATCCAGTTATGAAAAAATGTATAAGTGCAGTTGTCTTACTATTTTTTGTTTGTGTGGCATTTGCACAAAACCAGCCGGCCCGTTTTACGCTGAATGGATATGTAAGAGATAGTTTGTCGGGAGAAACCATAATCGGGGCTACGGTTTCGGTCAACGGTCAATCCAAAGGCGTAGCCAGTAATCAATATGGTTTCTATTCCATTACACTGGATGCAGGCAATTACACGATCAGTGTTTCGCATGTTACGTATGTAGGTAAATCGATCAATGTCGACCTTAACAGTAACCGGGCCTTCAATTTTGAGGTCCTGCCCAGGGCCGCCGCCATCTCAGATGTTATTGTTTACAGCAGGCGCCGTGACGGGAATGTAAAAAATGCCCAGATGGGGAAGGTCGATCTGTCTATGAACCAGATCAGGAATATTCCGGCTTTTATGGGAGAGATCGATCTGCTAAAAGCTATTCAACTGTTACCCGGCGTACGCAATGCAGGAGAGGGGAATGCCGGTTTCTATGTTCGCGGTGGTGGGCCGGATCAAAACCTGATCCTCCTCGATGATGCGGTGGTGTATAACACCGGGCATTTGTTTGGCTTCTTCTCCATCTTTAATTCTGATGCGATCAAAAATGTATCACTGATAAAAGGAGGGATGCCCGCACAATATGGCGGTCGTCTTTCTTCCGTGGTGGATGTGTCCATGAAAGATGGCAATATCAACAAATTACAGGCAGAAGGTGGGATTGGCCTGATTGCTTCGCGGTTCTCCATACAAGGTCCTTTGAAAAAGAACAAAGCCTCCTTTATTATTTCCGCCCGTAGAACCTATGCGGATGCCCTGGCAAAACCCTTTATCAAAAAAAGCAGTGCTTTCTATGGCTCGGGTTATTATTTCTATGACCTGAATGCAAAAGTGAACTACCGTTTTTCTGAAAAGGACAGACTCTATCTCAGTGGTTATTTTGGAAGGGATGTATTTGACTTTAATAATGCAAAGCGCTCCTTTAAGACCAATATACCGTGGGGTAATTCCACCGCTACACTCCGCTGGAACCACGTGTTCAACCGCCGGTTGTTCTCCAACACTACTTTATTGTTCAATGATTATAAATTCAAATTCACTGCGCAGCAGGAGAATTTCGAGATAGGTCTTTCTTCGGGTATACGCGACGGGAGTTTTAAAACCGATTTTGATTATTATCCCTTACCCAACCACAAGTTGAAATTTGGGGGCCAGTTCACCTATCATAAGTTCATTCCAAATGTCGTGACGGGCCGCCAGGACTCTATCATTTTCAAACCCAATAATGAAGGCACCAAGTACGCTGCCGAATCCGCCCTGTACCTGCAGGATGATTGGGAAATAAGTGATAAGTGGAAAATCAACTATGGGCTGCGTTGGAGTAATTTCACCCAGATCGGGCCTTATAAAAAGTTTACGCGGGACGCTAACGGGAATAAACTTGACAGTGTTATCTACAAAAGTTTTGAACCCGTAAAAAATTACGGGGGACTGGAGCCGCGTATCACGATCCGTTATGCTATCAATGATGAGACCTCCATTAAAGCAGCTGTAACAAGAAACCTTCAATACATTCACCTGGTGAGTAATTCAGGCAATACCCTGCCAACGGATCTGTGGGTGCCCAGCACTTATATTGTAAAACCACAGGTAAGCTGGATGTATTCGGCGGGGTTCTTTAAGAATTTCCGGGATAATGAATTTGAGACATCCGTGGAACTCTATTATAAGAATATGGAGAACCAGGTGGAATATAAGGAAGGATATACCCCATCGCTGGCCGATCCCGAAGAAGAATTTGTATTTGGCCGGGGTTGGAGTTATGGTGCGGAGTTCCTTGTCAACAAATTAAAGGGGCGTATTACCGGGTGGGTTGGTTATACCTTGTCATGGACCTGGCGAAGATTCCCCGATCTGAATGGAGGCGAGAAATACCCGACCAAGTATGACCGGCGCCATGATATGTCCATTGTGACCAATTATGACGCCAATAAAAAATGGAAGTTCGGCGCTGTATTCGTGTATGGTACGGGGAATGCCATCACCCTCCCGGAAAGATTTTACATTATTAACGGTGTACTTACACAGGAATACAGCAAGCTGAACCAATACCGGATGAAAGCCTATCATCGTATTGACTTGTCGGCAACTTATACACCAGTATTAAAAAACCTTACCAAAAGAATGAAAGCCGGGAAGAACCGGGTCAGCAGTTATTGGGTCTTTAGTATTTACAATGTATACAGCAGGCTGAATCCCTATTTCATTTATTTTGACCAGACCGGTAGTCCCGCGAATGGTGACCTGAAAGTGGAAGCCAGACAGGTTTCTTTATTTCCGATTTTACCGGCGGTGACCTGGAATTTCAAGTTTTAGTTTTTGTTAACCCCCGTTAATCTCCCGTTAAGCAGCCCCGAAAATTTCATGGTGAAGTTTGGATGATTGAATTTAGTCCTGTCAATCATTTAAACAAAAAAATACAATCATGAAAAAAGCAATCGTTCCTGTAGTAGCCCTGTTACTTTTCAGCGCTGCTGTAAATGCCCAGTCTAAAGATCCTCAAAAGGCTACAACGGCATCCAGCAAAACAGTGGTCCACAAGCCCGTCACCACAACAACCAGTGTAACACCGGCGAAGAAAACAAACACGGCTTCAGCAACAAAAACAAAGACTGTAACCAAGTCTACCGGGATCAAAAGAAAACATCCCCGTAAAACAAGAAAGTCAAAAGCAAAAGCAAAAAAAATGTAGAAGAGTGGTTCAGTTTTGTTTAAAGCGGCCTGTGAGGGGCCGCTTTTTTATGCCTTTATTCTCCTGTTAACGATCTTTTAACCAATGTTAACAAAAGATATTCCGGATAGAATGAACCTTTGTGGAGCTCAATCACCATGTCATCTTTCCGCATACGATCATCTGCCATCCGGCTGGGTATTTTTATCAGCACACTGATCATTGCCACCATCCTCGTCTTCCAGCTGGCCTGGCTGAAGAAAGTATACCGTTTTGAAGAAAAGGAATTTGATCACAGTGTGCTGAAAGCGATTAGAGGTTTATACGAAGACCTTGATGTCAGCTCCTACAATTCCTCTCACCTTAATGAACTGATCGAAAAACCGGCCCAGCACCTTTACCTGGCCCATATCAATTTGCCGGTAAACCCCGATACCCTTTCCAGTTACCT
This sequence comes from Chitinophagaceae bacterium, assembly GCA_031371915.1. Lineage (GTDB taxonomy): Bacteria > Bacteroidota > Bacteroidia > Chitinophagales > Chitinophagaceae > JJ008. The sequence continues at coordinate 246 of JANMKG010000132.1, read as the reverse complement.
GCAATATGAGCTGGAAGATTTTGACATATTTACCAATTGCCAGCTGGCTATTTATAAGCATGCGGAAAAAAAATATACCTACAGTGATTTGCTGACATCGGCAGGGGCAAAGGAAAGCGTGAATAAACCACCGGTATTATTCAACCGGGACTATGATTATATCGCCCTCAATTTTCCCAACCGGCGTCAATACATTTTATCCCAGATGAATTTCTGGATCATCAGCAGCGCGGTCCTGCTCATCGT
>JANMKG010000119.1:0-7847 GCA_031371915.1 Chitinophagaceae bacterium | reverse complement strand
TCCATTCTTGGAATCCAGTCTGTTTTTTCACCATGGATCAGGTGACCGATAATATCATATACAATCCAGGTATCAGGACCTTCGTTGGGTTGGGGCCAGTCAGCGGAGATACCTTGCAGGAGGTTGTCCAGCACGACCGGTGTGCGTTCAAGGATATCCAGCGATTTTTCAATGGTAAAATTCATAAGTTAAGTTAGTTATTAAATGGCTAACGGCTATTGGCTAAAAGCTCATCAAGATTGTTATGTGCCAGGCTGAATCCTTCTTTAAAGCCCATTTCTACTATCTTATTCATATCATCGGCTGAAGGGAAGCTGATGGTCACGTCAACTTTTGTACCGGTCGTTGTTGAACTGAATTCCACCTGCCAGTTCATACGGGGGAAGTCTTCCTTGATCTTCCTGTTTTCGTCACAGAAAGCATCGAGCCCGGCATAGGATTGCTGCGGAACAATCGTCTTGTAATCAACCCGGCAATAATGACGTTCTCCTTCGGGCCCCTGCATATAATAAAGCCAGGTGCCGCCTTCCCGGAAATCCATCGATTGCGTAACAGCTTTCCAGGGTTTAGGTGCCCACCACTGGTCCAGTCGTTCGGGTTCGGTCCAGGCATTCCATACCTTTTCTACGGGTGCATCGAAGGACCGCTCCACGAACATTTTGTTTGCTCCAGGATCGGGCTTAAAGATTGTCTGGTTCATTTTTTATTTTTTTAAGTTGAGTATTCGGGGAAGGTTGGCTGTTGGAAGATTGAAACTAATCCGGGCAAAGAGCATGCCGCCGGGAAGAAGACCCACGAAACAACTTGGGAATATCCGGGCAATTAACTCTACATGACCAGTATGACTTATACTGTAAACAGGTAATAAATTAATTGGTACATCCTTTGTCGCAATTGGCAGGATATTCTTTTATCACTGCCCAAATTGTTCCCGGGAAATTACCAAGGTGTAAGTCAATGATCATTTACATCGGGCTAATTCTTTAATTAATAAAACTGCATTATGCGCAATTTTGTCCTCGTCTTTTCTTTCGTTTTTGCCGATCTCATAACTGCGTGTAATGGTAACAAATCTTCTGAAACAACTAAAAATAATTCTATGGATACAATGACTATTGCGAAAGACAGTACTACAACCAAACTGAACCCTGCAGGACCAGCTCCGGAATGGGCGCCTGATATCAGGCCTGAAATGGCAGTGGTAATAGAAAAATTAGTGTCTCTTGGTGGTAAACCTATTGAGACACTCGACGCGAAGGAAGCCCGTCAGCAGCCTACTCCGGCGGATGCAGTAAAGAAGGTAATGGAGGAGAATCAAATAATTCCTCCACCACCAGCCTGTGATATAATCGATAAAACGATCACCCTACCCAGTGGGAATACACTGATCCGGATCTATACACCGAAACAAGCCAGTAGCCCATTGCCAATGATCGTGTATTATCACGGCGGTGGATGGGTGATCGCAGATATCGATGTATATAATGCCGGCGCGCAGGGTTTGTGTGAGCAAACCGGGGCTGTTGTAGTATCGGTCGAATACCCCAAGGGCCCGGAGCATAAATTTCCGGCCGCGCATACCACCGCATGGGAAGCTTATCAATGGGTAGTTAAGAATGCATCTTCCTTGAAAGGGGATACATCTAGGATCGCCGTAGCAGGAGAAAGTGCGGGAGGTAATCTTGCTGCCAATGTAAGTATCATGGCGCGGGATAAGAAGGTTACGATGCCGGTGTACCAGGTACTGGTCTATCCTGTTGCCAATAATGATATGATGAGTGAAAGCTATGTCAAATATGCTGCTGCTAAACCGCTGAACAAACCGATGATGGCCTGGTTTGTAAAGAATGCGCTGGGCAGTGAGGATGTCGCGGCTGATCCGAGGATCAGTTTGGTGAAGGCAAATCTCAGCGGGTTACCGCCTACACTTATAATCGGTGCTGAAATAGATCCGCTGCAGAGTGAGGGTGCACTGTTAGTGGAAAAACTCAAAGCAGCTTCAGTTACTGTGACGTACCAACTATATAATGGCGTAACACATGAATTCTTTGGTATGGCCGCTGTGGTCCCCGAAGCCAAACAGGCGCAGGCACTGGCGGCAGAAAAGTTAAAAACGGCATTTACTAAATAATGGTAATCAGGGGAAGTAATCAGTTGAGCGGCTAATAAGAAATCTTTTTCCCGGTAATATGAATTCCATTACCAATCTCAATCGTTTTACCGGTCTCACTTGCGGGGATCAAACAATTCACGGTGAGATAATAATGATGACCGAAATCATCCAGTACTGACCAGGCAGGCAGCGTGGAAGCCCGGTGCCGTGCAAAGGATTTGGGAAAAGCGTGGATCACTTCTCCCGTTTCGGGATGACGCGTGGGTACAACACACCTTGCACGCGGACTCATCCCGATCATCGTCACATCGCCTACTTTGAATTCAATACCTATCCCTTGTTTTCCAAATAAATGATCTTCCCAGAAAGCAGGCACGCCGTCAATTTCCATGGTAGCCCGGAAACGTTTTCTTGTTTCTTCGAGTTCCATATCATCAAACCAGTTTCCGATCTCCTGTAAACTGGCCGTAGAAAGGATCGTTGCGCCGCTGATATCGGGAATATCCAGGAAACGCCCGGTTGTATTTTGTTGCCAAAATACTTTCTTGCCAAAATAGTCGGAGAGATAATATTCGAGGGCCGTTTTTTCTTTTTGCAAATGAAAACTCGCCCAGTTCGTTTCATTCATGGGACGGAACGAAATAGTTTGTTTCTCCAAATCGATGGAAGAGCGAAGCGTATGCACCAGTGCATTGGTTTTACCGGTGATGCGAATGCCATTCTCATCGGTCATCATGTATTCCCTGTCGTGCAGGAGACAACCACCTTCACCTATTACGGCTTTTTGAAGATCAATTCCATCCAGCGACTTGACCGGGTAAATAGTAATGCGATGGAGAATGGGATCGCTCATGCCATATAATTTTTACGAAACGAATTGTTTATCAGTAATGGATACCCTGGTCTCAAATCTACTGTTTTTGAAGCTATAGAAGAGCTGGGAGAAATGATAAGTAATGGGTCAGTTTGAAATTTTTATGGGTTTGTTCACCGCAGAGAACGTGAGAGGCAGAGTTTACGCAGAGATTCTCTGCGAAACCTCTTTTTACTCTTGTTCTCTGCGGTGAATAAATTTCAAACTGACCCACTACCAAATGATAGGTATGGGGCGGTAGCTTATTTTCCCTCTGCCTGCTTAAGCAGTTGTAGTATTGATTCATCACCCGGGTGGAGTTCCAGTGCCTTCGTAAGCATTTTAACAGCCAGCTCTTTATTGCCAGTTTCAATATAAGTGCTGCCGAGGTCCATATAGGCCCTGTAAGAGGTCGGGTAATTTTGAATACGTTGTTCACCATACTTAATGGCATCGGGGAATCTCTTTTCATGAAGGGCCACGTTCCATAAAATAGCAAATTGTTGTTGCGGCATTTTAACTAGATAGCCATATTTGGCAGAGAGATTTGTATAATAGGCAGTTATTGTTTTTTCATTAGGTTTTTCATCAGTCATAAAAAAGTAATCAGCGAAAATATCGCGCATTCCGAAATAGGTAGCAGGAAATACCATGGTGGCATGTTCTTCCTTATCCAGTTCCATGTAATTGTATTCCAATCCTGCTGGCCGCTTCTTTTCAAAATAATCCACTATAATGATATTGATGGGAAACCAGACTTCACGGGGCATTTTGATCCTGGCAATAAAGAGTTTTCCTTTATACCCGGGATGAGTGTCTAAAAAATTCATGGTTTCTTTCCCCACGGCCCCGTCATTCCACCAAAGGCTGCTCTCCAGGGCGATAGTAGCCTGGAACAGGTCCGGTCGGATGGCAAATGAATGCATCGCCAGCAATCCACCTAAAGAATGCCCGATAATTACTTTAAAAGATTCTGTACGATAATTTGTATTCACAAAGGGGATCAATTCTTTTTCGATGTAATTAAGAAACTGGTCAGCGCCGCCGGAGGAAGGCATTTCCTGCGGTGGTGTCCAGCCTTTATCCCCGGCCGGTGTAAAATCACGTCCCCTGTTATTGGTGGTGATCCCAATGATGATAGAAGGGGGGATTTTTTCATTGCCGGCTAAAACGGTGGCTGCTTCGGCAGTGAAAGCTGCATTGTATTCAGCATCCAGGACATATACAACAGGATACCTATCCTTGCTGGTTAAATAGTCATAGGGCAGGTAAACAAATGCCTTGCATTTTTCCCCGAGTATTTTAGATTCAATGGTAAATGAACCGGGTGCTGTTACCTGTGATTGAGCTTCCGCATGAAGGGAGGACAGGATGATCAATAACAGGGAGGGTAGTAGTTGCTTCATAAATGATGTTTTGGGTTGCTCCGTTACGAAAGTATTCGTTCTTTAACAGGAATATTGACCGCCCATCCTTATTGAGAATATTTTACGGGTGTTTGTAAAGTATTCTCTATCATAGGCGGGTTTAAACAGCGCTTTGTTTATGATCCATCTTCAATTGACTGGTTCAGCAGCTGGGAAATACTATTTAACTTCATCCAATTATGTTCACTTTCTGGCAGATTATAATTGGTTTTGGATTGATCGTTTTGATCATCTTATTTGTCTTCCGGGTAAGTATTGTAAAAGACCTCGTTTTTTTGCCCGAGAATTACCGGGAGCTGCTGACTGACTATGTAAAATTTTACCGGCAGCTGGATGATGATGCCAAAGAAAGATTTGAAAAAAGAGCGGAGCAGTTCTTATCCGCCGTGAAAATAACCGGCGTCAATGCCGTTGTCGAAGACCTTGACAGGCTCCTGATCGCGGCCGGCGCCATTATCCCTGTTTTTGGTATTCCCGACTGGCAGTATATCAACCTGCATGAAGTTTTATTATACCCCGGTGCATTCAACGAGGATTTTGACCAGGCCGGTTCTGATCGTCCCATGGCAGGCATGGTGGGTACTGGTGCTATGCAAAACGTAATGATCATTACTAAATGGCAATTGCGGCAAGGATTTATTAACGAACAGGATACCCACAATACGGCTATTCATGAGTTTGTCCACCTGATCGATAAAATGGATGGAACATTTGATGGAGTTCCTGAAATAATTTTAGAGCGGAAATACACGGGGCAATGGAGGAATATGATGGATACAACGATCAGTCAAATGAAAAATCACGGATCTGATATCAATATGTATGGTGCTACCAGCCCGGTTGAATTTTTTGCTGTAATATCTGAATACTTTTTTGAGCAGCCTGGCTTGTTAAAAGTAAATCACCCGGAGCTGTATGAAATGCTGGGGAGGATCTATAAGGCCTCCCCAAGCCCCTCCGCAGGAGGGGTTTAAGGTCGTTTATTATTTGCATATTTTTCAATTGATTTACACAGGTTAACCCAAAATCGGCCCGGCTCGATTCCCTTTTACCTTTTGCTTCTTTTTTGGTAGAGAAAAGGGAAGAGCTAATTTAATTTCTAGAGACTGCCAGCCATAACCAGCGGCTCAGGTTCATGCATGCCTAAGGACACTGCTTTATCATCGATTTTTTGTACGAATCTGACAGGGCGAATTTTTTTTGCTGTTATCTTGCTTAGGCCTTCGAAATATTCATTAATTCAAAGTCGCTTCGGAGCCTCGCAATGACGTTGCTTCGGCCTTCCGAAGAGTCTTTAACTTGGATCCCTCTTCGTGGCATCGCAATGACTTGGATGCCTTACCTTTGCGCCTCGCCAGGCAAAACTAAGTTAGACCTGGCCTTTAAAGTACCAGCAACAAGGATCCAGCAACGAGTAACCAACATGAAATTCCACAACGAAATAGAACGTCGCAAAACTTTCGCTATCATCTCTCACCCCGATGCCGGTAAAACGACGCTGACGGAAAAATTCCTGCTTTTTGGTGGCGCTATCCAGGTTGCCGGGGCGGTAAAGAGCAATAAGATCAAGAAGCATGCGACCTCTGACTTTATGGAGATCGAACGGCAACGGGGTATCTCGGTAGCGACCTCGGTGATGAGTTTTGAATACAACAATGTTCTGATCAACCTGTTGGATACACCCGGTCACAAGGACTTCGCGGAAGATACTTACCGAACCCTCACGGCCGTAGACAGTGTTATTCTTGTTATTGATAGTGTGAACGGGGTCGAAGCACAAACGCGGCGCCTGATGGAAGTCTGCCGTATGCGGGATACACCGGTGATCGTTTTTATCAATAAAATGGACCGGGATGGCAAGAACCGCTTCGACCTCCTGGAAGAAATAGAAAAAGAATTATCTATTTCCCTGCACCCGATGACCTGGCCGATCAACAGCGGTAAGGAATTCAAAGGGGTTTATAATTTACATGATAAAAATTTATTGTTGTTCACCGCGGGTACCAAGGCTGCGGATGAGAACGTGGTGAAAGTGGCTGACCTGGATGATATCGTACTGAACGAGAAACTGGGAGAGAAGGATGCCAACCAGCTCCGCGAAGATGTGGAACTGGTGGATGGGGTGCATGGAGAACTAAAGATCACCGATTATTTAAATGGAAAAGTAGCCCCCGTCTTCTTTGGAAGTGCTATCAACAATTTCGGCGTAAAGGAAATGCTGGATACGTTTATCCGCATCGCGCCCACCCCGCGCAGCCGGGACACTACGGTTCGTCCCATTGATGTGGAAGAAGATAAAATGAGCGGCTTTGTTTTTAAGATCCATGCCAACCTGGATCCCAAGCACCGTGACAGGATCGCTTTCTTCCGTGTCTGCTCCGGTAAATTTGAGCGGAACAAATATTTTCATCATGTGCGGCTGGATAAAGATGTCCGTTTCAGTAATCCCTATTCTTTCATGGCCCGTGATAAAAGTGTTATCGAAGATGCTTATGCGGGAGATGTTGTCGGGTTGTTTGATACAGGGAATTTCAAGATCGGGGATACATTAACGGAGGGAGAAAATTTTTTCTTTACCGGTATTCCCTCTTTCTCACCCGAGATATTCAAAGAAGTGGTGAACAAGGACCCGATGAAGACAAAACAACTCGAGAAAGGATTGTCACAGTTAACGGATGAAGGCGTGGCGCAGTTGTTTACCCAGTTTGGCGGTACCAAGAAGATCGTGGGCTGCGTGGGTGAACTCCAGTTTGAAGTGATCCAATATCGTTTGCTTCACGAGTATGGAGCATCCGTGATCTTTAATTCATTGCCTTTTTATAAAGCCTGCTGGATCACGAGCAAGGATCAGCAAAAACTACTGGACTTTTCCCGGTTCAAGCAGGCGAATATCGCGGAGGACAAGGACGGGCATATGGTCTACCTGGCGCAGAGCGAATGGTTTTTGAATACGGAACGGACGAATAACCCGGAGATAGCGTTTCATTTTACGAGCGAGATCCATAAATAAGGATTAGCCACGAATTACCACGAATGAATACAGGTTGGCCACAGATGAACACGGATTGACACAGATGAATACAGGTTTTTGCTTCGCAGAAAAATATTACCAATAACAGGGAGATATTTTTAATGACCTTTGAAAATTCAACTATTATAAACGACTGTAAGCCCCTCCCTGGGAGGGGTTTGGGGAGGCTACTATGACAATTTTTGAAACAGAACGTTTACGAGTTCGCCATTTTACCGCCGCGGATGCGGACAACTATTTCTCCCTGCAGGGCAATCCCGATGTGATGCAATATATACGACGCCCAAGGACAAGGAAGGAAAGTGATACCTATTTGAAAGAAAAAATACTTACCGCCAGCCCTGCTGATTATAAAGGTTACTGGATCGTGGAAGAAAAGAACAGCGGGCAGTTTGTTGGATGTTTTGTGATCATTCCCATACC
>JANMKG010000104.1:0-13579 GCA_031371915.1 Chitinophagaceae bacterium | reverse complement strand
CAACCATTGTTATCACCCACGGCACTGATACAATGGCAGAAACAGCAAAGGTGCTGGCGCAAAAAGTAAAAAATAAAACAGTTATCCTTACCGGCGCGATGATACCTATTAAATTTGGCAGCTCTGACGGCTTGTTTAACCTGGGCAGTGCGCTGGCTTTTGCACAAACCTTACCGGCTGGTATTTATGTAGCCATGAATGGCCGTTATTTTACCTGGGATAATGTGCGGAAGAACAAAGAGACGGGCGTGTTCGAGGAGATAAGATAACCTGACTTCCTGTTAATCCTCTTCTTCTTGTAATGTATGAATATCATCAGCCAGTCGATCCATTTCCAGCGCCAACGTGCCATTATAAACTCCACGGATCCTTCGGTGCTTATCTACCAGGATAAAATTCTCCGTATGTAAGAACTCGTTGCCCGTTTGATAATACCCGATCGTATCCCCCGCATAGTATTGTTTTTTCGCCAGGTCATATATTTTATCGGTGCTGCCTGTAAGTAAATACCATTTATTACTTATAACACCTTTATCGGTTGCATATTTCTTCAACACAGGCACGCTGTCCATTTCCGGTGTTACCGAGTGGGAAAGAAAGATCACTTTATCATTGTCTTTAAATTTTTCCTGTAAAATAGCCATGTTGCTGGTCATCCGGGGACAGATACTGCCACAGCGGGTAAAAAAGAAATCGGCGACATAGATCTTTCCTTCCACTGTTTGCTCCGTTATTGTTTGTCCATCCTGGTCGGTAAAAGAAAAGGGCGGGATGCGGTGAATGGAGGAATACGCCGGGTCATTTTTCCCGATCCATTCCGGTGTAAAGTCCGGCTTGTTGATAAAAGGAAGCGTAGATAGTGGTGATTTGCCTTTGCAGGCCATCAATAGTATCAATAAACAACAACAGCTATTTCTTACTGATCGAATCATAAGGATTTTTACAAATGACAAGGCCGATAAGGCCATATTTTTTCCCTTTCCGTATTACGTAATTCGCTCGTACCGTTCCATTATCCCACCACAGCCGCTGGCTTCCTTCCTCCCGCCCGTTAGTGTAATGAAATTGTTTGGCCAGTAACCCCGAGGAATACCATTCTTTGAATTCGCCTTCGTATTCATCCCCGACGGTTGCAAAAGCAAATTTTTGTTTTCCATCCGGCCACCAGCCTCTTTGCATTCCTTCTTTTTTCCCGTTAATATAAAATCTTTCTTCAGCAAGTTGTTTCCTGGCATACCATTTTTTCTGAATCCCTTCTTCTACTCCGTTGAAATAAGAATTGATGAATGCAGTATCCCCATCGTTATATAACGAGAACTGGTAACCGGTAAAATAATGTGGGCCGTAATAAACGGTGTCCTGGCGCTTACTAAATCCCGGGTCATTTGCATTTACATAATTCGCAGGGACTGTTTTAGCGATCCTGGTCTTTTTACGTGTGCTACTTTTTTTACCCCCGCAGGAGATACATAAAAAAAATAAAAAGCATCCCGTTATTAAACGGGATACCCGGAACTCAGAAACTATACGGGAATGAAAAAAGAACATGCTGTTTATTGTGTTACGGTACCGGGCGTACCATAAAACCCGTTCCCGTTCAAATAGGGAGCCGCCGCGGTAAAGTGATAATGATAGATTCCACCGGGATAATCAACTGTTGCATGGGTATGCCCATGATATACATCCAGGCCCGCAGGATCAGAGTTATCCGTTTCCTTAGGACCATACACCGGGAAACCATCCAATAAAAATCCCATCAGGGCAGACTTGCTGGCTTTTACAGTGGTCAGGTAAAGTGGTTCCACATGATAGTGGTACATCCCGGACATTTGCGGGTGACCCCACCATTGGTCAAAACTATTTATCTCTCCTGTCAGCGGAGAACCTCCTGCAGCATACTGGTTAAAGAAAGGAACACCATTCAATGCAACTCCTATCACACCCATAGGTGTGGCACTATGTGCGCCATTTACAGCAGGGTTGACAGGGATTTTCAGCGTGATAGTTTGGGTGGCGATCGTATTGGGATTGATAGCAAATGTACCGCCACCGAAAGTGGCACCACTGAAATTTTCGTGCAGGGGATTGGCGGCAGGGTAATATGCACTTTTATGATCCGGCAAGGCGTTGCATTTAATGGTAACCCAGGTTCCGTCAAATGTTATACTCGTAGCGCCATAGATCTTTGTATACACGGCAGGCAATGTTGGGCCACCGGCGGCATTAACAGCCAGGGTAAGACTACAATTTTGTCCGCCAAAACTAATGGCAAAATTTGCTGTACCGGATGATGCTGGTGTCCCGGATATTGTATAAGACAAGTTACCGTTTCCGTTCGTTAATGTCCCTGCCTGCAATGTGGCGCTAAGCCCGGTAACACCTGTTGAGCTGATAGCTGACGAAGCGGTATAAGCAACACCGTTACCTCCTGAATACGGAACTGTCGCCGTAGCAATATAGGCTATATTAATAGTGGCCGGTAAGGAAAATGAAACGCTTGCGCAGGCCAGTGCCGTAATACTTGCGGCAGAATTGTTGGTGGACCCGCTGTCTTTTTTACAGGAAAAAAATATAAACAGAAAGGCGAACAAGAAAAAGGATGGCTTCATAAAAGGAGTTGTTGTTTAGCTATTGTGAAAAAAATTATTGCCCGGGTGGTGGCGGTCTGTCCCCACCAGGCCCCCCGGGTGGAGGACCCTGTTCTCCGCCAGGTCCTCTTCCCGGTCCCACGGGAGGTCGTGGTTGTCCCATCATACTGGTGACCTGCTGGAGGATCTCATCAAATTTTTGTTGCTGTTGCGTTGTACACAGCGCTCTTATTTTTTCAAAATGTGTAAACGTAAGCAGGTCTAATTCTTCTGTATTAACACTTACTGCTTTTGCAGCGGCCTGTTTACTACTATCTGCTACAGAGGGTTGTTTCAGCAGATCAAAAAAAGCTTCTTTTGATTCCCTGATCTTTCCCCGCAATTTTTCCGCAGCAGCCCGGTGTTCTTTAACGAGGATCTCCAGTTGTACCTGCTGTGCGGTATCGAGTTTTAATTCCTTTATTAAAAATTCATTAGGCGTTCCTTTTGGCCGTGGTGGCTGTTTGCTTTTGCCCAGCCAGAACAGGGCAATGCTGGCCGCGTTGGCGACCAGCAATAACGCCACCAGCCAAACCAGTAATTTATTTTTAGCAACGGGGTTCATTATTCATATTTCAATAAGATGATGAAATAGCCTGGTCATAAGACTCGGCAAAACTTTTCAGGGAAGAAGCCGTGCCCGTTGATTGGGTCGGTTGGTTTCTCGCCTTCTGTGATAACATATATCCATTCATCGCTAAGAGTATCGTCAATGTACCCAATACCCAAACGGGTTTCAATGGAAGGTTCCATCCCTGGTTAGTTTTTTCCATTCCTGCCTGCCGGGCAAGCATCCTTGCTTTTAGCCGGGTATAAAAGAAATCATCCGTCCCGGCTTCCTGCATCCCGGTAAATGCCTGCAGGTGTTCGTCAACCATTGGAGTAACTCTTTTTTCCATCCTGTTCATTTTGTTGTTTTATAAAAATGTTCCAGTTGTTTTTGCAGGTTCCCTTTTGCCCTGCTGATCAATGATTCTACAGCCTTGATATTTTGCTGCATGATGGCACAGGCTTCTTCATAATTCATTCCCTGTATTTTTACCAGGGTAAAAGCAAGTCGTTGTTTTTATGGCAATGACCCGATCGCTTTATAGAGTATGGCAGCTTTTTCTTTATTCTCCGCTACGATCCCGGGATGCTGAAAAGCCGATTCACTGCTTTTCTTTTCTTCCGGCATCCACCAGGGAAGTAGCGAATGCAGTTTTTGCCTTGTCTTTCTTCTCCGGAGTTTATCCAGCGCTTTTCGTACAGCGATCCGGTATATCCAGGTGGAGAGGGAAGATTCCTCTTTAAAAGACCCTACCGATTCAAAGACCTGGATAAATGTTTCCTGTGCAGCATCCTCCGCCTCCTTTGTATCCTGCAAAATGTTCAGTACAGTATGAAACACCCGGTTGCGGTAGTTCTCTACCAGCCACCGGAAAGCAGGCTCATCGCCCTGCCGGAGTTGTTGTATCAGCTCCTGTTCGTTCAAAGGGGTTGTCGTATTGACGCATCAAGCTACCAAATCCTTCGTCCCCGGAAAAAATGTAGAAATTATTCCCCTTTTTAGCCGCTTTTAAATGAAAAATATGCCTGAAAAATTTTTGGCCCAATTATGATATATATAAAACGATAACCAATTGTTCTAATTCTAAACCAACAAACATGAAAAAAGCAAGTTTGAGTGCTGCCTTTAAATACTTCCTGGTATTGCTATTCAGCATTACACAAGTAATCGCCTGGGGACAGGATAGCACGAGTTCAACGGTGACACGGCAAACCACCACCACCACCACCACAGAAGAGTGGTACACACAACCCTGGGTATGGGTAGTGGGGGGTGCCGTATTGCTGATCATCCTGGTAGCTTTATTACGCGGTGGAAACAGATCCTCTGATAAAGAAGTTACCCGCACCACTGTTATTAAAGATGACAGGTATCCTTAAAGACCTGGAATTATATCTTTGTTTTGGTTTTTTCTAAAAGCGCCATTCAAATTGACTGAGTGGCGTTTTTGTTTACTTATACTGATTAATGCCCTGCGGGGATACCCTGGAATGCAACCTGGTTTCTCCCGGCTGTTAAATAATCATTCCTTTTCTTTTATTCAGGTGTATTTTAGACAAAAGGATATTTTTTCTTTGTTCTATCTTATAACAACAACCTGATGGGGGCTGGTTTCTTTTCGTATATCGAACGTCTTGAACTCATGGGGTTTTTTTCCGCCTATCCACTGGTTTATGCGCTTGTATCCGTTATCGCTACCAGCTTTAAGGCCCCGGTTAAAAAAATATTTTCGCTCCTCCCTTATACCTACGCATTGGTGGGCCTGCTTTACCTGGGTCTGCAACTAAAAAATTTATACCCTGATTATTCATTTGAAAATATCAGGCTGTCCGTTCAACAGCCTTTTTTAAAAATATGGGCACTGCTCACGCTTCTTTTTTGGATCCCGTTCTTTGCAAAAAAACCAGTGCTTAGTTTATTACATAGCCTGGTCTTTTTCTTTTTCCTTTTGCGTGACCTGTACCTGCAAACAAGTTTGCACAATGCCGATAAAACGATTGTCAGGAATGAAATGAAGCTTTATACGGATAGTTTTCTCTTATTCCTTAGTGGCTTTACCGCGATACTTCTCCTCTCGTTTTTAATTAGCTGGTATAAAAGATCCGCCCGGGTATAGACAGCTCTCTACCACAAAGCCCCGTTTATTTACATCTTTAGTGTTCAAGTAATTATAGTCCTGCTCCCGGGGATCTTTCTAATAAGTGATATATGTCATTGCTTGTTTTGATGGAAGTCATAGTGATATCCTGTCCTGGGTAATAGCTTTACCGGGTTCTGTTTAAAATAATTATTCACTTTAAAATAGTCATTTATGAAACTGCTTAGTAATAAAACGCTGTTGATCCTGCTGGTACTGATCAGCGGGTACGGGTATATCGCCAGTTGCACCCATGATAACACGCTGCCACCACCGCCTTCCTCTACTACGACCAAATTTACACCGGGAACCGCCGTTCTGCTGCCAGGTAATATGACCGCGGGTAATGCCGCTGAATGGAAGCTGGATAAAGCTCACTCTAATGTTATGTGGGAAACCGCCTATGTGGGTGCAGCCGGCCTTCTTACCGGCAGGTTTAACCAGTTTGGGATGCACAATGTCGTCACAGCGGAAATGATCAATTATACCACAGCCGGGCAACCTCTTAAGGATACTTCCTGGGCTTTTTATGAAGGAGATGACAGCAAGACCTATTTCAATGGCTATGTACAGATTAATCAATCCAATACCGGGGAGCCGGGGAGGGATGGAGGCTGTAATATAGGAAACCTGGGAACCACTCCTATTGTACCCGGTACACAAAACCTTACCGTCACCAACCTCGCCAAGATCACAACAACGAATGTAAAATTCGATCCCCTGACCGGTGATTATATTGTCAATCTTAACCTGACCTGGCAGGGCAAACTGGCTTCTCCCGCAACCTTTCCCCTGGTCGGTAAATTAAAATACATTAAAAGAGCCACCATCGCCGGCGCTGCTCCTTACGATGTATTCGGACTGCAACTGAGTTTCCAGTTCAACTGCCGGGACTTCGGGATCGTCAGCACCAGCATCGCAGATAAAATTGCCATTGAGTGCAACATGAATTTCAATAACAAATAATCGCTTTAAATTATTTTATATGAAACGTCATTTAATAAATATCCTCCTGGCAGTCGCACTCGGGTTTGGCCTTTCGGGTTGTTACAAGGATGTATTACTTCCCGAAGCAACGGTTGATCCTGATGGACCGCCCCAGCCTGTGAGCTACAGTGCTGAACTGGCCCCCCTGTTCAACTCGAGTTGTGCGCTATCCGGTTGCCATGTTACAGGAGCGCACAAACCATACATGGCTACTGCTACTTCTTATCTTGAACTGGTGAACGGTGGTTATGTGAACACGCTAATACCAAAAGAAAGTATCCTGTACCACAAGATCAACGGTGAAATGAAAGAATATATCCCCTCCGCCGTAAACAGGCAAAAAGTGTATGACTGGATAAGGAACGGGGCACCTAACAATTAACTAAGCGATCTAAAATATTAAAAAATGAAACTGCTAATACATAAACCCAACTACCGGACGGCGATGACTATATGCCTTGCGGGCTTCCTGTTCCTGTTCGGGCCGCGACTGGCAGCCCAGGACAGCACTGCTGTAGCAGAAGAACCTGCTGTACCGGGTAAAGTAAAACCAGCCAAGAACACTTTCCAGAGTATATGGATCATCGATAACCAAACCGTAATGGTGCCCATTAAGAAAACTTTTGAAATGGATATCATGCACCGTTTTGGTACCGTGGACAAAGGCTACAAGGATTTCTGGGGATTCTTCGCTCCCTCTAATATCCGCCTCGGATTCACGTATTCTCCTATTAACAGGTTGAACGTCGGTATCGGTATCACCAAAAGCAATATGTTATGGGATGCCAGTGCCAAGTATGCATTTTTCACTCAAACAAAAGGGAAATACCCCGTCAGTCTCACCTATTACGTAGACGGTGCCATTGATACAAGAAAAGAAGCGACGATTTACGATGGTAGTGTTACACAGCATACAAGCGACAGGATGTCTTTCTTTCACCAGCTGATCATTGCCAGGAAGATCACCAGCAAACTCTCCCTGCAAATAGCTCCCAGTATATCACACCAGAATGCTGTATCCGGTTATTATACCAAAAACGACAGCACCGGGAAAGAGATATACAGGTCCATGAAACAGGATCATTTCGCTATTTCGTTTTCAGGACGATATAAGCTGACTACGGTAACTTCCCTGTTATTGAATTACGACCAGCCTTTGACCAGGCATCCCGAGAACAATCCCAATCCCAATCTTTCCTTTGGAGTGGAGTTCAATACCAGCAGCCATAGTTTCCAGGTATTCCTGGGTAATTACTCACTGCTGAACCAGCAACGGAATAATCTTTTTAATAATAACAGCCCCTTCAAGTACACTGATAAGGCAACTGGCGAAAAAGTGAAAGGCGGCAAGTTCCTGATCGGCTTTAATATAACCCGTCTTTGGAACTATTAAACAGGAACGTCAGTAATGACGTAATTACCAAAGCAGTGAATAAAACCCCGGCGTAATTTTACCGGGGTTTTAGTTATACCCGGTACAAGCATTTTTATGAATCTTTACTTTTATAGAAACAGCCGGCAACTTTCTCCTAATCTTTTCACAAAGACCCGGATCCCACTTTTCTTTCTTTTAGCTGTTGCCGCCTGCTCAAACCCCGGGAGTAAACCAAAAAAAGACAAGGCAACAACCAGCACTAACTATGATACGGTCTCTTACAGGAAACCCCCTTCTGGTATTGATGATACCCTGGTCGTAAAGGGTAAAGCCGCGGTCTTCTTTTCTCCTGATTCAGGACAACTCCGGAAGATAAAAGAGATAACTGATACCAGGATTTACGAAAGTGATACGCATGATTGTTTTTACCAGATGCGGAATGCCCGGCTTGTTATCAAAAAATACTGGCCCGGTCTTCGCATTGTTGAGACTTCCAAAGCCAGGTGGCTGCTCTTTGTCAAAGCTGATAAAAGCGAGTCTTTTATAGACCTGGACAGTAAGGGGGCCATGTGCGGGGTCCTTCTTTTTGATGCCCGGAAAGATCCAGAACTGGTCGATATGACGAATATTGAAACGGCGCTTCGCTTCTATTTTGAAAAATAAACGCAGGCAGGCAGCAACATGATTAAAATCATACGGCCGGGTTATTGCTATCAATAGAACCTATATCGCTCCTGTGTAATTTGCAACTGAGATCATGATGAATACTATTTAATTTGTTTCACTCTTAAATACACCTCTTAATATGAAAAAGAAATTAATCCCCGTGTTTGTAGCGAGTATCGCGGGTTTCTTCCTGCTGGGTACGATAACGGCTTTTAGCCCCTTTCAACAAAAACCCTGGCCCGTACCCGATAATTTTAAAACGATGAAGAATGCAGTGCCTTCCGATGCAGCTTCGATCGCGGAAGGGAAAACATTATATTCCACCCATTGTAAATCCTGCCATGGCGCGAAAGGAATGGGGGACGGTACCAAGGCGGCAACGCTAAAAACAGAACCCGGTGACTTTTCAAAAGCGACCTTCCAGTCCCAGACCGATGGTGCTATCTTTTATAAAACATCAGAAGGACGTGATGATATGCCTGCTTTTAAAAAGAAGGTGCCGGATGCTGATGACAGGTGGAATATCGTGAATTTCATCAGGACACTTAAAAAATAACCCGGGAAGAAATTCCTGCGACCGGCCGGTAATCCCGGCCGGTTTTTTATTGCCGGGAACCTGACGATAATCATGCAGGGTATTGAGTAAAGTGATTCATTCCCCCGCTGCTGCAGTCTATTTTGTGCAATTACCAACTGAATAATTACTACATGGAAAAATCATCTAAGATCTCTACGCGGAAAAAATTCCTGGTATGGGGCGCTACGGTACTTTCTGCTGTGGCTTTTACAAAATTTATCCCTGGCGCGCCCAAAGTAAAAAAAAGCGAAGAGAATATGGTAAAGATGCTGACCCAGGACGGAAAGCTGGTGGAAATAGATGCCCGCAAACTTTCCTGTGGGAAAAGGAAAAAGATCAATGATGAGGAACTGAAGAATTGGGTCACTAAACAGAAACCCCTTATTTGATTTGACTAAAAGAATTGTATGGAAAATAAAAATACATCGCGCAGACAGTTCCTTACCGCCGGCGTACTTGCCGGGATTGCGGCCGGTTGCTCGCCGAAAAAAAATCCTTTTGATAGTTATGCCGGTGATGATGTAAAAGCCAGCGGTGAAACAGTAAAGCTGTTGTCAATGGACGGGGAGATCATCGAAATGGATAAAGCTTTCCTGAAACCTGTTCCTGATCTGCCACCGGTATCCAACAGCGAGGCCCGGAAAGGTATTGCAGGAAAGAAATTCGTGATGGTCATCGATCTTTCCCGTTGTAAAAACGTCAAAGCCTGCCAAACCGCCTGTAACCATATGCACCAAGTCCACCCGGGCCAAAACTGGATCAAGGTACTTGAAATGAAAGACGCGGACCATACAGCGCCTTACTGGGAGCCAACTACCTGTATGCATTGCGATGAACCACCCTGTGTAAAGGTTTGTCCTGTGGATGCGACATTCAAACGGCAGGATGGAATTGTACTGATCGACAGCGATCGTTGTGTGGGTTGTCGTTTCTGTATGGCCGCCTGTCCTTATTCTACCAGGGTATTCAATTGGGAAGAACCTGTTCTTACAAAAGAAGTAGCCGAACAACCTTATTCCTGTGAAAGCAGCCTGCCACAAAAAAAGGGGACCGTAGGTAAATGTGATTTCTGTCCGGATATGACAAGGAAAGGTGAATTGCCGCATTGTGTATCCGCCTGCCCGAATGGTGTTTTTGCATTTGGTGATGAGAACGAAGATTCTGTAACCAATGGTTCCGAAACATTCCGTTTTAGTGAACTGATCAGGGATAAAGCCGGGTACAGGCTGATGGAAGATCTCGGGACAAAGCCCCGTGTGTATTATCTCCCGCCTGTTAATCGCAATTTTCCTTTTGAATCAGGGCTGGAGAACGAAAATGATGACGATAAAAAAAATCACTCAAAATAACTGACCGTGGAAAAAACCAATGCTTTAACAGCTGAACAAATTACGCAGGACCTGCTACCCCAAAAATTTGGCCCGCGTGGAATGATCTGGACAGGCATCCTGTTGGCTTTCTGCTTTGTCGGGCTCTATGCCTATTACCGACAGCTCAAATATGGATTAGTCGTGACCAATATGCGGGATTATGTTTCCTGGGGTATTTATATTTCAAATTTTGTCTTCTTTGTCGCGATCAGCCTGGTGGGTTCTTTGATCACCGCCATCTTTCGCCTGGCAAATGTAAAGTGGGCGACCCCCCTGACCCGTATAGCGGAGATCATAGCGGTATCAGCCATCGTTTTTGCTTCCTTTATCATTATAATAGATATGGGAAGACCAGAACGATTCCTGAATTTATTCCTGCACGGGCGCATTCAATCCCCCATTATGTGGGATGTAATTGTGATCAGCACTTATTTCTGTATCAGCCTGCTCCTGTTATACATGCCCTTGTTACCTGATCTCAAGATCCTTATTAAATTCAAAGAGAAATCAGGCAAGGCACTTAATAAACTTTACCGGTTCCAGGGTTCCTTCTGGAAAGGAACATCCGCCCAGTTTAAAATAAGTGATAAAGCGATCAGCATTCTTTGTATCGTTATTATACCCGTTGCTTTCTCTATTCACACGGTTACTTCCTGGTTATTTGCAACCACCTACCGTCCCGGTTGGGACAGTACCAATTTCGGCGCTTATTTTATATCCGGCGCTTTTTTGGTGGGGGCCGGTGCTGTCGTAGTAGCTATGTATGTCTTCCGCAGATTTTACCGCCTTGAAAAATATATTACTGAACTGCACTTTGAAAAAATGGGAAGAATTGTCGTGATGCTTTCCCTGCTCTACCTCTATTTTAATATCAATGAATATATGGTGCCTGCTTTTAAGATGAAAAAAGCAGAAGCTGTGCATCTCACCGACCTGTTTACGGGAGAATTCGCACTGATGTTCTGGTTTGCCATCATCATCGGTTTGATCATTCCTATTATCGCGCTGCTTTTTAAAAAAGGCCGTAAACCGTTTCCCATGTTCATCATTGGTATCCTGATCGTGGTAGGGGCCTGGTTCAAGCGTTATCTCATCGTAACGCCTACTCTCCTTAACCCCATGTTACCAATGCAGGAAACACCAGAAAGCTATCACCACTATTTCCCAAGCTGGGAAGAATGGGCCATCGCCATGGGATCGCTTGCCGGGGCCCTGTTAGTGATCACTTTTTTCGCGAGGATATACCCGATCATCCCCATTCATGAAACCATAACTGAACAAAATGAACCCGAAGAACATACTTAAAACAAGCCTGCTCCTTGGCGCGTTGTTCGCCACCGGCATAAAAATATTCGCACAGGATTCAACCCGCCCCGAATTACTTGTGAACATCAGCTATTGTATGGACAATAATAAGGCGGTATACCTGGTGGTGAACACAAAAACAAAACTGGGTAAAAAGTTTAAGCCTGTCCCGCATCTGGCAGTGGTCCTCTACCTGGATAGTATTGCCCAAAACAACCTGGTCACCCGGGTTATCACCGACCCCGATGGAAGGGCGAAAGCTATCCTGCCCCCCGCGTTAAAGAATGCATGGGATGCTTCCTCCACTCATACTTTTATAGGAGTAGCGGAACGCAGTAAAGATTTTGAAGAAACACAGGGTGAAACAAAAATCACCAAATCGAAAATTTCTATTGACACCTTAACAGAAGGCGAAACAAGAAGTATGATCGTGAAGGTACTGGCGCTGAAGGAAGGTGAATGGTTACCAGCCAAAGATGTTGAAATGAAGGCCGGTATCAGCAGGATGGGGGGTATTTTGCCTGCCGGGGATGAACCCACTTATACAACAGATTCAACAGGCAGTGTAACCATTGAATTAAAAAAGAATAATCTGCCGGGTGATGAAAAGGGAAATATTATCCTGGCCGCCAAAGTAGAAGATAATGATGAGTACGGGAACCTGCTGGTTGAAAAACAGGTTTTATGGGGAATACCCACAAGCCCGGATGATTCCTTCTTTAATCAACGGACACTATGGTCCACCCGTTTCAGAACACCCTTTTGGTTATTATTTATGGCGTATTCTATTGTAATCGGCGTATGGGGTACCCTTTTTTATTTAATAGGACGACTGGTAAAAATAAAAAAATTAGGCGTGGCCGCGGACCTGGCTGGTAAGACTCAACACGGAACCAGTTAAAAAAGGCTGGTAAAAATAAAAAATGCACTTTTGCCACTGTTATTCTAACATGGCAAATTCCCGGAAAGCAGCTGTTGGTTTTATTTTCATTACCCTCCTGATCGATGTGATGGGGTGGGGATTGATCATTCCGGTAATGCCCAAACTCATCTCTGAACTAAAAGGGATCACTGTCAACAAGGCGAGTTCTTACGGGGCCTTGTTGTTGTTTGCCTATGCTGCCACGCAATTTATTTGTGCTCCCCTGATCGGTAACCTCAGCGATAAATATGGCCGGCGCCCGGTATTACTAAGTTCCCTGACAGGTTTTGGTATTGATTATATATTTCTTGCATTGGCACCCACCTATGGCTGGTTGTTTGTCGGCCGGATCATTGCAGGTCTTACCGGCGCCAGTTTTACTACGGGTGCTGCTTATATTGCCGATATCAGCACGAATGAAACAAGAGCCAAAAATTTCGGGATGATCGGCGCTGCATTTGGCCTCGGTTTTATTATTGGTCCTTTGCTGGGTGGACTCCTGGCGGGTTGGGGTGTCCGGGCACCTTTCTATGCAGCTGCAGGACTGTGCCTGGTAAATGCGCTCTATGGTTATTTTGTATTACCCGAATCATTGGATAAAGAGCACCGACGTCCTTTTGAGTGGAAAAGAGCCAACCCTTTTGGATCATTAAAGTTTTTAAGAAACTCACCTTCCATTACGGGTTTGGCGATCTGTTATTTCCTGATCTATCTCGCTGCCATGTCGGTACAGGGTAACTGGAGTTATTTTACCATCTATCGTTTTAACTGGACCGAAAAACTGGTAGGCATCTCGCTGGGTGTTGTTGGATTACTGGTCGGCATTGTGCAGGCGGGTTTAACAAGAGTCATTAATCCAAAACTGGGAAATGAAAAAAGTATTTACCTCGGCTTGTTCTTATACACTGTAGGACTCGTCTTATTTGCTTTTGCTACGGAGGGATGGATGATGTTTATTTTCCTGGTGCCCTATTGTTTGGGGGGTATCGCAGGACCGGCGCTGCAATCTACCATGACGAGCCAGGTACCAAGAAATGAACAGGGAGAATTACAAGGTGCACTG
>JANMKG010000102.1:0-47130 GCA_031371915.1 Chitinophagaceae bacterium | reverse complement strand
TCGGCTGCGTGGGTGATTTTCCGGAGGGCTCCCCAGATTACTAATGCTGCGCCAAAAGAAACGCCTACGTCTACCCATTTGCTTACTTTGGAAGGAATAGCTGCTGCCATAATTGGATCTTTTTAAAAGGTTTTAGTTTGAATATTAAATGAGAGGAAAAAAGAGAGGACAGGTTCGTTTGGCTGTCCTCTCAATATTTTTATACTGACTTTTTTACTTGCGTTTGCCTTTGGTTGGAGCTGCCGGTAAGTCAATCACACAACGGAACCCGATATAAGATTTGGTCGTATCCTGGTACTCATAGGTACTGGTACCGGTCTGGAGATAGTATCCAACATCTTTCCAGCTTCCGCCACGGATGATCTTACGCTTCATAAGGGGGGGATCATCATCCTTTGCATTCCAACGCACATCGGGGTTCATATCATGCTGGAAGTTGTTGCGGCCTTCGTAATAGATAGAAGAGGTCCACTCGGCAACGTTTCCTGACATGCAATACAGGCCATAATCATTGGGCCAGTAAGCATCGGCACGCACCGTATAGAAACCACCATCTTCAGGATAATTACCACGGCCGGGTTTAAAGTTGGCCATCAAACATCCTTTTTTATTTCTCAGGTAATAGTTACCCCAGGGGAACATTGATTGTGAACGACCGCCACGGGCTGCATACTCCCACTGCGCTTCGGTAGGCAGGCGGAAATCTGATTCCTGTGCTCTTTTCTTTGAATCGAGGAAGGCATTCAGCAAATGTGTTCTCCATTCGCAGAAAGCATTGGCCTGTTTCCAGTTCACCCCTACTACAGGATAATTTCCAAAAGCCGGGTGAGAGAAATAACGCTTGGTCATCGGCTCATTGTAGGAATAGGCAAAGTCCCTGATCCAGCAAAGTGTATCAGGATAGATCTGCACATCTTTTTTTACTATAAAGGTAGAACGGGGTTTGCCGGCATTTTCTCTTTTAGCGGCTTCTTTCAGATCAAATATTTCTGAATGGAAAGCAATCTTGCTGGGGTCGATCTCTTTTTTACCAAAGATCCTGTCATCAGGAGGCAGGATGATATCTGTACTACTGAGTTGCTCCATTACTTTTGGATCGCCCCATTTCATGGTCTTCATCTTTGCCCAGTCAACATATTCGTTACCATCGGCACCTGATTTTACATAACCCATCTTCCGGGCTACTACAGAGTCACGCACCCATTGGACAAACTGGCGGTATTCGTTATTGGTGATTTCAGTAGCGTCCATCCAGAAACCGCTGATAGAAACCGAACGGTTCCTTGCACTGAATGCATAAGCAGGATCCTCATCACTGGGACCCATATGGAAGGTACCCTGGGGAACATAGACCATGCCCGGAGGTTTAGGAAGTGTGTACTTCCCGCCCGGAGCAACTCCGTGTACCTGGCCATCATTTGGCAGGCTTCCGCCCTTGCTTCCGCTTTTCTTTCCCAAAATTCCACAACTGGCCAGCACGGAAATGCAGGCCACTGCATAAAGGGTGTAGTAAAGGTTTCTCATTTTCATACACTTAAGAGGTATTGGACAAATATAATATTTTGAAGGCTTCTCTGACACAACATTAATATTTATTTTTTTTTAATCAAAGCTGTTTTTACGGGGTAAATTTTC
Source organism: Chitinophagaceae bacterium (assembly GCA_031371915.1). Lineage (GTDB taxonomy): Bacteria > Bacteroidota > Bacteroidia > Chitinophagales > Chitinophagaceae > JJ008. Next base: position 45,495 of record JANMKG010000102.1, on the reverse strand, counting down.
AAACGGTGACGGAGCCCGGTTTATTGTATTAACTAAAAATTAATTACCTGTTTGGAGCCCTGTTTATCAGCGTTATAAGGTCTTTTGCAGAAAATACGGGGGATGAGCAAGTGTAATTACGGCATAGGTAAATAGCGGGATTACCCGTGACCGGTTTATTTGCCAGCAAAGGGAAGGCCGGATCACTCTTTTTGGAAGCGATAATTACCCGGTGAGGAATGTATTCCAGGAGCAATCCAGGGAAAACAACCGAAAGATCCTCCCCAATTAGGGCGATCTCATTTGTCCCACTGATCATTTCCTGGAGCAGGCAGGCCCAGTTTCCAAATGAACCCGGGTATTTCACGACCGCGTTCCCCAGGGCTGAGATCATATCCAGGCTTCTTTGTTTCCAGTCTTTCTTATCCAGCAGGATCGAAAGATGATAAAGATTATAAGCCATGACAGAATTCCCGGAAGGAACGGCACCATCATATATTTCTTTTTTACGAACGATCACATCGGGCTGGTTCAGCGGTGTATAAAAAAAGAAACCTGTTTCTTCTTCGCTGAAATTTTCTACAACATACCCTGTCAATGAACTTGCTTGCAGCAACCATTTTGTATCGCCCGTAATCTCCTGCAACTGCAACATTGCCTGGATCAAAAAAGCATAATCATCCAGGAAAGCCGGGTATTTCGCGACCGCGTCTTTCCAGGTATGATGGAATTGGTTTTCGGTACTTGTGGTGAATTTCTCTACCATGAAATTCATATTCTCCACAGCGAGCTGCCGGTAATCCTCCTTCCCCGTTGCCCCGAAAGCCTTGCTGCAGGCGGTGTTCATCAACGCATTCCATCCCAGTAATACCTTATCATCCAGTAAAGGGCGGATCCTCCTGCTTCTTTCTTCCAGTAATTTTTTCTTCCCTGCTGCGAGTATTGTGATTAAGTTATCAACTGTCATACCATTTTCCATCGCAAATTTTCCAGGGTTCTTTTTTACCCGGGGAATATTGCTTCCTTCCCAATTTCCACTTTCAGTTATATCGTAGAAAGAGCAAAAAATAGCTGCTTCCTTTCCTAATAATTCTTTTACTTCGGACAGGCTCCATACATAGAACTTTCCTTCCACTCCTTCACTATCGGCATCCAATGCGGCATAAAATCCCTTTTCCGGGTGTAATAATTCCCGCCTGATGAAATCCATCGTTTCATGGATCACTTCCCTGTATTGTTCCTTCCGGGTAAGCTGGTAAGCTTCGCAAAGCACAATTATCAATAAGGCATTATCGTAGAGCATTTTTTCGAAATGGGGGGCCAGCCATTCTGTGTCGGTTGAATAGCGGGCAAAACCGCCACCCACCTGGTCATAGATCCCCCCTTCGATCATTTTATCAAGGGAGAGAAGGGCCTGCTGAAGGGCAGCCCCCCCACCCCCCGCAGGGGGGATTTTGGAGTCTTCATATTTGATTGATACATTACCAGCATCGGAGTTTCCTGTAGCCCCTCTCCCTTTGGAGAGGGGTTGGGGTGAGGTCGAATACCGTAGTAAATACTGGATAGAAAATGTCTGGGGGAACTTGGGGGCTTTTCCAAAACCGCCCCATTCTTTGTCGGCCGATCTCATGAGGTTTTGAAAGATCTCTTCTGTTTTCTTTGTTGAGAAAAGCTCGTCTGCTCCTGTTTTCTGTAATCCAAAATAGTTTGATTTTAGCAGGTGTTCCGTCATGTTTTCTGCCTGGGCATCAATTTCATGCCGCCTTTCTGCAAATGCCTGTTTGACTCCCAGCAGTGTCTCCTGCCAGGAAGGCCGGTTAAAGGCTCTTTGTGGCGGAAAATAAGTACCCCCATAAAAAGGTTTTGCAGTTGGAGTAAGAAATACATTCAGGGGCCAGCCGCCACTCCCGGTCATCGCCTGCACGGCATCCATGTAAATATGATCGAGGTCGGGTCTTTCTTCGCGGTCGATCTTGATATTGATAAAATGCTCGTTCATGATCCGGGCGGTAGCCTCATCTTCAAAACTTTCCCTTTCCATTACATGACACCAGTGACAGGCGGAATATCCTATACTCACTAAGATGGGTTTGTTCTCTTCCTTTGCCCTGGTTAATGCTTCTTCGCCCCATGGATACCAGTTGACAGGATTGTGTGCATGCTGCAGTAAATAAGGGCTGGTCTCGTGAATAAGCTGGTTGGAATGTCGCGGGGTCATTCCCAAAGTTCGTTGAATAATTTAAACAATGAGTTACAACACAGAGGTACGGAGATACAGAGCTACACGGAGATACTCTCTGTGTAGCTCTGTGCCCTCTGTTACTCTGTGTTGTAACTCAATAATAAAAAAAAGGACACCCGTAATGGTGTCCTTTCACAGTCAGTTAGTTTTGGTCGTAATTATTTTTTCTTCTTCGTTGCTGCCAGGAATTGTTCCAGCGCCGCTACCATACTTGGCATTTGGGGTTGCGGTGCTTTTATTTCCAGTGTCAATCCCGCGTCTTCAAGAGCTTTGGAAGTGTTATTTCCAAAGGCCCCGATCACCGTTCCGTTCTGTTTGAACTTCGGCACATTATCAAAAAGGCTCTTTACACCGCTGGGGGTAAAAAAGCAGATCACATCATATTCAGTTTTGGTAAGTATCTCTTTTACATCGCTGCTTACGCTGCGGTACATAAAGGCCAGTACGAACTCACAGCTGTTGGATTTTAACCAGGTCACGATCTCATTATCCTGCTGGTTCTCCGAACAAACATACATGAACTTCTCGTTGGCCTTATGCTTGTTGATGACGTCAAACATGCTCTTGTTTGTGCCATCCGCGCCATAGAACACTTTTCTTTTCCTGTAGAGAATGAACTTTTGCAGGTAGAGGGCCACCGCCTCCGTGATACAGAAATACTTGGTATCCTGCGAAACACTGACCTTTATTTCCTCGCAGGTGCGGAAGAAATGATCGATAGCGTTGCGGCTGGTAAAAATCACCCCGGTATAGTGCTGTATCTCGATCTTTTGTTTGCGGAAATCCCTGGCAGGTATGCCTTCCAGCCGGATAAACGGGTAGAAGTCCAGTTCCAAATTGTATTTACGCTGCAGTTCAAAGTACGGCGACTTCTCACTTTCAGGCCTGGGCTGGGTAATCAGGATCTTTTGTATGGCGTTGGCCTGGTGGTCGGCCTTATTCACCCCGTTTTTAGTCATGTTCTAGGTTGGCTAAATTTGGCGGCAAAGTTACGGACTTTGATTGAAAAACCTCAACAAACCCTTGTAAACCAGTAAAAGAGGTGCGATTTCAAAGGCAATAAGATATAAAAGGAAATGAAAAGGATTGACTTTGACCTGATTACGGATAGCAATAAAGGTCAAAATAAAGCGGTATGCCAATAAACCCGCTACCAGGCACCAGGATAGCGTGAGCCCGGCTGTATAAACATTTCCTACGGTAAAAGCCAGGACAATAAGAAAGGGTATCAGCAGTATCCCGATCATTTTATTGACAATAAAAACTATAAAAATATAAGAATCGGCCGCTTCAGACATATTGAAGACCCAGCCCGATACTTTTAATCCCACGAACTTGACCAGGTAGGCAAGAGACAGGCCCAGACAGCAATAGAAGAATAGTAGCCAGAAATTACCAACCGGGTCCATATTAAAATACCTGACCAGGAAAGTAGCATAGAGACCCGCGCTGACAATAAAAAAGACATTAAGCAATAAAGAAGGAAAAGGTGTTTGCATCAATTGCTCCCTGATCTGCCGTTGCTTTAGTGTTGTGCGAAAGAATAGACGGAACAGGTCGCTGAAATATTTGGGGAAGGCCCTCCGGAGCAAGGCAAAAACGATCAGTAAAAAAATAAGGACATAAAATAATAATTCCTTACCCGAAAACTGCCGGGTATTTTCTTTTACCGGGTAGATGGGCCTGGCCGTAAAGCCAAACCAGGGATTATGCTCCAGCACCTGCCAGCTAAACCCGGGAGAGTTGAAAGAGATCGCCGGGTTAAGTATCCAGCCGGAATCTCTTAGAGGTCTTTTTGAAATAGAATCAGGATTGAAAATATATACTGGTAAAGAATCCTTGTGGATGATTGTATCTTTTAGTAAAGAATCCGGCGGTGGAATGATCGTACTGTCTGTTGAAGACTGTGCAGTGACAGTACCTGCAAAAAGCAAATAAAAAGCCAGTAAAAAAAGGAGACGGTTCAAATAGAAAAGTTATGCTGCAAAAGTATTGAACTACTTCCCCATTTTTCAGCTGTTTCAAAAATAATTCGCAAACCCAAAGTGGATCTTCGATTGCCTCCTTCCCTGACGAGTCTCCCTTTACAAATGAATTTACAAATTTGAACGCCTTAAGGGACTCATCGTTTAGTGAACGGATATCTTCTTAAAGATTACTTTGTTAAGCGACAAGTCCCTCGCCGGTTACCCTGCTGGTTTTGATCGCGTTTCGGGAGGAGACTCGTCGAAGAAGAATTCACAAACTCTCCTCGGGATAATCAGAAATAATTCACAAACCCAAAGTGAATTTTCGATTGCCGCAGGTTAAATTCAGTATCATTTCTTTTGCCGATTGCCCAGGCAAGATTGAAGATACCGGCCTTTGTTTCAAAAGCAAGACCGATACCGGTGCCGAAATAAGTATAATTCAAATGTTTTTTCTGACCGTTATCCTGTCCCCAGCCTCCATCTGCCAGTACATAGAAAAAAGAATTCTGTCCCACGAGATACCGGTACTCCACCGTACCGATGGCGAACTGGGACAGATACTGACTTTCTTCATCAAAGCCCCGCAGTAGTTTGTACCCACCCAACTGGAATAGTTCATTACGAAAGATATTCCCGCTCTGGAACATCCCCGCATTAATAGCAGTCTTCACCGTGCTTCGCTGGTTACCCAGCGGAAAATATTTCGCAGCTTCGAGCCTTACCCGCAGCTGGTAAGTATTCAGCTTTACCGTATCATATAATGTATTGAAATCAAAAGAAGGATCACCGGGATCCTTTAATGCAAGGACCTGGTTATTTTTTTTCAACTTCTTGGTACCAATAGCAGTAATGAGACGAATCTCATTCCCTTTTTTGGGATTGAGACGGTAGTCGGTATTGTTGAATTCGTAATCTATTCCCACATTCACCGAATTCACATCGGCCACGTCAGGCAATCGCCTGCTTTGAATGACGAGCGGTGCATTCACACCTCCTTCACTGATAATGGTCTGCACTTTTTGTATAAAAACCCTTGCTGATTGTGTCGTATTCAAAATATATAATGCTCCCAACTGGAGATTGATATTGACAAAGGAGGTATCTTTTCTCAGCATATCAAAGGAAAAATCGAGACCGAGGGGAGAATTAAAAAGATAAGGGTGCTGGTAAAGTAAATTGAGGCGTTGCGACGATACCTGCAGGGCCTGGAAATTCAGCCCGATGGTTTCCCCGGCTCCCAATGCATTTTTCAGGTTCAGGTTCCCCTCTCCTGTTATCAATAATTTTTTTGAAACAAGCTGGTTATTATTCGGAAGGAAACCAATGATCACATTCACCTGGCTGCTTTTCTTTTGCTTCAGGTACAGGTTCAATACTGACCCATTTCCCAGCAATGTAATATCCGCGGGTTTTTCTTCTTCTACATATGCCAGTTCCCGGATCTTTTTATTGATCCGGAGTAATTTTTCTTTATTGTACATACTCCCATTGGAAATATCAAGGTACCGCTGCAGGAAATCATTGGAGATCTTTGCATTCCCAAACAACCGGAGACTGTCGATCTTGTAAGGAGGGCCTTTATCCACTTTTAATAAAGCAGAGACCTTGTCATCGTCCAGTTGCAGGCTGTCGAGATAAACCCGCGCAAAGGGATGACCATTATTTTCCAGGTGATTCAATATTCTTTCTTCCCATATCCTAACCTGGCTGAAATCGATCGGTTTATTGGCAAACATTTTTTCCCGCCAGCCGATGGCATCCAGGATCGGGACTTCAATATTTTTTGCATCCAGCTGCGCCCAACGGTAAAGTTCCCCCAGGAATAAAACCATCCGGGCGGCCGTTGAATCGTACTGCAAACTATCGATAGAAGCCGTGACATACCCGGCGGATTGTAATAAAGCCGGGAGTTTATTGATATAATCGGTACAGGTAAAACGGGAAACAAAGCTGGTTTGAATACCGGTTTGAGTAACGATGGCAGCGGAATCCTTATCTACTCCCCTGATACGGAGATTATACTTTATTTGTGCGGTGGCATAATTAGCCGCCAGCAAAAGAACAAGCACCGATATTTGTAGTCTGAATTTTCTCACCTCGTCCTCACCTTTCTCCATAATTGGAGTAAGGGAACGGAGCTAAATTATTCATTAAATCGCAAATCTTTTGGCCGGTATTTATATTCATATCCCTATTTGTAAGCAGGTTTACCTGCGTGCCGCCGCCAAAAGCTTTGCCCCCGGAGACCGGAAACTAAATACCGGCTAATCAATTAATGGCAGGAATTTATATTCATATCCCTTTTTGCAGGCAGGCCTGTTATTATTGCAATTTCCATTTTGCTACCTCCCTGCATTATAAGAATGATCTTATTGCTGCTTTAGTGAAGGAGGTCGTACTGCAAAAAGACTACCTGGGAAATGAAATAATTGAAACGATTTACTTTGGCGGTGGCACTCCCAGTTTGTGTACAAAAGCGGAGATCGGAAATATTATTGCTACAGTCTGTTCAACGCATAGCGTAGCGGAAAATGCGGAGATAACCCTCGAAGCCAACCCCGATGATATTACAACAACAAAATTAACCGACTGGAAAGAAGCAGGGATCAATCGTCTCAGTATCGGTATCCAGAGTTTTTTTGAAGAAGACCTGCGGTGGATGAACAGGGCGCATAATGCCAAACAGGCAATGGACAGTTTGCAATTGGCAATTCAACAGTTTGACAATATTACCATTGATCTTATATATGGCACACCCCAACTGACCAATGAGAAATGGAAGAAAAATGTGGAGACCGCTTTATCATTGAATATCCCGCACCTCTCCTGCTATGCACTCACAGTAGAGCCAAAGACCCCGCTTGACAAGATGATCAAACAACATCAATCAGAAGATATTGACCCGGGTAAACAATCCGAGCAATTCCTCTTACTGATGCAATGGATGGAAGAGGCAGGGTACGAACATTACGAGATCTCCAATTTTGCAAAACCCCGCTGGCGCAGCCGCCACAACTCATCCTACTGGCAGGGAGCACACTATCTTGGACTGGGACCCTCTGCTCATTCTTTCAATGGAAAGGAAAGACAATGGAATATTTCCAACAACACTATTTACATCGAATCCATCAGCAAGGATATTGTCCCTTTTGAAAAAGAAATATTGACTGATGCCCAAAAAAAGAATGAGTATATCATGACCTCGCTGCGAACGATCGAAGGCCTCGATACTGGGATCGCAGGAAAAGAACTCCTGGCAAAAAGCAAACGTTTTATTGATGGTGGTTTGATGAAACTCGACAACCAATCACTGGTGCTTACCAAAGAAGGAAAATTATTAGCGGATGGTATCGCGGCGGAATTATTTTTCTAAGCCTTGCTGAACCACTGGACCAGGATATTGAGTGCACACCCCAGGGCCACAAGTGAAGTGAGAATAAAAGGAAACCATTTCATGGGATGGGGTTTTGTACTTCCTTCTTTGCGGCTTTCCTGCCATTTTTTGAACTCCAGTACATTGATAACAATAAGGATGACCGATGCAATTAAAAAAATTACCTGGAAAAACTTGATCATGGAGCAATTAGTTTATTGCTATGAAGTTAAAGTTTTTGATGATGATGTTTCCAGTAATCATATAATTGTTTTGCTGCCAGGCAGGTCACCATCACCAGGATGGCAGCAGGGGCAAAACCATGATAGGAAAGTGGCATAGGGTAAAATTTAATGATCAGACCAGTACCTGTTCTATCCGTTTAAAACCTTCGGAAGGTTTAACATCTTCCCAAAGTATCTTATAGACCGTTTCCGCTATAGGAATAGCTGCATCCACTGACTGGTTTATATGATAGATACATTTTGCGGCGTTATAGCCTTCGGCTACCATGTTCATTTCCTGTTTTGCAGCAGTAACTGATAAACCTTTGCCGATCAACGTTCCAAAACCCCGATTGCGGCTATGTAAGGAGTAACAGGTCACCAGCAGGTCCCCCAAATAAACGGAAGCCGCATAATTAGGGGTTTTACGATGGGTAACGGGATCCTCCCCGTCATGCTCACCCACGGTGATATGTTCAACGCCGAATTTCCTGAGAAAACCTGCCATCTCATCCGCGGCATTCGCAATATAGACACTGAGAAAATTATCGCCATAGCCCAGGCCATGGGCAATCCCCGCGCCGAGTGCATAAATATTCTTCAGTACGGCAGCATATTGTACACCAAGAATATCATGGTTGGTAATGGTACTGATATAATCCGTTGTGAAATGAGAAGCGATCTCGGAAGCGGTCATGATATCCGTGCCGGAAAACGTGAGGTAAGAAAGTTTTTCTTCAGCTACTTCTTCGGCATGACAGGGACCAAGCACCGCGAAATAATCTTCCAGCGAAATGCTGAATTGTTTTTGTACATAATAGTTGAGTAAGATATTTTTCTCGGGTAACAATCCCTTGATGGCGGAGACGATCTTTTTTCCTTTCCAATCCGCTGCTTGCAGCCCCGAAAGACTTTCTTCCGCATAAGCCGAAGGAACTGCTATGATCAGTACATCGGACCGCCGCACAGTTTCTTTTACATCCGAAGAGAGGGATAAAAGAGAGACATCAAATTTTGCCGAACTGAGGTATTGGGGATTATAACCTTTCTCTTTGATATGCCGGATGATCGGTTCACTCCGCATCCACCAGTTAATAGGATGTTTCCTGTCTGCCAGTATCTTGGCCAGCGCTGTCGCCCAACTACCACCACCGATAACACCAAAAATCATGTTTATAGTTTAGGGTTTATAGTTTAGGGTTCATAGTTGGTTTCCGAATATCGAACTGACTTTAAAGATCAGAAAACCAAAAACAATAAATTTCAAACTATAAAATTCAAAATTTTGGTTTATAGTTAATTTCCAAATATTGAAATGACTTTGCAGGTTGGAAAACCATAAACAAAAAACTATAAACCATAAACACCTGCTAGTTTTCAAACAGTTTATCCCTGGGAACAACTTTTACTTTTGTTCCCGTTTTCAGGTTCTTACTGATCGCATTATACGGACCCGTCACTACTTCTTCTCCTGGCTGGAGTCCTTTGGTGATCTCGATGTAATTGATATCTTGTATGCCTGATTCTACCACCACTTTTCTTACCGTCCCCTCTTTCTCCACAACAAATACCACTTCTTCGAGTGCATCCGCGGTTGACGCGTTCGTCATATCATTCTCCTCTTTACCCTGTTCCTTTTTCTTTTCTCCCATGCTCTTATCACTGTCCTTTACGCGGGCATTCACTGCCATGATAGGAACGGCCAGTACATTTTCTACTTTCCTTGTTTTGATATCCGCGCTGGCATTCATGCCCCGGCGGAAAGGGGTGCCGGAACCCGCGGAATCGGAGAGGTCTTTATAAGAAACCGAATCAAGCCGGATCTTAACTTCATAACTGGTCACATCATTGCTGGTCATTGCGACCGTTGCAGCTTTTGTCGTATTGGCAATCTGGGTAACCACTCCTTTGAACTTCCGGTTATTGTAAGCATCCACTTCAATATCGGCGGAGTCACCGACCTGTACCTTTATGATATCATTTTCACCGACATCTACTCTTAATTCGAGGATTGACATATCTGCTATCGTCATTATTTCAGTACCCACGCTAAAAGTATTTCCTGCTACGCTTTCACCCTTTTTTACTTTGAGAGAAGAAACGATCCCATTGATCGGCGCTGTAATGCCCCGGCCTCCTACATTTGCCAATACCTGACCTTTTTTTACATATTCACCTTCACTGACTTTTAATTCAGTAACCTGGCCCGGGTATTCAGGGGTTATCTTGACCTCCGTTTCCGGATAGATCTTGCCGCTGGCATTCACGGTCTCAATAATAGTTCTTTGGGTAACTTTTTCTGTGGCGACCTTCTCTGTTTTATTCTTCGCTGCGATCATGCCCCGTACAATAAATGCCGCTGCCAGCAAGACAATTATCAATAAGATCCATTTCCATGTTTTACCCATAACGATGAAGTTTATTCCCTGCCCGCAAAAATAAACGAAATGGAGGCGTAGGCTGGTGAATTTTTTTGTGAGGCACAACACAGAGGTATAGAGTAACAGAGGTACACAGAGCTAATTAGTTTCTCTGTGGAACTCAAAAACTCTGTAGCTCCGTGTTGTACCTGACCACCTATTCGATTTTAGACAGTGCTTGCTGCAAGTCTGCAATAAGGTAGGCCGGCTCTTCCAGTCCCACGTACATACGAACATAACGATGTTCCCTATTAGCCGGATCAAAATCGGCTGGTTGCAGCCCGGCACATTTTGGGATCACGAGGCTCTCGTGGCCTCCCCAGCTAACCGCCATCATAATATGCCGCAGCGATTCACAGAATTTCACCACCGATTCCATTTCCTTTGTCTTTACAACGAAAGTAAAAAGACCGCAGGCTCCTTTCATCTGTTGCTTAGCTAACTGGTATTGCGGGAATGAGTCATCAAATGGAAAGAGCACGGCTTCCACTTTCGGATGCGCTTTCATGTACTGTACTACTTCGGCAGTTGACTTAGTAATCCTTTCGATCCTTGCCGGCAGGGTTCTTAATCCACGGATGAGCAACCAGGCATTGAAAGGCTGGATACCACTGCCCACATTCAAATACTCGCTGTCAAATATTTTTTTCATCATGGCATGGGTACCGCTCAGCACACCACCCAGTGTATCACTATGCCCGCCGATATATTTTGTGGCGGTCTGCATCGCCATATCGATCCCCATTTCGATGGGTTGCTGGTAGAGAGGGGAACAATAACTGTTATCAATTAAAGTAGTGATCTTTTTTGAGCGGGCGAATGATGCTACTTCGCGGATAGGTTGTAAAGCAAAATCCCAGCTATTGGGTGATTCAAGATAATAGAAACTGGTATTCGTCTTTGTTGCTTTTTCCCAGTTTTCAATTTTCGTACCATCGATATAAGTGGTCGTTATGCCAAATCGTGGCAGGATCACATCAAACATGCGTTGTGCCCAGGTATAGGGTTTGGCTACCGACACGATATGATCGCCCGCTTTTACATTGGCAAAGATCCCGGCAAAGATGGCGGCCGCTCCATTATTAAATACCAAACAATCCTCTGCTCCATCGAGTGCCGCTAATTTTTTCCGCAGAATATCAACAGTGGGATTCAGCCCGCGGCTGTAGAGATACCCGGCCATCTCATCCTGGAAAGCTGCATGAAGATCCGCTACCTTTTTAAAGGTGAAATTGCTGGTCTGCATGATGGGTGGGGCTACCGCGTTGAAATAATTTTCGCGGTCCTCACCCAGTTCGTTGATGATTTGAGAAATATCCATGTCACGAAGTAGTTTGATCAGCCGGCTTAACGGCTTTTACAATAAAATATAATAAGATGAACCCGGCGAGTACACCCAACCCGATCAGCGATAATTTTGTTTCATTGATCAGCAGGCTAATGGCGACAAACGAATAAGCCGCCATGAAGATCAATGGCAGTAGCGGGTATAGCTTCATACTGTAAATACCGGTGCCGTCAAGGTGGGCTGTCCTTTTACGGATAATAAAAATACTCCCCGCAGAAAGTACCATACCAAAGCAATCGAGGAAAATAGTAAAGCTCAACAGGGTGTCGAATTCCTTGGCCCAGAAAACCACTATCGCCGCGAGTGCGGCAAATACTGTCAATGCCAGTGTTAAAGCTCCGCGGCTGTTTCTTTTCTGGAAAGCAGCTGGTAATATCTTATCCTCGCTCATTGCTACCATTACCCTCGGGTTGCTCAGCAGTAATACATTGATATAAGCCAGCACGCTGAGGAAAAGCAGCACGGACAAAACACGCTCTGCATTAACACCAAATATTTTAGACGCCATGATCGCGGCGATATTCTTACTGGTCTTGAGTGCTTCAAACCCTATCACATGTACATAGGCGTAATTGATAGCGAGGTACAACGTAATAATGATGAAGATGCCCATGAAAATTCCTCTTGGAATATTCTTATTGGGCCGGTCCACTTCCGATCCGAAGTTGATCGTTTGCTGGTAGCCCCCATACGTAAAACTAACAGCCACCAGCCCGATGCCAAATGCTTTGATATATTCCTTAAAACCGGGGTCGAGAGAGGATGTGATCAGTGAAGAGGTCGCCACTGTATCACTCGAAGCAAAAAATAAAGGTGTGATGAGCAGTAGCACTAACCCTATTTTGACAATGGTCAGGACCGTCTGTGTTTTTGCACTTAGCCGGAGACCCAGCATATTAACACCGTAGAAAATTGCGATCGCAGCCAGGGCGATCGTGATATGAACCGTCTGTATATAGCCCGCATCCTTTGCACCAGGGATAATAACACTGGTTATATATTCACTGCCTACCAGGGCGACAGCCGCTCCCGAAGCCGCATTACTTACCAGGATGATGCAGTTGATCGCAAAAGCAATTGATGGGTGATAGGCATATGAGAAAACTTTATAATAACCACCCATCACCGGCAATCTTGACCCGATCTCGGCATAGGTCAATGCCCCGCAAAGCGCAACCAGGCCACCGGCGACCCATGCAATAAAGAAAATAAGTGGTGTAGGAGAAGCGGCAGCCACGTTGGCCGGGGTACGAAAAATGCCCATACCGATCACTAGGCTTACCACGATCATGGTAAAATCAAAAAGGCCGAGCTTGTTCTTTGCAGTCATGAGATGAAGATAATAAAATAAACATTCTATCTTTGTGGTTACTAACCAAGCCAATACCATGAAAAAAACATCAGCCGTCCTTGCGGCGCTGCTTTTTTTGATCCTGTCTTCCTATGCGCAGGACCCCGCAACCGACTCATCCCTTCTGTTATCCGGTGTAACGATCCGGGCTTTTGAACAGAACCGCGGGTTAAAGGAAGTTACCGCCGCTGTTAACTATATCAGCCATGCCCAATTGGAAAGGTTTAACGATCTCTCCATTCTGCCCGCGCTTAATAGCACCCCTGGGGTCAGAATGGAAGAACGTTCCCCTGGAAGTTACCGGATGAATATCCGGGGTAGTACACTCCGCTCTCCTTTTGGAATAAGGAATGTAAAAATTTATTGGAACGATCTGCCACTTACCGACCCCGGTGGCAATACCTACCTGAACCAGCTGGCTTATTATAATTTCAACTCGATTGAGATCATTAAAGGACCCGGTAGCAGTCTCTATGGTTCCGGCTCAGGTGGTGTTATGCTGATCAATGGGTTGCCGGAAAAATGGATGCCCGGCGCCGATGCCTCTTATATTACGGGAAGCTTTGGATTACAAAATATCAATGTACAGGTAAGACTGGGACAGGAAGACCATCGGAATGCATTCAGCTATACGCATCAAAACAGTGACGGTTACCGCAACCATACTGCCATGCGAAGGGATGTTATAAACTGGCAAACGATCATTAAAGCAAATGAAAAACAGGAACTGAAAGCTTCCATATTATATGGAGACCTTTATTACCAGACGCCCGGTGCTTTAACGCAGGCTGAATATGCAGCTAACCCCCGTGCCGCAAGACCCAAGGCAGGTACATTGCCCAGTGCCGACACCGCAAGAGCGGCTATTTTCCAGAAAACCTTCCTGGCAGGCATCAGCAATACCTTTTTAATAGGCAGTAACTGGGAAAATACTACCATGGTATATGGCGCTTTCACCAATTTTAAAAACCCAACGTTCAGAGCCTATGAAGTTCGGACAGAACCACATTTTGGAGGGCGCACCCGTTTTAAATGGGATCGTAATATGAATATCGGGCAGTTGCAAATTCTCTTTGGTGCTGAAGCACAGAGAGGATTTTTTAATACTTCCACTTTCGCGAATGTTAGTGGCAGACCGGGGGCCGTACAAACCAATGACGACCTGAACAACTGGACTTGGTTTGTTTTTGGACAAGCCGACCTCCATTTAAAAAAGAACTGGAATATAACAGCCGGGGCCAGCATCAATCGTTCTGCTGTAACCATCACACGATTGTCCGTACCTAATTTCGTTCCCGTAAAAAGAACATACAGTAACCAGTGGGCACCGAGGATCGCTGTCTCCAAAAAAATAATTGCCAATACATGGTTTTATGCAAGTATCGCCAAAGGATTCTCTCCTCCTACCGTAGCGGAACTGTTGCCAGGAACGGTGGCGATCAATACAACGCTTCAGCCAGAAGAAGGAACCAATTATGAAGCGGGGGTGAAAAGCAGTTGGTTGAAAGACAAGTTGTATGTTGAACTAAATGTTTTTTCCTACAAACTCAGTAATGCCATCGTGGTAAGAAAAGATGCCAGCAACGCGAATTATTATGTAAATGCCGGTTCTACGCACCAGCGGGGTTTCGAGTCGCAGGCTTCTTATAATTTCTTCCAGTCTCCCCATCATTTTATAACGGGCGCGCAACTACAGCTAAGTTTTACGCACAATGATTTTCATTACGCTGATTTCAAACAGGGAACGAGCGACTTTTCAGGCAAACAACTTCCGAGTGTGCCCCGCAATATTGTGACGGCCACCTTCGACATCCATACAAAGCTGGGCCTCTATGCTGCTTTTACTTATCTCTACAGCGATCCTATTGCATTGAATGACGCCAATACCTTCTATGCTACTTCTTATCATTTGCTTGGGGGAAAGCTGGGATGGAAAAAAATACTAAACAAAAAATACGGGGTGAATCTTTTTGCCGGGGCAGACAATCTCTTTGATGCCAATTATAGCCTCGGAAATGATATCAATGCGACGGGTGACCGGTATTATAATGCGGCGGCAAAGCGTAATTATTATGCTGGTTTATCTTTCCAGTGGATCAAACCCCTGAAAACCCTGTAGTGCCGGTTAATACTTTATAACCGGGCAGTCCATCTTGTTCATTTTTCCTGTGCGGTAAATGATCCCGGCAGAATAACCGAAATAATGATCTTTTAGCGTTGGGTTCGCCGACTTGCTAAAACCATCCAGGTAATCTGTCCTGATCACCCGGTACGCAACCTCTGCATTGACCGCCCAATGGGAGTAAATAAAATATTTTACTCCGGCACCTACCGGGATCACGGGAAGCAAGCGGGGAAGGCTATGAGAAGAATCCGCAGCTAATCCCGCCCATGTCCCCGATGTTTCAGGGTCAAAGTAGCTCGTATTAATATTACTCCAGTCACGTTTTATCTGTAAGAGAGAAAAACCGGCACCGGCAAAGAGATAAGGTGAAAATCCTTTTTCAATGTAGTTCTTGCTTGCAGGATTCCAAACCAATTGGCCCGACAATTCCAGGACCGGTGTTGTGAAATTGAAATTGCGCTGTTTGCGGTATCCAGGATAATTATAAAGGGCGTCATCTCCTCTCAATTTTCCATATACAAAATTCCCTCTCACGGAAAAAGAGGAATTAAATATCCGGCTGGCATGCAGCCCCCATGCTAATTTTTGTGTACGAAAGGAACCCAGTCTTTCCGGGGTAAGATCACCCTGGTATACGAGGAAACCAATGTTTATTCCGAATTCATATTTCGGGTGAATGGTTTGAGTGTGAGCCCGCATGCTAATGGAAAATATAATACAGGCTGCCAGTATTTTTTTCGTTGATATACGCTTCATCGGGCATTTTTTAATTCGTTAGAAATCCCTTGTAGAAGAAATGTGACTTGATTAAAACGAGATACAGAACAGCGATCATAGAGCAAACGCATATCTTCTACATTCATTTTATTCAGCGTGTTAAAGAAATGCTTCAATAAAAAAGTTGGGAAAATACCAGGTGATGGTTAAACCTTTTCCTGTTTCTAGCATCGCTGGCAATGAACGTGTCCGGGATAGCGAAAACATTGTTGAAAACTCTTCTTGCCGTAAAATCCTGTCTTCTTACATTTGCAGCGATTTGGTTCCGCCAGCTGGCGGATTAAAAGGGAAGTCAGTCAAAATCTGACGCTATCCCCGTAGCTGTAAGAAAGCCTCCCCAAACCCCTCCGCTGGAGGGGCTTAAAGAGCAAGATTGTTGAAGATTCACCACTGTTCCGGCTCAGCCGGATGGGAAGGTTTCAACAATGCTTTAAGCCAGAAGACCTGCCAGTTCAATTAGACAACCAGCCTCCGCTAAAGCTTTGGCCGGTAAACATTCAGCTTTCGGGTGAAAGGCGTGAGATGTAAAAGTCGCAGGACGTTTATATTTCTATCTCTTTTTGTTACCGGAAGCAGTCACACAAAAAATTCATGAAAATGAAAAAACATTTTTTTGTGCTGGCTGCTGTCATTATCAGCAACCAGCTACAGGCCCAGGACTCAACAGGCGTATCAATGGATGAAGTGGTGCTCACGGCCAACAAGTATCCCAAAAAACAAAGTGAAACAGGAAAGGTAATTACCATCATTACCCGTCATCAATTAGAAAGAAGTGGCGGTAAGACATTAAGCGAGTTATTGAATACGGTGGCGGGTACAACAATGATCGGTGCAAATAATAATATGGGAACAAACATCACTGCAAGTATCCGCGGTGCCTCAGCAGGGAATGTTTTGATATTATTGGATGGCATCCCTGTCAATGATCCCTCGGTGATCAGCAATTATTTTGATTTGAATTTAATTAGTCTTGACCATGTAGAGAGGATTGAAATACTAAAAGGGGGACAATCTACCCTCTATGGTTCAGATGCGGTGGCTGGGGTGATCAATATCATTTCAAAAAAAGCAGCCGTCCAATCAATAGGCGTATCCGGCAATTTTACCGGTGGAAGTTATAATACATTCAAACAATCTGTCGGTCTTGGCGGACAGGGAAAATTTGCGGATTACTCGGTGAACTATACCCACCTTAGTTCAGATGGTTTTTCAGCAGCCACGGATAAGAACAATACCGGCACGTTTGATAAGGATGGCTATAAACAGCATGCGGTAAACGGAAGATTTGGCTTTTCAATTACTAAAAAACTAAAAGCAACCTTCTCCGGGACCTTCAGTACTTACAAAATAGATCTTGACGCTTCGGCATTTACTGATGAAAAAGATTATACCGTACAAAACAATAACAAACAAGCTGGCGCAGGGCTTGTATACACTTTTAATAAGGGGACGGTCCACGCAAATTACAATTTCAACAGGGTAGAGAGAGATTATCTCGATGATTCAGCATTTAAAAGCAGCCCTTACGTCGATTATTCAAGAAGCAGTTATACCGGGCGCACTCATTTTGCCGAGCTTTATAGTAATTGGAATTTAAACAACTGGGAACTATTGATTGGCGGTGATTACCGGTTTAACAATACCGATCAATATTCATTGTATGTCTTCCCGGGTTTCCCTTCACCACCCACAGTGCTTAAGGCAAAGGTCAACCAGGTCAGCCCGTATGCTTCTGTTGTTTATAAAAACAATAAGGGATTCAACCTGGAGTTGGGAAGCCGTATAAACATCCATTCGGAATATGGCTCTAATCTCACGTTCACTTTCAATCCTTCCTATTTAACAAAGAATAAGACAAAGATCTTTGGTAACCTTTATTCTTCTTTTAAAACACCAACCTTGTATCAATTGTTTGATGGGTATTCCGGCAACAAAGACCTGACGGCAGAAAAGGGGATCATCGGTGAAGCGGGAGTTGAAATTTTCTCAGTGAAAAACTTCAGAACGAGAGTGGTTGGATTCTATCGCAATACGAAGGACGCAATAGTATATACTTCAGATCCTGTAACCTTTGTAAGCAAATACCTGAATGCGGGGAAGCAGACCAATTATGGCGCAGAACTTGAAGCTGTCTACAATCGTAACAAAATAAGTATTACCGCCAATTACACGTATACAAATGGAAAAACAACTGCCGCCTTCGACGGTACCGGCGCTCCAATAGGTAAGGACACTTCCTATTATAATTTATACCGTATTCCCAAACATGCGTTTAATTTAAGCATTGGTGTACAAGCAACAAAAAAACTGTTCGGCAGTACCCAGGTACATATGGTGAGCAAAAGGGATGAGTTCGTGTATGCAGGAAGTCCTGAAAAACTGGAAGGGTACTTCACAATTGACCTGTACGGTGAATACAAATTTTACAAAACCTTCAAATTTTTCCTTGACCTGAAAAATATCACCGATAAAAAATATTTTGATTTTGTTGGGTTTAACACAAGGAGATTCAACTTCAATGCAGGCATTAGCTTCCAATTTTAAACTCCTGTTCAATGTGCCAGCATGAAACCAAGAATTGCCCCCGTTGCAAAACAGTTTTTGAATGCAAGCCCGGCAATATAACGCAATGCCAGTGTTTTGGATTGGAGTTATCCGCGGAGCAGCGGGCCTATATCGAGCAGCGCTATTATGATTGCCTGTGCAGGGAGTGCCTCCGGTACTTGTTTGACGAGCTGAACTTATTTAAAGAGAAATATATTTTCCAGTAACTACTTTTGTAAAAACAACTGTCATGAAATTTGACCTCCAGGAATTCCTGACACTAGCCTTCACCCTTTTTGCGGTCATCGATGTGGTGGGTTCGGTACCTATGCTTATCTCTATAAAGGAAAAGATGGGTGGCCTCAATGTGTGGAAAGTGACGCTGATCTCGGGGGCGCTAATGGTATTATTCTTTTTTATCGGCAAACCTTTCCTGAACCTGCTGGGCGTAGACATTAAATCCTTTGCCGTAGCGGGTTCGATTGTCATTTTCATACTCGGGCTTGAAATGGTGCTAGGGATCGAATTTTTTAAGACTGAGAAAGGCGCTGCCTCAGGTACAGTAGTTCCGATCGCTTTTCCCCTGATCGCGGGAAGTGGCACCTTAACCACTATCATGTCCTTAAAAGCCACGTTTGAAAGGACCCAGAAGAATGAATACATGATCCTGCTGGCCATCCTGGTGAACTTAATAGTGATCTGGCTGGTACTCCGGTCACTGAACCTTATCGAAAAAGCCCTGGGTCAAGCAGGTTTATTAGCGGTACGAAAATTTTTTGGCGTAATTTTGCTGGCCATTGCCGTAAAGGTGTTTGCCACCAATGCCAGTGGATTGATCAAATAGTTGCTGGTTACTAGTTACCAGTATCAAGAAACCAGCAACCAGTAACCAGCAACCAGCAACCAGTCTGGCCTCGTCGTACAATGGATAGTATAAGAGTTTCCGAAGCTCCAGATACAGGTTCGATTCCTGTCGAGGCTACAAATAGGCATCTATAAAAATTAAGTCTGGGCTATGCTATTTCTATTCCCCAATACTTTGATCACATCACAGAGTCTACAGTTCTTTTGCTGGAGCAAGACTAAAAAATGAAACAGCAGGTCCCCGGCTTCTTCTAAAAAACGCTCCGGGTCATCATCTTTACTGGCAATCACTACTTCCACAGCTTCTTCACCCAGCTTTTGTGCAATCTTATTGATGCCTCCTAAAAAAAGAGAAGCCGTATAGGATGAATCAGCCGGTCTTGCTTTCCTGTCAGCAATAATACTTTCCAGTTGCGCTAAAGAAAACGCGGGGTTGCTTTCCTTAAAACAGGTATCCTCGCCCGTATGGCAGACAGGACCTCCTGTTTCAACTTTGATAAGCAGGGTATCATTATCACAATCCGTCCTTATATCTTTTACCGACAAATAATTGCCTGAGCTTTCCCCTTTTGTCCAGAGTCGTTGCTTTGTCCTGCTATAAAATGTCACTTTCCCCTCGTCCCGTGTTTTTATTAACGCCTCTTCATTCATAAAGCCCAGCATCAGCACTTTATTACTTGACTCATCCTGGATAATCGCGGGAACCAGGCCATCTGTATATTTATTAAAATCAGGTTTCATAATCTTACCGGTATATTTTGTTTAGTCAAATATTGTTTCAGGTCAGGGATCTTCATATTATTGAAATGAAAAATACTTGCAGCAAGAGCGGCATCTGCACTTCCCCTCGTAAATACATCGGCAAAATGCTCACTATTCCCTCCACCGCCGGATGCGATCACCGGAACGGGAAGATTCGCTGCCAGTTGCTTTGTAATATCAATCGCAAAGCCTTCCCTGGTGCCATCATGATTCATCGAAGTAAGTAGTATTTCCCCTGCACCCAGCGTCACCGCCTGTTTAGCCCACTCAAAGCAAAGCATCTGGGTTCTTGTCTTTCCGCCATTTATGTAGACCTGCCAGTTTCCATCTTTTTCCTTTTTTGTATCAATCGCAAGCACAATACATTGGCTACCGAATTCTTTTGCAAGGCTACCAATGATACCAGGGTTTTTAAAAGCAGCAGTATTCAACGCAATTTTATCGCCGCCATTCTCCAACAATATCCTGACGTCTTCAATGCTTGAAATGCCGCCTCCGACAGTAAAAGGAATATTGATATGCTTTGCCACCTCCCGTACAAGTTTGACCAGGGTCTTTCTTTTCTCCGTAGTAGCTGTAATATCCAAAAAAACGAGCTCATCCGCGCCTTCTTCACAATAACGGGCAGCCAACTCTACGGGATCACCCGCATCGCGCAACTGGATAAAATTGGTTCCTTTTACGGTGCGCCCATCTTTAATATCCAGGCAGGGTATGATTCTTTTTGTAAACATTTATAAAAATATTTTCAGGTCATTCAGCGAAACACGATTTTCATAGATCGCTTTCCCGATGATTGCTCCGTCACAGCCCGCTTCTTTTAAATCTTCCAGGTCCTTTAAATCAGAAACACCACCACTCGCTATCAGATCAATCGAAGGATGTTCCTTTAGTATCCGTTGGTACAGACCCGTTGCAGGCCCCTGGAGTAAACCGTCCCGGTTAACATCTGTACAAAAGAATTGCTGTACACCTTTTTGCTTGTATTTTCCTATGAGACCGGAAACGGTCCATTCCGTTGTTTCTCTCCAGCCTTTCACGACAACCTTATTATCCTTTACATCCACAGCAATGATAAACCGGTCTTCCCCGTAAACGGAGAGCCAGCCGGAAAATGTGGGCTCATCCTTCACGGCAATAGTCCCGACAGCGACATATGCAGCACCTGAGTCAAAAGCCATTTCAACATCTTTTTGTTTATTGATTCCCCCGCTGAAGTCAATAACAAGTTCTGTCCTGGATGCAATTTCTTCCAGGACTTTCCAGTTCTTTACTGTTCCTGCCCTGGCTCCGTCAAGGTCTACCAGGTGCAACCGTTTCAAGCCAGCCTCTTGAAATTGCAGGGCAATATCGAGGGGATGCTGATGATAAATAGTCTTCTGGCTGTAATCGCCCCTCGACAGTCTTACGCATTTACCATCGATCAGATCAATAGCCGGAATAATTGTCATAACGATAAAAATTTCTTTAAGATCTGTTCACCTTCGCGCCCGCTTTTCTCCGGGTGAAACTGAACGCCATAAAAATTATTCTTTTTCAGCATGCTGCTGAAGCTGACACCGTATTCCGTCATACCGCTTGTATCATTGCATAATTCAGCATAATAACTATGAACAAAATAATAATACCTCCCATCCGAGTTTTGTTCCTTCACTGTATTCCAGCCCATTTGCGGCACTTTTAGCGGACCGGTAAATTTCTTCACCCTTGTACTAAATATGTTCAGGCATTGGGTATCATTTTCTTCGGAGTGCTCACACATCAGTTGCATACCTAAACAAATGCCCAATACGGGTTGTGTTAAGGAGCTGATCACCTTATCCAGTTTTCTTTCTTCCAGGTAATGCATAGCCGAGCTGGCCTCACCTACCCCGGGGAATATCACTTTATCCGCATTCTTAAGCAGTTCCGGATCATTGGTTACCGATGCCTGTACACCCATTCTTTCCAAAGCAAAAAGAACAGATTGAATATTGCCGGCATTATATTTTAAAATCACCACCTTCATAAAATTCCTTTTGTGGTAGGTAATTGCGAAGTATCAGGATCTCTCTTGATGGCCATTTTAATAGCTTTTGCCATCGCTTTAAAGATAGCTTCTATCTTATGGTGCTCATTTTCCCCTTCTGCCCTGATGTTCAGGTTGCATTTCGCTGCATCAGAGAAGGATTTGAAAAAATGAGAGAACATCTCTGTGGGAACATCCCCGATCTTTTCTCTTTTAAAACTGGCACTCCATGTTAACCAAGCCCGACCGCCAAAATCAATCGCTACCTGTGCCAGGCAATCATCCATAGGGAGGGTAAACCCGTAGCGTTCAATTCCCATCTTATTTCCCAGGGCCAGGGCAAAGGTTTCGCCTAAAGCGATGGCCGTATCTTCTATTGTATGATGCTCATCAATATGCAGGTCACCATCGGTATCCAACTCTATATCAATACCGCTATGCCGGGCTAACTGTTCCAGCATATGATCAAAAAAATTTAATCCTGTCCGGATTTGCGTGTTTCCTTTTCCGTCAAGATCCAGTTTGACACTGATCCTTGTTTCATGGGAATGTCTATAATGTTGTATCACTCTTTGTTGCAGCCTGAGAAATTCATAAACAGATTTCCAGTTAGTCGTTGCGAGTGCCACGTCTAACTTGTTAACCGATGGGGAAACAAATTCTTGAAGTTCACCGGCTCCCAGTCCAGGTTCATTGTTCAGCCAGATGGCTTTACAGCCAAGATGAGTTGCCAGTTGTATATCTGTAACCCTGTCACCGATAACAAATGATCCGGCAATATCAAACTCACCACTATCCAGGTATTGCTCCAGCATGCCAATACCGGGTTTGCGGGTTGGTGCATTCTCCCCTGGGAATGTTCTGTCAATATGAACTTCATCGAAAACAATTCCTTCATTGGCTAAACTCTTCATTACGAAGTTTTGTATCCGCCGGAAATCATCTTCAGGAAAAGAAGCTGTCCCCAATCCATCCTGGTTACTGACCATGACCAGTTTAAAATCCAGTTCTTTTGCAATCCTCCCCATCCACATAAACACACCTGGATAGAATTCTAATTTCTCAAACGAATCAACCTGGTAGGTCGGGGGTGCTTCTTTGATCAAAGTACCGTCCCGGTCAATAAATAATATTTTTTTGCCCCTCGTCACATTAAAGGGGGAATTTAATTCAGTTATCTTCATTTAGACTGGTTTATACATTTTAAGTATTTCAATTAAGTGGCTGTTCTCTTCAGGTGTTCCGATCGTTATTCGCAGGCAATCCTCACAAAGTGTCTCTTTAGTGCGGTCACGTACAATAATTCCTTTTTGTAACAGGTATAGATAGATATTTAACGCGTTGCGCATTTTTACCAGCAGAAAGTTGGCATCAGAAGGGTAGACTTTTAAAGTAAATGAAAGCTTCAATACTTCCTCTTTCAACCATTCTCTTTGCTCCACGGTTTTTTTTGTCCACTTGTTTACCCTGGAAATATTATCGAGTGCTTCTATTACCAGCTGCTGTGTGGCAGCGTTAATGCTATAAGGATACTTTACTTTGTCCAGGTAGGCTATAATAGATGGCCCGGCGAAAGCCATTCCAAGTCTTAGACCCGCCAGCCCCCATGCCTTTGACAGTGTCTGGAGAATTACAAGATTGGGATATTGAGCCAGCCAGCTGATAAATGATTGCTGTTTTGAATAATTAATATACGCTTCATCAATTACCACCAGCCCGTTAAAATTATTCAGCAAGCGTTCAATATCATTCCTGTTGATGCTGTTACCGGTTGGGTTATTGGGGGAGCAAACAAAAATGATCTTTGTGTTTGCATCAATGACTTCTTCTATCTTATCAAGGTTCAAGCTCAAATCTTTCGAAAGTGGGACTTTTTTCACTCCAATATCATTGACGTCAGCACACACTTCATACATTCCATAGGTGGGCGGAAAGATCAAAATGTTATCCTGGCCGGGTGAACAGAAAATACGGATCAACAGGTCAATGGCTTCATCGCTACCGTTACCCAGGAAAATATGCCCGGCCGGTATCCCTTTAATGATACTCAATCTCTCTTTTAGTTTCGATTGTTTTGGATCAGGATAACGGTTATAATTCATCGGTAGAGGAGAACCAAATGAGTTTTCATTGGCGTCCAGGAAAATGCCGGTACCACCAGTAAACTCCTGTTTTGCGGATGAGTAGGGTCTCATTTTTTTGATGTTCTCTCTAACCAGTATATCAAGGTTAAATTCCATGTCTATTTCTTAAATCGTATTTCGACTGAGTTCTTGTGTGCTTCCAATCCTTCTGCTTTTGCCATTGTCATTACTACGGGGGCAATATTTTTCAACCCTTTTTTAGTTAACTGCTGGTAGGTGATCTTTTTTACAAAACTATCCAGGGAAACTCCGCTATACATACCAGCATAACCGTTAGTGGGTAGTGTATGGTTAGTACCAGTGGCATAATCGCCTGCACTTTCAGGAGAATAATTACCAATAAAAACAGATCCTGCTGAAATAATCTTTTGAGAAACTTCCCTTGCTTTGGCACAGCAAAGAATCAGGTGTTCTGGTGCATAACGATTGGAAAACGCAATTGCTTCATCTATGTTCTTAACCAGGATGATCTTGCTATTGGCTAAAGCTTTCCGGGCGATTTTTTTCCTGGGAAGGATAGCTAATTGTTTGGCGAGTTCCTTCCTGGCTTCCCTAATCAACCCCGGGGAGTAAGTAACCAGTATTACCTGGGAGTCTGGTCCATGTTCTGCCTGGGACAAGACGTCGGCTGCCACAAATGCAGGGACAGCTTTGTCATCCGCTAATATGACGAGTTCTGAGGGACCTGCAGGCATATCAATAGCTATCCCTTCCAACTGTACCAATTGCTTGGCCAAGGTTACATATTGGTTACCGGGTCCAAAGATCTTCAACACTTTGGGGACGGATTCCGTTCCATAAGTCATTGCAGCGATGGCTTGCACACCACCGATCTTAAAGATTCTCGTTATGCCACAAAGACGGGCAGTATATAAAATTGCAGGACTGATCCGTCCGTCTTTGCCAGCCGGGGTACAGAGTACAACATCTTTACACCCCGCCAGCTGTGCAGGTATACCTAGCATTAATACCGTAGAAAAAAGCGGGGCAGATCCCCCGGGGATATACAATCCCACTTTCCCGATGGGCAAGGATCGCCGCCAGCAAAACACGCCGGGCATGGTTTCCACCTTTTTTACTTTTTCTTTCTGCGCTGAGTGAAAAGTTTCAATATTCTTTTTCGCTTGCCGGATACTTTTCTTTAATTCATCTCCTACCAATGCATCTGCGTCCCGTATCTCCTTATCAGTCACCTGCAGGCTTTGCAGGTCTACCCTATCAAATTCACTTGTGTACTTTATAATAGCCTTATCCCCCTTCTCTTTTACGTTGCTTAATATCTTCCTTACAGTTCCTGTCAATACCGAAATATCAGTAACAGGACGTTTGATGAGCGCCCGCCATGCAGCATAAGGGGGGTATTTATACAACTTTATCATACGATCATTTTTTCAATAGGCACAATTAGAATTCCTTCGGCACCATATTCTTTCAACTTTTCAATTACATTCCAAAAATCATTTTCCCCGATAACAGAATGCACCGAGCTCCACCCGGGCTCCGCCAAAGGCAAGATCGTAGGACTTTTCATCCCGGGCAGGAGCTCACAGATAGCTTCCAGCCGGGTAGTAGGTGCATTTAATAAAACATACTTGTTCGTTTTTGCTTTTTTCACAGACCTTATGCGGAACAATAACCTGTCAAGTATATCTTGCCGGGTACTATCCAGGCCCCTGCTGCCTATCAGCACTGCCTCTGAATAAAGGAGAGTATGCAGTTCTGTTAGTTCGTTGCTGAACAGCGTACTTCCAGAACTGACCAGATCGCAAATAGCATCCGCCAGCCCGATCCGGGGGGCTATTTCTACTGATCCGCTGATGGCGTGTATAGAGGCGGAGATAGCCTGCTCATTTAAAAAAAGGGATAGCATAAACGGGTAGCTTGTTGCAATTCTTTTCCCTTCCAGGTCCTTAAGCGATTGAATACTGCCATTCTTAGGTACCGCGATAGAGAGCCTGCACTTACCGAATCCCAATTTTTCAATTACCTCCACCTGTTTATTTGATTCTTTTACCACATTCTCTCCCACGAAGCCAATATGTGCCACCCCGTCCTGTACATATTCCGGAATATCATCATCGCGCAGGAAAAAGACCTCGACCGGGAAATTTCCCGCCATTATTCTTAACTGGTTATTGCCATTGCTTATCTCGATACCGCATTCCTGCAACAATTTCATAGATGCGTCATGCAATCGTCCTGATTTCTGAATAGCTATTTTTAATATTCCTGACATTTTATTTTATTTAATCGTAAAAACAAAAAGGGCTTACCGGTATGGTAAGCCCTTTGAATGAGGTGATGTATATGGTTCTACACAATATCATTCCAGCTTACCCGGTGGATAAGATGATGATGATGATTATGTATAAAATTGGTCATTGAGAATGCAAATCTATGCTTTTTACTATAAACCACGTCGATTTTTATTTATTATTTATTTTCCCACTCCCGTTAATTAATAGCCATGAATAAAATCACTCCCCCCTGATCCGTCGTATAAAAGTCCTTGTCGTTTCCCGGTTCCAGTTCTTGAATCGTCCCCGTTGTACCAGGAATTCATTAGCACCCGGCGGCTGGTCAAAATAATAATAGAAACAGAATTTGGCATACGGGTCATGCCAGCCGGCGATCTTCCCGAAACGAAGGATGCTAAAGACCAGGGTATCATGTGCTCTTTGAACAATATATTCCCCCCGGGCGAATTGCTGCAGGTTACTGATATCTTCCCGGTCCTTTACCTCCTGCAAGAGGAAATCATTTTTGGGCGTATATACAAGGTTTGTTTTTTTCTTATCAAACACGGAGCGATACCCCGTATAAAACCCTTTCTCTTCCTTGATAATAACAAACCAGAGCCAGGTGTTAAACGGGGAAGGTGTCGCGTAAAAAGAACGATAAGCAATTCCCTCCTCTTTTAACTGGCGGCGAACAGCTCCCTCCACTGCCAGTTTATTATATACAGCATAGATAACATAAAGGGTACTTAACCCAAGCCCGAACTGCCAGGCCATCCGGCGGGCTTTGTGTTTACGGTAGAGTACCAGTATCCCGATCACACCCAGTAAAGGCCAGATAGAAAAAAAAGGATCGGCAACAAAAAGCACATGAAAAGAAAAACGGGCATGACTAAAAGGCTCAAACCAGCCAACACCATAGGCATTGAAAGCATCAATGAAGAGGTGACAGAAAACATTCAACCCAAATAACCAGGCTCCATGTATCCAGTCAAACTTTCGCTTATGGAATATTCGCCTTGTTGCTGCGGATAACCCGATCACCACGAGGATGCCAAACAGAATTGAATGGGTGATTCCCCGGTGAGCCAGCAGGTTTTGCGTTTTGCCCAGCCAGAAATAGGCGATAAAATCAATATCCGGGATACTTTGTGCAAGCGCCCCGGCTACCATGGCTTTTCTCCCGAGTATCTTACCCGCAGTGGCTTCGCCGATACAGGCGCCCAGGACAATATGAGTGAGTGTATCCAAGGATCAATAATAAATCAAAAATAACAAGAACAATACCAATAAAGATGTACGAAGTACGATGTAAGATGTACGCCTTTCAATAACCACGGGAAACGGCCGAATTTAGGAATATCGTACATCGTACATCTAACATCGTACATTTAGTACACTGTCAACAACTGGGCACCCGCCTCCGGGATTTTTAGTACATTTAATATCCAGCAACACTATTTTTATATGAAAGAAGATGATCAGCAATTCCAGGATGAGCTTCTTAAGAAAGCCATTCTTTCTGGTTTGCATGAAGACCCCCGGACAGATGTAAGCAAAATGCAAGTGGAAGTCAATAACGGAATCACCATTTTGAAAGGCCGGGCTGATACAGAAGAGGAAAAAAAGCATGCCGGTGAGATAGCCGCTTCCATACCCGGTGTAAAGCAGGTAGAAAATCATTTACATATCGATATAGGTTTGATGCATGCGCTGGCTTCCTTTGTCACCAAAATAGTTTCCGGTGATGAGAAGCCAAAGAAAGAGGAAGATGAGAAACAACAGGATTGATTCATCGCCTCGCAGTCTTTTTTCTTATTTTACATATTTATTTTTTATCTTTCTTCTCCAACAAAACTCCTGCTATGGCAATTCCATCCCACAAACCTTCCACCTTCCTTGTATTTCCCTGGGGCCTGATGAGCATTGTGTTAGTACTGTTACTCAACCTGACATTAAATGGCGCCTGGTTTAATAAGAACTGGAGCTGGATCGCGTTGGTATTGATCATCCCGGCAGCTATCCTGGAAAATTTCAAGGTTGGGTATTCCACTATGCGGATCATGTTCATGAAAGTGGTGTATTCACTCCTTTCCTTCCTGCTGGCAGGTATGGCTTTTGGCTCAGCCCTTACCGGCTGGCATGTGGAAAAATTCCAGAAAATAGAAGGAGTCAGAAGTATACAACTACCCTGGTACGTAATACTGGCATTGGGGGTCTTATTACTGATACAGGTAGCCCAGTTATTCAGTATGCTGAAAGCAGTGAAGAGGGAGTTTATGCAAATGGACCCGGATAACTAAGCCCTATAATTGCCTTATCGCCGCTTTTAAAAAAGGCCAGGCGGGTAAGGTAGAAATAATCTTCAACTCTTCTTTCAAAGAACTTTCATTATCCAAAAACCTCAGCACCTGCCGGGGTTTATTTTTTTTAAAGAGGTCAGTAAATATTTTCTTCCCGGGGACTTTATTATGATAAAGGATATAGAGCAGCGTATTGTCATAAAACCGGAATCGTCCTGGCGTACGCGGAAGCTCATTCAGGTTTCGCCCCTTCAGCAGGAAGGCAAGGATCTGTTCACTTTGCTTTTGTATGAATTGAAACGTAAAACCCGTGGATGCTTTGGTCTGCCCTCCCGCCGTACCGATCTTCCACCCGATACCAGTGGAGCGTTCATTAGACATAGGAATGACACCAAACTCTTCTTCCCTGGTATAGTACTCCTTTATATCCAGGATATTCCTGATATAATCTGCCAGTTCCTTATCGTATTCCCCGGGTTCCAGCAGTTCTTTTGTAAACAGCGTATATTCCACCAGGGCAGATCGTGTACTCAATGGTAATACATAGGCAAAAGAGGTCCCGTGTCTTTGATGAACCCGGAAATCCATCATGGTCGCCTTGCCGGGATCAAAAACATCTTCCGGCGTTTCGATCACCAGTCCTTTGAAGTGCTGTAAAAGGCGGATCGATCTTTTGGTCTTCACCGGTTGGTAGAGCGAGTTAAAGACATGAACACCCGTATCCATTAAAGAGAAGTCTTTATTATCGATCTGTATTACCAGGGTTCCCGGTTTTTCATACCTGCATATTCCCACTTCGCCGTATACGATCTCCACATTATCATGTTTGCTGATCTCACTGAAACAATGTTTATAAAAATCGCTGCCCTTTATCATTTTGTACTGGTAAGGGGTGATATCCATCACGGCAGAATATTTTTCACCAAGAAAAGACAAGCTGTCCCATTTCCTGTAAACGATTTCGTCAAAAAAACCAGCTTCCTCTTCCCAGAAACACCAGGTTCGGTCATTGTTTGTCTTAGGCGCTCTGTCAACAAGCAATATTTTTTTACCGGGAAACCGTCCGCTACGCAGTATCCGCACCAACAGGCTAAGGCTGGCACAGCCCGCCCCGAGGAAAACGAAATCGTATGTATCGGATTTCAGCAAAGAGTGATTTTGAAGACTAAAGATAGGCAGCGGAGGAAGAACTATTCCGCTTCAGGAGCATATTGTACTTTCTTATTACCTGCCATCAATTTTTTATCGCGGCGGATCTTGTCCCAGTATCTTTTGGCGACATATAACATACCAAAACTTTCTCCCTGGTAACGGTCCAGGTGTTTATGGTGCATTTTATGCGCCCAGCGGATAGCTCTTATATAACTATTGTTGCTACGGGTAAACCATTTGAAACGCTGGTGAATAATGACATCATGTACAAGAAAATAAGCCAACCCATACGCCATGATACCAAAACCGATCGCCTGCATCCACCAGGCATGATCGAAAGTCCCAAAAAAGATCAGTAACATGCTCGGCACGGCGAAGATCACAAAGAACAGGTCATTCTTTTCAAAAAAGCCGGGTTCCACCTGGTGGTGATCCCGGTGCAGGTTCCAGAGGAACCCATGCATGACAAACCGGTGTGTACACCAGGTAATGCCTTCCATAACAAGGAATGTTCCCAACAAAACCAATATATAATACAGTATGATCACGCTTTGTAAAATTAATCTTTTATAAAGTCTTGTTCACGTACCTTTCCTTCCACCACTCTCTTACCATCGGGAATGCCAACCGGAACCAGGCGGTATATTGTTCCGGGTCCTTTTCCAATGATTGCGAAATTTCTTCCATTGTCATATAATCAACAGCCATTACTTCTTCTTTATTAAAAAAGATCTCTTCGTCATATTCGCCTGCAAAAACATGATCAAATTCATATTCGGTCAGGCCATTAACAAGCTCCGCCCGGTACACGAAATCAAAGATCTTTTCGACAGGTACTTTAAACCCCATTTCTTCCTGTAATCTTCTTTGAGCAGCCAGCAATGTATTTTCATTGGGTTGCGGGTGACTGCAACAGGCATTGGTCCATAATCCCCCACTATGATATTTATCCAGCGCTCTCTGCTGGAGCAACATTTCACCTTTTGAATTAAAGATGAACACACTAAAAGCCCTGTGCAATAATCCTTCCCGGTGGGCTTCCATTTTTTCAGCCATCCCGGTTATAGTATCCTGTTCATCCACCAATATCACCTGGTTCTCCATATCAGATCAGTCGCAACTGGTTTTTAATTCCGGCCCTGAAAATAATAAGCGCTTTGCGATAATTAGGAATACGCACCCGCTCTTCCAGTACCCGTGCCGGTTTCAATTTACAGATCCTTTTAAACAGGGATAAATAATATTTGTAAGCAACATAAACACCAAACCTTGCTTTGAGCGGCAGTTTTACAATGCCTTCGTAGGCCTGGTTAAAGTCATTGTATATATCTTCCTCTATCTGTTTCTTATCTCCCTCAGAAAAATTATTAAAATCACAGCCCGGGAAATAGATCCTGGATAATCCATTGTAATCCGCTTTGATATCTCTCAAGAAGTTCACTTTCTGGAAGGCAGCGCCTAATGAGCGGGCATGCATTTCCAGTTCCTGGTAACGTTCTTTTTGTCCTTCACAAAAAACATATAGACACATCAGTCCCACTACTTCCGCCGACCCATAAATATATTCCTGGTACCCCGCGCAATCATAGCTTTCGCGTTGCAGGTCCATTTCCATACTGCGGAAAAAAGCATGGATGAGTTCCCGGTCAATGGCGTATTCATTGACAGTTCGCTGGAAACTGTTTAATATGGGATTGAGACTTATTCCCCTGTCAATAGCATCCCAGGTCTCTTTCCTGAACTGTTCCAGTAGGGATGCCTTATCATATTCATGAAAACTGTCTACGATCTCATCAGCGAAACGAACGAAGCCGTAAATATTAAAAACAGGCGCCCGGAGATCCTTGTGCAGCATCCGGATCGCGGAAGCGAAAGAAGTGCTGTAATTCTCCGTGACCACACGGCTGCATTTCTCACTGGTGATATGGAACAACTGTACCATTATTCGTAATATACCAAATTATCCAAAGGCTTTTATGACTTGTTTAGCTACAACCTCCCCGCTGATAAGGCTGGGCGGAACCCCGGGGCCCGGTACCGTTAACTGCCCGGTATAAAATAAATTCTTCAGCTTCCTGCTGCGACAGGAGGGTCTGAATATTGCCGTCTGGCGCAAGGTATTCGCCAGGCCATACGCATTCCCCCGGAAGGAATTATAATCATGTACGAAATCACTCACCGAATAAGTTTTTTTATACACCACAGCATCAAGGATCGATTCACCGGTATGTTTTTCCATTCGCTTGACAATAGCGCGGAAATATTTTTCCCGCAATTCTTCCGTGTCATTTTCCAGTCCCGCAGCTACTGGTACCAGGAGAACGATATTCTCATGACCCGGTGGTGCTGCCTTATCATCTGTAACAGAAGAAACACTCGCATAAAATAAAGGTTCGGAAGGCCATTGAGGATCTTTATAGATTTCTTTTCCATGCTGTTCAAATGGAACATCAAAAAACAAGGAGTGATGTACCGGTTGTTTAAGTTTCTTATTAAGACCAACATAATACATTAAACAGGATGGAGCCATCACTCTCTTTTCCCAGTATCTATCTGAATAACTCCGGAAAGCCGGTGGTACTAAATTTTTTTCTGTAAAATGATAATCGGCACCGCTGATAACGACATTTGCTTCGTATTCGTTCTTCGCCGTAATTACTTTTTTAATAGATGAGTTCTCTATCGTTACTTTCTTTACCTCTTCATCAAAGCAAAAATGAACGCCCAGCTCTGTAGCCAGTTCATACATTCCCTGCACCACGCTGTACATACCCCCTGTCGGATACCAGGTGCCCCCTTTTATGTCCGCGTAATTCATCAGGCTGTACAGGGCCGGTGTATCCTGCGGAAGCGCACCCAGGAATAAAACCGGGAATTCCATGATCTGCCGGAGTTTTGGATGGTGGAAGTATTGATGAATATGTTTTTTGATTGAAGTAAGCACCTGTAATTTAAATACGCCCCGGATGGTGGGCCAATCCAGGAACTCCGTGAATGACCGTCCCGGTTTGTAAACCAGTTTATTCATTCCAACCTGGTATTTATATGCGGCTCCTGCTAAATATTTTTCCAGTTTATTCCCGCTTCCCGGTTCGAATGATTCAAAAACATTTTTCAGGCTTTCAAAATCTGCGGGAATATTTGTAAAACCATCATCCCAGTAAATACGGTAGGAAGGATCCAGCCGCGTTAAAGAATAATAATCGGTTACTTTTTTACCAAACTGTTTAAAATATCTGTCGAACACATCGGGCATCCAGTAAAAGCTGGGACCCATATCGAAGATGAACCCGTTTTCTTTTAATTGACGTGCCCTGCCACCGGGCGTACTGTTTTTTTCAATAACAGTTACTTGCCAGCCCTCTTTGGCCATAAAGGATGCCGCGGACAAGCCGGCGAAACCGCTGCCTATAACAATCACTGATTTTTCGGCCACGGGAAAGAATTTTTAGAACCGGCTGATTTGCTCTTTCAACAGCTTCCTTGCAAAGTGGATCCTGCTTTTGATGGTGCCCAGCGGCTCGTTTAATATCTCGGCGATCTCGTTGTATTTATAACCATCAAAGTACAACAAAAAGGGAGTCTTGAATATTTCAGGCAATTGATGGATAGCTTTTTTGATCTCCTTCATCCTCATATCACTTTCCGCCGCATTGCTGATCGTAGCCTGTTTAAGATTGATCAGGTATTCATTGGGTGTGCTGTCAAATATGGTCTTTTGTTTAGCTTTCCTGCGGTAATTATTAATAAAAATATTCCGCATGATGGTGAATAACCAGGCCTTGATATTGGTTCCTGCATTATATTTTTCATGGTTGGCCAGGGCCTTGTATAATGTCTCCTGGTACAGGTCATTGGCGGCTTCCGTGTCTCTTGTCAGGTTTATGGCAAAAGGCTTGAGGAAATCAGCATTTGTCAGCAATATCTCATTAAACTCAAGATTTGACATATATTTTGTTTAAGTATTAAGATGTAAAGTTAAACATAATTTTAATCCGCCCAAAATCTTTTTTCCCGTTTAAAACAGGCAATAATGATACCGCGGGCCGTATAAGACAATATGTCCTAAAAAGAGGAGAGATACTCCATCACTTCGGCGAGCGACTGTTTGAATTGGATGGAAACAGGAGGTTTTTTGGAATAGATCCTCGTAAGATAACCTGAAATAACAGTATTAGTACCGGTGAAACGTTGCTGGACCTGCTGGAGGAATTTTTCGAAGTTAAAGTTCGCGGCCGTAGCGGTCAGGTGTATAAAAACAATATCCGGTTTTTTCAGCTTTACAACGAATTCGGCATCCTTCAGGGGAACATTCGCCCCGAGGTAGATCGCCTTTGCCCCACGACTTTTAAGCAGGTAATACATAAAAAGCAAACCCAGCTCATGGTGCTCGCCTTCGGGTAAAAAGAGAAGAAATGTTTTATCCAGTTTTACATGTGACACAGTTGTTTCGATAGCCACAATTAATTTCTGGCGTACGATATTCGTGACAAGATGTTCCTGGGCCGGGTTGATATGCCCGGTTTGCCAGAGGATGCCTATTTTTTCCAAAAAAGGGAAAAGGATCTGGACAACGGTACGTTCAATTCCTTTGGCAACAATATGATCGCCTATGATCTTTTCAAAA
Organism: Chitinophagaceae bacterium; assembly: GCA_031371915.1. Classification (GTDB taxonomy): domain Bacteria; phylum Bacteroidota; class Bacteroidia; order Chitinophagales; family Chitinophagaceae; genus JJ008. The sequence continues at coordinate 11,045 of JANMKG010000102.1, read as the reverse complement.
GCCTCCATATTAAGATCGATCATTTCCTGGACCAGGTCGTTGATGATCTTTTCCTGGATCGCCCGGCTGTCGCCCAAAGAAAGGATGCGTTCCTTTATTTCCTGGGGCATCATTTTATCCAGCCGGGATATTTTAAAGCCATATTTATTCAGTAGGGCAAAATTCAGCACCGTTTTCAATTCTTCGTTACTGTAGTACCGGATATTAGTGGTCGTGCGCTGTGGCTTGAGAAAATTATACCGCTGTTCCCAGATACGTATCGTATGGGCTTTTATCCCGGAAAGATTTTCCAGGTCTTTTATGGTGAAAGAGTTCATGATTAGAGGTATTTACAACTACAAATAAAAAAAGTTCAGCTTTTAGGCTGAACTTTTTAACAAAACAGTACTGGGAGGTACAACACAGAGATACTGAGTTTATGAGTTACACAGAGAAGGTTTTGATTTAATCTCTGTGTAACTCTGTCTCTCGGCGCCTCTGTGTTGTGCCTCCTCTTATAATTCAGGGTTCCTTATCTTACCGCTTGCCAGTATTTTTTTCAGGGCGGTGATCAATACCGGGTTCCGCAGGGCTTCAAGGTGGCGGAAATGATGCAGGTCTGTTCCCACCAAATCATAATATTCTTTTTTAGCAAGGTAATGGGAAAGTTCCTGGACCGATTTACCATAATGACCCGTGAGGGACAGGAGGTTCAGCTGGAACAGGCAGCCGATATCTTTTAATTCTTCGTAGAACTCTTTATTCCGTTCAAGATAAATATAGCGCTCCGGGTGGGCGATGACAGGGAGGTAGCCCTGCATCTGGAGATCAAATAAAATATCTTTCAATCCATGAGAAGGATAGGCCAGTGAAAACTCAACCAATATCATTTTACCACTGATGGTAAGCAGGGGTTCACCTGATTTGAGAATTCCTGCAACATAATCATCTAAAAAATATTCCGCTGCCGCGTTGATCTCGACTTCCAGGCCTTCTTGCTTTACCGCTTTCCGCAACAATTCCAGTTTCCCGGCGATGATCTCCGGGGAGTTCTTGTACATATCTCCCATGATATGGGGAGTAGTAATCAGTTTCTTATACCCCAGGTCTATCATGCCCCTGATCAACTGGAGGGAAGTTGACAGGTCTGGGGAACCGTCATCGATCCCCGGGAGTAAATGAGAATGCACATCTGCCCCGAGCATGCTCAGCTCACCCCGGGCGGGAGCAGGTTTAGAACGTGAAAAGAATTTCAACATGGATCAGAAATCTCTCTTAGGTAAAGATGGAAAAACTTTAAATACCAACTGGCTTTTCGGAAAAAGCACATACCATGCCGTCAGGAACAGGAGCATACAATCAGTAAAAAAATTCCGGTGCTCCTGGTACCATATTTCCAAAGCCCCTTTATAAGGAAGGATCACATCGCGGTATGTTTCTTCCGGGGTCAGTTTGCTTTGGGTAATGATCAGTTCTTCGTCCCTGAAAACGATAGAACCGATACCTGTTAACCCCGGTGTAACATTATACACTTTTGCTTTCATCTTATCGGAATAGCGGTCAAACCCGCTTTTCATCAGTGGACGTGGACCTACAAATGACATATCTCCTGTAAGGATATTGATCATTTGCGGAAGCTCGTTCAGTTTTGTTTTTCGTAAGAACCTGCCCACCCCGGTCACCCGCGGATCATTTCGCATGGTGAGGTCTTTGGAACCCATATTGGGACTGTTTTTCAGCATGGTCGCGAACTTCCAGATACCAAATATTTTATTCTTATACCCTACCCTGTCCTGCTGGTAAAAAACTTCATGTTCACCGGTGATCAGCAAAAGAATCATCACGGGAATAAAAACAGGAAGCAGTATGACCATGACGATCAATGAAAAAACAATATCAAAGAATCTTTTAATGAACTTGTACATAAACAGCGTGGGAAAGGAGATAGGATATTATTGAAAGCTTATCTTTTCCGGAACGGTCTTCCCGGCATCAAAATACTGGTTGTACCAGTCCACTGTTTCTTTAAGACCTGCCTGCCAGGGCGTCTTTGCCACAAAGTTTAACTCCTTTTTTGATTTGGTTATATCGGGGCTTCGGCGGGATACTGAACCGGGGTATGTAGGTGCGTTGACATATTCGCCGGTAAAACCCATCAGCTCTCCAGTTTTACGGGTGAGTTCTTCGATCGTTATTTCGATCCCTGTACCCAGGTGATAGATCTGCCCGTTGGTGGCCGGTGTTTCCATTGATAAGACGGTACCTTCTACCGCATCGGTGATATAACAGAAATCCCTGGTCTGGTCATGTCCATAGATCCTGTAAGGGTTTTCATTATTCCTGAAGCGGATAACAAGATGAGGTATCACGTGGTTGAAACCCATCCTGGGTCCAAAAACATTATGGTAACGGATGATCGTGGTTTCAAAGCCCAGCATTTTTGCATAATTAAGAAATCCTGATTCGCCGAGGATCTTTGTTACCGCATAGGTAAACCGTGGATGGGCTATGTTTTGGATGGTCAGGGGGACTTCTTCCGGCGTTGGTATCTTATAACCAAAAGCATCTACTGTACCCGCATAGTTCTCGCTCGTAGAAGCAAAGACCACTTTGCCGATCTTCGACCGGCGGATCCATTCCAGGGTATAAAGGGTAAGCGATGTATTGATCCGTATGACCTCATGGGGTTTGGAATTGGCATTGTCAACGCCAACAAGCGCCGCCATCATATAGACCTGGTCATATTCATTGTCCAGTTTGTTATAGGCTTCTGGATAGGAAAAATCATCTTCTATCACCTTGATCCCATGCTTCTTTACTAAGTCATCGAATTCATCATCCCTATTCTTCTTCATGAAATTATCGGCGATCGTCAGTTCGTAATCACGGTTTGCTGCCAGGTATTTGGCCACGTTAAAGCCGATAAAGCCGGCACCTCCCAGTATCAATACTTTTTTGCTCATAAATTATATTAAAGGTTTTGCCCCCTACGGGGCAAATAAAAACATTTATTCCATTTCAGCTACCGATATATTGCCCCGCTGGGGCATAGACGGGTAACCACAGATAACACAGATTCAAAATCCACAGATTCCACTGTGCTATCAGTGCCATAATCTGTGTAATCTGTGGTAAAAAAACTATAGAACTCCAGGTTGCCTTTACAAGTCACCCCGGCCGATCACTTTGACCGTATGCTTTTGAGCCAGATCTTTGATTTCTTCATTGGTCAGCACGCCGATCGTATCATATATAAAGGAGGCCGGTAAAGCCGATAATTTTTTGATCAGCGCCGGGTTATTCCTGTAATCCTTGTGACCGGTAGTAATGGCTACGATGTCATAATCCTGTTCCAGTAATTTATCAAGGTCCTGGTTGACCCATATATCTTTTTCTTCCCAGTACAATACATGCGGATCGTGAAGCGTAATTACTGCTCCTTCGATCTCCAACTGGTCATAAAATCCTTCCACGGGTGTATAGCGGGTATCGCCCACATCATTCAGGTAACTCACTCCCAGCAACAGGACTTTTTTTCCTTCCAGACCACCGGTATATTGCGATTGCAGGTATTCAAAAGCATAGAGTGGCATCTTATCGTTGATATGCACGCCTTTCTCACTCTGGTGAAGCGGTTCGCTGCTCCCAAAAAGATTCATCTTTGCCCAGCTGGCCAGTAAGGGGTCCTTTGTCAGGCAATAACCGCCTACTCCTAATCCCGGCAACATGATATTTTTATGGGTGGGCCGCATCCGGATCGCATTCACTACCTCGTAAATATCTACGCCCGCCTCTTCCGCGAACCGGCTCCATTCCACCATGAAAGCAATGTTCATGGCGCGGAAAGAGTTTTCCAGGACTTTGGCCATCTCGGTCGCATTGGTATTACCAAGACGGGTCAATGGATATTCGTCTGTCTTGATGACTGTTCGCAGGAATTTTTCTACAGCATTGGTACTCTCTTCATCCGTCCCCGCGAATACCCGGTAAAAATTCTGGATCGAATCAATATATTTTGGACCGGGCATTACTCTTTCATAAGAGTGTCCCACCATTAATTTATCCGGAGGCAATCCTCTTTTTTTCAAACAATCCTGCAAAAGAGGTTTCACTACTTTCTCCGAAGTACCGGGAGGAACGGTTGTTTCCACCAATACCAATATGTCTTCCCTGCAATTATTACCGATACTCTCGATCGCTTTTTTGAAGGGAGCAAGATCAACACTATAATCGCTTGCATCCGTCGCGGAAGAAGCGCCTTTTTTTACATCGAGATTTATATCCACCACGACAACATCGGCGCGGCTATATACATATGGATCAAACGTGGCGTAGTAATTCTTTTTATTCCTGGAATTCTCATAGTACAGCGGGATCTTGGGATCGCTGGCCAGCACGGGGAATACCCCTTCGTTAATAGAACAGATCTTCCAGTAAGAAGCCGCGGAAGGAAGATCGATCCCGATCACCGCGTATTCTTCAGTAAGCGCATTGGCCACTACAAGCCCCATCACAGATCCGACAAAGCCAAGCCCCTGTACCACCACAACTTTTTTCCGGGGATGCAGGGCAAGAAAATTATCAATACCTGCCTTATCATCGGTATTGTCCGGGATAAGGTATTCTTTATTGGTAATGGGGCTGCGGGATATTTTTTGCGTGATTGTTTCCATATCAGATAATGGTGGTTAAGAAGATGGGCGGATACTTTGATTATATATTGCGAATATACTAGAAGTTATCAGGAGAACTTCCAACACAGAGAGACGGAGGAACAGAGGATCACAGAGGCCGGCTCCAAATTTAATCTCTCTGTGAAACTCAACAACTCTGTAACTCTGTGTTGAGATTTATTAACCGGAAATAATGCGGGCTGGATTACCCACCACGGTGGCACCATCTGGTACATCTTTTATTATAACGCTTCCGGCGCCAATAATAACATTCTTACCAACCGTTACTCCCTGTTTAATAACTGAGTTGGCTCCCACAAACGTATTTTCCCCGATCGTAACATCACCGCACAAAACTGCACCGGGTGCAATAAAAGTAAAGTCCCCAATGATACAACCGTGCTCGATCACGCTACCGGTATTACAAACCGCTGTCATTCCGAGTTCAGTAAGCGCATTAATAGATACATTAGCAGAGATAAAATGACCGTGTTTCAATTTTACCGAGGGAGACAGAACCGCCGAAGGGTGAATCGCATTGACTGGTTCGCCTAATACGGGCGAAACGGCTTCATAGATCTTCCTGCGCAAAGGGTTATTATTACCTACCCCGATGAAATAATCATACTCCTTCAATTTTTCCTGCACTGCCGCATCATTCTCAGAGCCCAGGTAACGAAGATTAAAAGGATTTGATTCTTTCGCCTCGTTATCGCAGTAGGCTTCTACTGAATACCCGCAAGCGGTCAATATATCAACACCTGTATGTGCATGGCCAGAGTACCCGATAATAGCAACAGGTTTTTTCATATCATTTTTTATTTAATAGATCCAGGTATTTTTCTTCCAGGCAACCATAAAGATATTGCTGGGTAAAATATTGTTCGATCTTTTTACGCAAATTGGTTGCATACTGTTTCATTTCTCCAGGTTGCGCCAATGCATACTGTAATTTTTCTAAAAGATCCCCCGCATTGCGGGATTCAAACAAAAGTCCTGTTTCCTTATGGCTTACTACATCTACACTTCCTTCAATGGCAGAACAAACAATGGGGCAGTTCATCGCACCCGCCTGTAACAGGGTGTTGGGAAATCCTTCCCGGTAAGAAGCATGGACCATTAAATGAGACAAGTGCATGAAATATTCTACGTGATCACTCCAGTCTATATGAATGATGGCAGGATGTGTTTCCAGGATTGCTCTTGCTTCGTCCGAGATAGGATCCAGGTCATCTTCAAAGGCCCCCAGGACGATCAGCCTTAATGTAGGGTCAGCTTTTGAAACAATGCTGAAGCATTTCATTACTTCATCGATCCCCTTATCTTTTACAATACGTCCCATGTTCAGCAAATAGCAAAGACTCTCATCATACCGGAGCAACTGCTTTATTTCTTTGAGTTTTTCCGGCTTTAAAGCAGCAACACTATAACGATTAAGATCGACACCGTTACTGGAGCCGTGCCCGATCACCTGCATTTTCCCTGGCTTTACCAGTTTATGCTGCAGGATATAATTCATGAGGGAATAGCTATTGGGCCAGACATGCTGCGCGGCTTTGGCCGTCAGCTTTTCCATAAATACCAATATCCGGCGGGTTGTCCCTTTGGCTGTCATGAACCGGAGCCCCGCAATGGTATGTATCCTGATCTTTACCCGGGCCATTTTTGCGGCCAGCATGGCCAGTAAACCCGCCTTGGGTGTATGGGAATGAACAATATCCGGTTTCTCTTTCCGGAACAACCGATACAAACGCCATAGCGAACGCAGATCGCTGAAAGGGGTGATCTTTCTTGTCATGTGAACGATGCGATGTTCACAACGTTCATTCGCCAGCAGGTCTGGCCATTCTTTACCTTCGCTGCTGACCATGATGACCTCAAACCCATGTTCGTTCATATACCGCATCTGGTTGAACAGGAGATATTTCAATGATAAAGGCGCAGTAGTGATACGGATCAGTTTGGGCATATATATTAACGCCTTTGCTTTTTTATTTCCGGCACAGCAATATTCAATATCTTTTTAAACCATTTGGGATAAGGCAGGTTAGTCTTGTGATAGATCAGCACAAGCATGATCATGTAAAAAGGCATGCAGGGTATCTTGTATCTTGATAAGGCGCCAAAATTAGCCGTAGCGGTTCCTACTGCGATAGCAAACGCGAAGGCAAATACAAAACACATCAGTATCCTTGGTTCGGAAAACGGGATAGTAAAAAACTTGACCAGCCCCCGTTTAAAAACAAAACCGAGGGTCAGCACTAAGAACATAAGGGACTCTATCGCCGATAATAAGATAATCGGGGAACTGACCTCCCATAAAAAAGGACGGTAAAAAGTAGCGGATACTCCTCCCACAACCATTAATACCGGGTTTGACGTATTGATCTCAAAATGAGAATCCTTTGTATTCATCGCTATATCCGCATATTGTTTTCGCTGCAACTCTGCATTGTTGGCAAAACTGTCCAGCTGGTATTGCTGTGCCGCTTCCTGGGAAGTAAGATAATTCATCAGCAGCAAAGCGACAGCAATACTGGCAGCAAAGGTCATTGCCGCGAAAAAATTCCGCAGGACCTTATTCTCGATCAGTTTATTAAACTCCGCAAACTGCCAGACCAATAATGCCATTACTAATACCAGCAGGATATAGACCTTGATAAAATAAAGGATAAAAGCTCCCGCAATGATCCAGCATATGGACGAAAAATAATTGGTCTTTTTAATAAAAATGTTCAAAAATGCATAGGTGATATACCCTACAGCACCAAAAGTATAAGGATCTTTAAGCAGGCCGGAGCTCCAGAACGCCACACCTGGCAAAAAAATACAACCGAGCGCTAATTCCCGGTATAATTTGGGATAGAAATAATAAAAGGTTTTGAATAACCGTATAGCACCCCCGAGAGCGAAGAAGCCAATAAACAGGTTAATGCAGATATAACTATTAAAAAACAGGAACGATGGAATAAGCGAAAGTTTAGGAGGATAGAAATTAGCAGGAGTAATCATATAATTATACGTAAGATCTCCTGTATACCCGTCGTAATAAAAATAATCGAATAAAGGACTTTTAACAGTAACCCGCTGGGTCATAATTGTTTCCTGGAGATTATCTGGTTTATCGGCAATCGCAGCTCTCAGGTCCGTTGTAGCCTGGTAATACATGGCAGTATCCCCGCCTTTGAAATAAAATACTGTAATTGACGTAAACAGAACAACGGAGATCAGCTTAAAATAAAAAGCCCGGTAATAAAGTTTCCTGATCTTTGGATCTTTATTCTTATCCGCCCTCTTTTTAAAAAAATAAAATAAAAGAAGACAGCAGAGAGGAAACAATAAAAAATCAGGGGCCGTTAAAAGCTGCGCCAGCAGGATCATTCACTAATTTTTATTCGGTAATTTATACGAAAAGATCTTTGAACAGATGCTTTGTTGCTTCTACTGAGTACTGCTCCTCGATCTTTTGCCGGGCTCTTTTCCCCATCTCGCTTCTTGCCGCGGGATCGTTCAGCAATAACTCAAGTTTTTCTTTCCATTCGCGGGGTCCATTACAAACATACCCGTTTATTCCGTCGTCCACGATAAGGCTATTTACCCCTACTGGTGAAACAACGGTAGCCATCCCCAGCGACATGTACTGTATAGCTTTAAACCCGCATTTTCCTTTTGAAAGCTCATCGTCATACAAGGGCATTAAACCGATATGAAAATGCAAGAGGTCTTCGGCTTCGGTGTCTTTGTTCCACCTGATAAACCGGTAATTTTTTAACGGGAGTTGCGGGTCTTTGTCTGCAATAACGATAAAAGTAAAGTCATGGGTTTCCTGCAATTCTTTCAGCACCGGGAATACTATATCCATATAAGTCAACGTACTGAAGGTGCCGGTCCACCCGATCGCCGGTTTACCTGCCTGCTGGTCCTGTAGTTTATTATGTATGGTGCGGGTATCTACCACTGTAGGAACCACAACAACATTGGGGTTCTTTTTTTTGGCGAACTGCTCCAGGTAATGATTACCCACTGAAACCCTGTAAGACCAGCGGCATATTTTTGCTACTTTTCCAAAACTCTTCAACCAAAAAGCCTTTTTGTTATATTCAGACACTGCCGGGATCCATATGGCATCATCAAAATCGTAGATTATTTTTTTCCTGAGTATTTTGGCAATGATCCATTCAAAAACGGGTGGGCCCAGCGGCGCCGCTTCCCGGTATATAAAAACAAAAGAATATTTTCCCAGCTTGAAGAGATCTGCAACCCGTTTAATAAAACCACCCAGTACGTACCAGGTTTTCCTGGCACTGTTTCCGCGTGTATATAAAACCTTCCATCCTGCCTGTTTTAAAAAACTGCTGATATGGATATTAATATTATTTTCCTTTAACCAGGGAAGGTAATGTTCAAACCTGAACCGCTGACCAGGCGATATACCCAATGGTGCTGGTGCTAAAATATATACCGAAGTAGGTTTAACTTTTTTCCCTGCCTGTTCCATTCCCGCCGCTACAAATTTTAGTTGGAGATCCCCGGGCTTAATAAAGCGTCATAAACAGCTTTATATCGTTGTACCCCAACTGGCAGCCCAAAATATTGCCGGGCCACTTCGCGTATTTTCTCTTTGTCCAGAACTTTCCTCTCCACCCTTTCCAGCGCTGCCGGGAAATCCTCTCCGATCGTGGTGATTAATTCCCCTAGCGGGTAATGACGGAGGAAATAACCCGTATCCCCGATATCATTACAAAAAACAGGAATACCCATTCCCATCAGTTCTGCATGCTTGGTGGGTGACGAAGCTATTTTACTGTAAATAGGTTTTATTAAAAAAACAGAAAAATCAATAACACTTAGATAGAGTGGCAACTCCTGGTAGGAAGAAAAGCCGGTTACAACGGTACTGCTGTCAATATTATTTCTTTCCATCGCATCTTTTAAGCGCGGCAGCTCCCGGCTTAGTACCAGGAAGATCGCCCCGGGGTGTTTCTTCCGGAATGCCTGGAAGAACTGGAGCATTTCATCCAACATGTACCAGTCACCCAGGGAGCCGCTATACGAAAGAACAGGAACTGAAGGGTCGATCTGCAACTTCTTTTTATATTCCAGGGTTTGTTCCTTCGTGACCCGGTTAAAATCAAAATGGGCAAGATCGGCACAGCAGGGTATGACCATGCATTTTTTTTCCACGGTAACCCCGGTCGCCCCAAACAGGCCGTCGTAAAGCCTGCCCAGTTCTTTTTTCCCAGCTTCCGTTAATGAAATGATATGGTCAGCCTCACGGACAAATTCACGTTCCAGGTTTTTATACCGCCGGTAGATTTTACGATACATCCATTTTTGCTGGTTCCAGTGCCCCGTTTCCGCTTTTTCATCCGCCCAGAAACCGCGCATATCAAAAATAAATTTTACACCATATTTCTTTTTAAGGAATAAGCCAAGTTCGGCGGCAATATAACTACGGCAATGCGTAAGGTCAAATTGCTTTTCCCGGTGTAATTTTTGGGCTGTTTTAAAAAGTTTATACTTGTCTGCAATTTTCGCCAGTACAGGGGGGCGGGTGTGAAAGACGAGTGGCACCCATTCAATATTTGCTGCAGCGCATTTCTCCCGGATCAGGGTACCAAACTTTTTGAAAGCTTCTTTCTTTTCAAAACTAAGTAAGGTGAACCGGTAACCCACTTTGGACAAGCCCTCGAGGTAAGGGAGCACCTGCGACTGGCCCAGCGGATCCGTCATGCCATCATAGGATATGTATAGGACTTTTTTCATTTCCTGGATTTTTTCGATGGTCAATGGACCATGGATGATCGACCATGGTCCATCGACGTTATTCCATCCACTTTTTATACCACAACTGAAACATCAGCAGGTACCATATTTTAGTGTGGAGTTGTTCTTTGCCATTATAAAACTCAGTACACAGCTTTTTAACTTCCTCTTTATTGAATAAACCCTGTTTTTCCAGGAAAGAAGGATCAGTTGTCTCCTCGACAAAATGTTTTAATTCGTTTTTAAGCCAGGCCGCAATGGGAATCCCAAAACCCATTTTGGGGCGTTCCATCATTTTCTGCGGTACATATTTATGCACGATCTGCCTGAGGATATACTTTTTAACACCATCCTTTATCTTATATGCTGAAGGTAACCGCGCAGCAAATTCAATGATATGCTGGTCAAGGAAAGGTTCTCTTCCTTCCAGGCTCACGGTCATGGAAGCCCTGTCTACCTTTTGGAGGATATCATCCAGCATATAGGTCTGGTAATCGATCCCCATCATATAGCTCAGGTCATCGTTGTATTCCGGCTGGAGCTGGTGATCGAAATTGGAAGAGAGGTGACCGGGAGGTTGTAAAAATAATTGTGAAAGCTCATCGGGAAAATAGAGGCTGCTCATAT
>JANMKG010000092.1:0-5301 GCA_031371915.1 Chitinophagaceae bacterium | reverse complement strand
AAATACTGACGGTCCCGCTGAGCATTTACCATTTTCACCAGTTCCCCATCCTCTTTCTCTTCACCAATTTCCTGGCTGTTCCGTTGTCAAGTTTGATCTTGCTGGGAGAGATCCTGCTTTGTGTTATATCCTTTATCCCTTCAGCGGCTTTCCTCGTGGGCAAACTGGTTACCTGGCTAATTCAACTCATGAATACTTATATTGAAAATATTGAGTCCATAAAGTTCTCCTTATGGGATGGCTTACAGGTAACTATTTTACAGGCTATCCTCCTCCTGCTTTTTATCGTTGGCGCCAGTTACTGGCTGATGGAAAGATCGGCCAGCGGTTTGAAATGGGGATTGTGTGCCCTGGCAGGATTCGCTGCCCTGCGCTCCTGGTCATTCATTGAAAGTAGTCAACAGGTAAAATTCGTCGTCTACAATGTTTCCCAAAAAAAAGCGATCGATATCATCGATGGAAGAAAATATTATTTTACCGGTGACAGCAGTTTACTGACAGATGATTTTGCGCGGAATTTTTATTTGAAGCCTTCCAGGACCTTGTACCGGGTTCAACAAAAGGAAAAACTGGAATGCCTGTATCGGGATGATTGCTACCTGGATTACCGGGGTAAACATATTTTATTAATTGACAAACCCGTTTACTTTGACCCCCGCCCGGAAAAACCTGTCATCGACCTGCTGGTTATTTCCAAAAATCCGAAACTATACCTGGAAAAAATAGCCGCTTCGCTGGATATCAAACAAGTGGTCTTTGATGCTTCTGTGCCTGCCTGGAAAGCCGGTTACTGGAAAAAAGATTGTGACTCGCTGGGGATACCCTGGCATGATGTAAGTACAGCGGGAGCTTTTGTGATGAACACCCGGTAACTTACCTTTGCGACCTTGTCCGTCATAGCTTTAGTGATGACGGATGCACGATTGCCTGCCTTTCAACCCAATCATTTTATGAACAAAAAGATTCAATCTGCCCTCCTCTCGGTTTTTTATAAGGATGGGCTGGAGACTATTGTAAGGTTATTAGCCGAACAGGGCGTAATAATATATTCAACCGGCGGCACGCAAACATTTATCGAAAAACTGGGTGTAAAAGTGATCCCGGTAGAAGAACTCACTACCTATCCTTCGATACTGGGAGGAAGGGTAAAGACATTGCATCCGTCGGTCTTTGGAGGAATACTGGGAAAGCGGGATGATGCAACACATGTACAAGAGATGAAGCAATACAATATCCCGGAAATTGACCTGGTGATCGTTGATCTTTACCCTTTCGAAGAGACCGTAGCTTCTACCAATGAGGAAAAAGCGATCATCGAAAAAATCGATATCGGCGGACCTTCGATGATCCGCGGTGCCGCCAAGAATTTCAATGACGTGGTAGTGATCGCTGCTAAAAAAGATTATGCCGCACTGGAAACTTTGCTGAAAGAACAAAAAGGAGAAACAAGTTTAGCCCAACGAAAGGATTTTGCTGCCAAAGCCTTTGAAGTAGTGGCTCATTATGATGTAGCGATCGCCAACTACTTTAATCCTTCAGCATCTTTGTATTTTTTGGAGTCCGTTACCAACCCTAAAGCTATGCGGTATGGGGAGAACCCACACCAATCCGGCATCTTCTACGGCGATCTTGATCAATTATTCGATCAGCTCAACGGCAAAGAACTTTCGTACAACAACCTGGTGGATGTGGATGCGGCTATTCAGTTGATTGGGGTGGCCTCCCCAAACCCCTCCGCAGGAATAGCCCCCCTGCCCCCCGCCGGGGGGTTCTCAGAGTCTTCAAAGACGTATAAATCATTACCGGTATCGGAGTCTAAGGCCCCTCCTACGGAGGGGTTTGGGGAGGCTTTTTTCGCGATCATTAAACATACCAATGTTTGCGGTGCGGCACAAAGAGCTTCCGTAAAAGAAAGCTGGGAGGCTGCACTTGCGGGAGATCCGGAAAGCGCTTTTGGCGGCGTACTCGTTTGCAACGGAACAATCGATAAGGCTACAGCGGAGGCGATCAATGAGATCTTCTTCGAGGTATTGATCGCGCCTGCCTTTGACGAAGATGCTTTGACGGTATTGAGATCGAAAAAGAACAGGATATTATTAAAACAAAAGCCACAGGACAAAAAAGAGAAGCCCGGGATGTACAGGTCTCTTCTAAATGGTGTGTTGGCACAGGGTCCGGATGAAGGCAATTATGCTGAATGGAAAGAATCAGGCGGAAGAGAAACCACTGTGTCAGAAAAAGAAGACCTTGTATTCGCCAACCTGATCTGCAAACATTTAAAATCAAATGCGATCGCAATGGTAAAGAATAAACAGCTCATCGGTAAGGGTTGCGGCCAGACCAGCAGGATCGATTCACTCCGGCAGGCGCTGGAAAAATCAAGACAATTCGGTTTTGATCTCAACGGTGCTGTCATGGCCAGTGATGCTTTTTTCCCTTTTAATGATTGTGTGAAACTGGGACATGCAGCAGGGATCAGCGCTTTCATTCAACCCGGTGGCTCTATACGGGATAATGACTCGATTGAATATTGTAAGACCAACGGGCTGGCGATGGTAATAACAGGGATGAGACATTTTAAACACTAGTGTAAAAAAAATTGAAGAAGAAATTTTTTAAAATTAAAACTTATTGAGGTTGTCGCTAAAATCAATTTGATTGTCATATTGATCCCGCCTCGGGCGGGACGAAATATTGACTATCAAATTGATAGCCTTCCATAAACTCAGGCTGACAACTTTTTGAGACAGCCTCAGCGGCCATGAACCTTTTTGATTTCCATAAAACGATCCTTCAATCCTCTGCTGATTCTTTAAGGAAGCTGGCAGTACTTAACCCGCTTACTATACGGAAGAAAGGGACAAGAGCAAAGGCCCTGTTTGCCCTGGCCCTGGTTTGTATCTTATGGGGAACGACCTGGATAGCTTCGAAGGAAGGGGTGAAAAGAATGCCCGCTCTTCAAATGGCGAGTATCCGGCAGTTTATTGCGGGACTGCTATATGTTGGTTTTTTTCTTTATAAAAAAGTCCCGCTTCCAAGAGGAAAGGAATGGATACCGATCCTGATCTTAAGTTTTTTGAATTTTATGATCAGCAACGGTCTTAGTACCCTCGCCTTGCATTATAATATATCTGCCGGTTTGGGAGCCATCATTGGCGCCATTTTCCCTTTATGGATCGTGGTGATCGGCTTTTTCACCTCGAAAGAAAAAATGCCGGTCAAAGCCACCCTCGGTCTCTTGCTTGGTTTTGGCGGCGTCTGTATTATTTTTTATGATCACTTGTCTGATTTCCTCGATCCCCGCTTCCAGTTAGGCATTTTATTTTCCGTGATCGCCACGTGGACATGGGCCTGTGCCACTTTGTATACAAAAAAACAGGCGCTTCATTTCAATCCTTATTTCAGCCTGGGTTTACAGATGCTGATCTCCGGTGTCTGTCTTTTCTCCTTCACGCATATTAACGGAACGGCGATCCCTTTTACAGCGATCCCGTGGCAATCCTGGGCCGCGATTGCATATCTTATCTTATTCGGTTCATTGATCGCTTTCATTTGTTATTTGTATGCACTGCAGAACCTGCCGACAGAACAGGCTTCTATCTATGCTTATATTAACCCGATCGTCGCGGTCCTCTGCGGCTGGATCGTATTCAGCGAAAAAATAACTCCTTTTATTACGGTAGGCGGTTTGGTAACATTGGCGGGGGTTTATCTTGTCAACAAGGCTTTTAAAGCCATCCCACCACCTGAGCAGCCAGAAACGGAAGGGGTTTAACCTGGTCTGACAATCTCCGTCTGACCTGTAACTCCTTTTATGAACTGCTCATATATTTCTCTCCACCCAGAAAAAAGAGTTGCGGTTCCGAGGAAAGTATTATGCCAGATGCTGATAAATGTTCCATTTACTTTTTTGACCTCCTGGTAATAACGGCGCATTTCATCCAAGGCTTGTTGTGAAGTAAATTTTTGTTCAAAGAAAGAATTGGCTTCCATGTAGCAGAAAGGATAGAGCAGCAGGTCTGTCGTGGTCTCTCTTTCGAGATCATACCAGTAAAATGGAGAAGCAACAGAAGCCCTGAAACCATTGATACTTCCATAACCCATGGAAAAATCTTCCCTGATGCCAGCATCGGTCAATTGCCGGAATGTTACGGGTAAATGAAACCGGATAAAATGTTGACGGGAAGAGGTAATTGCCTGGCCTGTCGTTTTTCCCAGAATTGCTATTTCCTTTTTTAAAAGAGAAGGATCATCCCCGCTTTGCCAGGAAGGGTGAATACCGATAGTATATTTATCGGCATGTTTCCGTGCAAGCGCTTGCCAGGCGGCTTCCCCGGTTAAAATATTCTTATCGTATTTACCCGTCTTGTGTGCCGTAAGAAAAAAATAACGCGGATAGAGCCCGGATCCCTCATGCAGGTCATCCAGCCAGTCATAGGAATCAAAAGGGTCCGGCGCCTTATTGGCAAGGACCTTTCTTCGCAGCGAATACTCCTTCCAATTTCCTTTGAGCAAATCTCTTGCAGAAGCGCCTGCTCTTCGCACCCATGATTTATATTTATAGGCATATGCTTCATCGATGTCGTAGGTAGGCAGGAATGTGAATGGTGAATGGTGAGGAGTGAATGAGGGAAATTTATCAATTAATTTTTTTTTAAATGCCTGCAGCCAGTCATTTATTAAAGGCTTATCAAGAAAGTTTTCCCTGAAAGCGAGGGAGTTTTTATGATCATACCTTCCATATGCGTCTTTTTGATGAGGAAGATATTCTTCATAACGGCTCAACAAGTAAAAAATCGCTGCAAAAATATCAAAAGAAAGATCGCCTTCGACCGGGAAGAATGCTTTATGACCATCAGGCTCAAAAACCCCGACCGCCTGCTCTTTTATTCCAGTTTCGAATAACAAGGAATGCGGCCGCAGCCAGCATTCATTATTCCCGACCGGGTCCGGACTATAATTGATCTTTGCCCCGGAAGTTTCCCGGAATATTTCCTTATTATCTGTAAGTTCAAATGGTGTACCCGTCAGTTCTTTTCCAATAAAACCGCAGACATAACGAAGCCGTGCTGGTATGAGGGGACTGTAAACGAGCATGTGTGTGTGTTCAGAAGCAGATAAATATATAGAGTATATAAAGTGCTCAGGTAAACAGAGAAGGAGTATATACTTTATATACTTATCTACTTATTTACCGTTCTTTTCTTTCCATAACTCATTAAAAGACTTTTTCGGGAATTCCATTTTACCGCGATGCGCTGACCATCCTTTCACCAGTGTATTCACGATCCAGTTCTTGGT
>JANMKG010000081.1:0-4278 GCA_031371915.1 Chitinophagaceae bacterium | reverse complement strand
TAAACATCTGTTCCGTTGCTGGCAGCTGCTGGCCACTCTTCTGCAACTGGGTAAGCTGCAATCGGGGTCCAGGTAGTTCCGTCAAATTTATAAGAGTTGGCTATAACCGCGTTATTGCTAACACCCGCAAAGCTGTAAAGATTTGTACCAACAGTTGCTGCTGCCTGGTCCAAAATAGGAATGGGGTACACTGTCGCGGCAGTAAAGCTACATGGTGGAGGCGGAGGCGGCGGGCCTGCTGTGCACTGTGTAGCACTAAGTGCGATACTGAAGTCTGCAGATTGGCCAGCGGTTGTAGTAGTAACTAAAAAACTGACCGTACCACTCGCTGGCGCGGTAAATGAAAACTGAATGGGTACACCTATCTGCGCACTTGATCCCGCATCACTGATCCAGTTGGTACAAAGTGCATTAATATTAGGAGCAGCACTATAAACACCTACGAAACTAAAGTTGGGGTTCGCTGTGGGTATAGAAAAGTCAACAGTAACACATTGAGTAGCCGCGATCGGGTTTGTCCATGTGTAAATTTTGTAGTTGAAAGCACCTGCTAAAGGCGCATTGGTACAAGTAGCAGGGGCAGCACAAGTCTTATTGACCCCATCCCTGTTAGCCCTTGCAGTCATTGCGGCATCAGCGGGACCAACCGAACTTGTCCAGGTGGTACAAACAGCCTGGGGATTATTCGCCAGCTGGGTTTTTACCCTGTTTGGTAAACCTGCATCATTATCGGCTTTGCTGTTTGCCTTAACGTTCTGGCGCTGTGGCAAAACCTTGCTTTGTTGATCCGCTTTTTGCTTTTCAAAAAGACTTAGCGTATTAGGATTTCGCGCCTGGTTCTGTTGCCCAAAAGAGAATTGGGTCGACACAGAAAAAATCAAAGCTAGCGCCATGATTTTTCTACATAAATGCCCTAAACTTCGTTGCGTAAATTTTGGTTGCATAATAGATATTTTAAGTGATTGTTGTTACCTGTAATACAGGTAATGTCCGGAAACCGGGACGTAAGATAATTTTTTTTGGAATATCAATAAAAAAATAAATTGCCCATTTACCATTTATCCACTTCTTCCTGGTTGGTGGCTGCCTGGACATCGCCGGTTTCAGCCACTGGACCGGTTTCTACCGTTTTTTCCACCTCTGTGGATACCACGGGTTCTGCCTCAGCAGTGTGGACGATCTCCTGCTGCATGCCCTCTTCAGCAGTTTCATCATGATTAAAGGCATCAAAATCGAAATCAGGCATCAACTCGGTTTTTACATAGTCGACCGCCTCGCCTAACGCCTTGATAAATTTGTTGAAATCCTCTTTGTACAGGAAGATCTTATGCCTGTCATACCCGTTGTCATCAAATCTTTTACGGCTTTCTGTAATGGTGAGGTAATAATCATTACCGCGGGTAGCTCTTACATCAAAGAAGTAGGTCCTTCTTTTTCCGGCGCGTATGCGCTTACTGTAGATGCTCTCCATTTTCTTGTCATTATTCTCGTACGCCACTGGTATAAGTTTTTAGCAGTTAAGGAATTGCTTTGGTTTTGCAAGTCACAAATATAGAGATGTTTTTGAAACAGCCAAACCTATTAAGCTACGCCCCCTCCCGCCTGTGCATTAAAGCGCCCCCTCACCCTCCCCCTGCTGCTGGCGGGCATATAAACCAGCATAATACCCATTCGGGATAGCTAAAAGGTGCTCGTGGGTGCCCTGCTCAACGATCATCCCATCCTCGAGGACAATAATCTTGTCAAAACTGAACAGCGAAAAAATACGATGGGTGATGATGATCGCCGTTTTGTCCCGCAGGTATTCATCCAGGTTGCCAATGATCTCTTTTTCGGTCCTGGAATCCACGGCGCTTAAACAATCATCAAAAATAACGAGACCCGGTTTTTTTATAAGGGCCCTTGCGATAGATATCCTTTGTTTTTGCCCGCCGCTAAGTGTTACCCCCCTCTCCCCGATCATAGTATTGTATTGTTCGGAAAACCCGGCTATCTCCTTATCAACGCTTGCTTTCTCCGCGGCGGCCACCACTTCCTCCTTCCCGGCCACTTGTAAACCAAAGCGAATATTATTCTCCACGGTCTCGCTGAATAAAAATACATCCTGCGGCGTATAGCTGATCTGCTCCCGCAATGTTTGCAGACCTATATCTTTTATATTTCTCCCATCCAGTTCGATCGAACCGTCGCTTACATCATACATCCGTAATAATAGCTGCGCAACGGTTGATTTACCACTGCCGGTCCTTCCTACAATGGCTACTTTCTCCCCTTCCCTTATCTGCAGGGTAAAATCTTTCAATGCGCGGATACCTGTATGAGGGTAAGTGAAATTTACATGACTGAATTCTATATGTCCTTTCAGCGGCAGGTTGATCGCTGCGGGTGGATCCGCGATGGCGGGCTTTGTCTGCAGGAATTCATTGATCCTTTTTTGCGAAGCCGCCGCCCGCTGTATCATACTGGCGGTAAGCCCTATCGCACTGACGGGGAACGTAAGCATGTTCACATACATCACGAACTCGATAATGGTAGCGAGGTTGGTCTTGCCCGGGTTGGCGATATGATGCAATCCCCCGATCATGATCGTAAATAAAGTACTGAGCCCGATCAGTAACGTGATCGAAGGAAAATAAATAGCTTCCACTTTGGCAAGACCCATCGCGTTTTTTTTATACGC
The DNA here is from genome assembly GCA_031371915.1 of Chitinophagaceae bacterium. Classification (GTDB taxonomy): domain Bacteria; phylum Bacteroidota; class Bacteroidia; order Chitinophagales; family Chitinophagaceae; genus JJ008. Next base: position 1,598 of record JANMKG010000081.1, on the reverse strand, counting down.
TTCACTGTTACAGGTAAAAAATCCAAGCATCGCTTTTTCCTGGACAAATGATTTGATCACCCGAATGCCGGAATAGGATTCCTGCGCATTCGTCGTTAACTCCGACAGGGATTCCTGTATCTGTTCACTTTTCCGGTTGATGGTATTATTGATAAAATAAATAGTGATGGCAAGGATGGGCAGGGGTAATAATACATAGAGCGTAAGTTCGGGATCTCTTTTCAGCATAAAGAAAACGCTGAGCGAAATGATCGCCACGAGGTTGGCAAGGTACATGATCGCGGGGCCGGTGAACATTCTTACGCGGCTTACATCTTCCGCGATCCGGTTCATCAGGTCGCCTGTATTGTGCACCTTATAAAAAGCGGTATCGAGTTGCTGGTAATGACCATATATTTCATTCTTCTGGTCGTATTCAATATGCCGGCTCATTACGATAATGGTTTGCCGCATGAGGAAAAGAAAGAAACCCCGGAGCAGGGCCAGTATCAATATGGTGATCCCGCACAAGGCCACTACTTTTCCTACCGAATAATCATGCCCGCCCACGCTGTGAATGAATTTGTCGACCAGGATATCATAATTCGGCTGGCGGGTTGGTGCTTTATAACCGGGAAGGGCCAGTGACCGCTGGACAAAATCAATCACAAAACCGGTTACCTGCGGGGAAAGGACATTAAAATAATTGGACAAAAAAACAAACAGCACACCGATGCTGAGCCGGATACGGTATTTCCAGAAATATTTATTGAGGGCTTTGAGATGCTTCACCCAAATGATTTGAAGCGAAGTTAACTGATACACGAGAGCTGTATCTCATTTGGCAGAAATTTTACCGCAAAGACGCTAAGACAAAGAAATACCATGATAAGTGGTTACCTATTCATTTACTTTAAGTCAGCATTTGTCTCATTGCAAGGAAAATTTCAAATTTCAATATTATCTGCACTAGTAAAGTTTGGCTCGAAATCGCTGGGGACGTATTTTTGCGCCGGAGAGATGGCAGAGCGGTCTAATGCGGCGGTCTTGAAAACCGTTGACCCAAAAGGTCCGGGGGTTCGAATCCCTCTCTCTCCGCGTATGCCCACCGAGCTTTAGAGCAGGTGGGCTTTATTTTTTTAACTGTGATTCTTTGTATTCACTACCACTTTACTTTCCAGCAGTATTTTTTTGGGGATATCATCCGTTACACCTTTTGACCTGATCAGGCGTAATAATATATCTGTCGCTTTCTCCGCCTGCAGGTAAGGGAATTGTTCGACGGATGCCACTGGCGGGTTATCCATATAACTGGTGATGGGAAGATTAGCATAACTGACAAAGGAGATATCCTTGTTGATCTTTATTCCCTGGTCGCGTGCATACCGGATCGCATCCAGCGCCACATAATCATTAAAAGCTATGATGGCTGTAGGCCGGTTTTTCAGTGCGATCAATTTATGCATGGCATCTTCGGTTTTACTTTTGCTAAGATCGGTGGCCACGACAAATGCAGGATCAGGTTTTATCTTATGTTTTTTCAGTCCTTCCTGGAACCCGGTCAAACGTTGTTTCGAATGTGTGATCGTATCGGGTCCTTTGATAAATCCTATTTTTTT
>JANMKG010000035.1:0-7791 GCA_031371915.1 Chitinophagaceae bacterium | reverse complement strand
CTCCAACACAGAGATTCAGAGAAACAGAGAATCACAGAGTGCTAATTTCCCGTTTAATTTCTCTGTGAAACTCAAAACCTCTGTATCTCTGTGTTGAAGCTTGGGACTTTTGAGATAGCTTCTAGTTAGCACTCCTTGATATTATCTCAGCTTATCCAGCGATTTTACCAATCTTTCATCCTTACGGATATCACGGTAGGCCATATAATATCCAATGAGGATCAAAAAAGGAAGAACACAGAAAAGTGCCAGTACCGGTTTAATAAGCTTATTCATCTGTAAGATGTAAAGAACGATGATGACCACGGAGAATAAAACTCCAAGAAGACATAATTGCATCTGCTGTTTCCTTTCCTTAAAAAGAAATATAGTAACAGCAGAAAGGATAAGCGAAGCGCCGGTAACAATAAGCAGGAAGAAATTACTTCCCGCATCCACTACTTTATCTCCAAGTATATTTGTTTTCAACATTTCCTTGCCGGTCACAAAAGGGAACATAAAGGTGAGGATGGCAGCGGCGGTTGATAACAGGAGCCAGAGAGTTTGCCGGCGTTGGATCATACAATAAATTTTATAAACTAAAGTTCGTCAAATCCCGTTATCCCAATTCAGGATAAAGGGGGAATTGTTGCATAAATTCTTTTACTTCTGTTTCCACGGAAGCGATCAGTGTATCATCACCAGTATTCATCAGCACTTTATCGATCAGGGATACGATCGTCTCCATATGTGTCTCTTTCATTCCCCGGGTAGTGACGGCAGGAACACCGACGCGGATACCAGAGGTAACAAATGGCGATTTATCATCAAAAGGTACCGCGTTTTTGTTGAGCGTGATATGCGCCCTGTCCAGGGTCTCCTGGGCTTTTTTCCCGGTAAGTTCTTTATTCCGGAGATCGATCAGCATAAGATGGTTATCGGTCCCATTACTGATAAGCTGGTAACCTCTTGACACGAATGCTTTGGCCATCGCCTGCGCGTTGGCGATCACCTGCTGGCCATATTCTTTAAAACCGGGAGACAGGATCTCTCCAAAAGACACTGCTTTGGCAGCGATCACATGTTCCAGCGGACCACCCTGTGTACCCGGAAACACCGCCAGGTCAAGCAACGAACTCATCATCCGCAGGTTTCCTTTTGGATCTTTCAATCCCCAGGGATTTTCAAAATCATGACGTAGCATGATGATACCACCGCGGGGTCCGCGCAATGTTTTATGTGTTGTGCTGGTAACGATATGACAATGATCAAAAGGATCGTTGAGAAGATTGCTGGCGATCAATCCAGCCGGGTGTGCTATATCCGCGAAGACAACGGCGCCTACTTCATCAGCAATAGCACGGATACGTTGATAATCCCAGTCACGGCTGTAGGCGGATGCCCCACAGATGATCATCTTGGGTTTTTCTGCACGGGCCTTTGATTCGAGTTGGTCATAGTCAACGATACCTTCCCGGGTAACGCCATAATGAATGGCCTGGTAGGTTTTCCCGCTGAAATTGGCTGGACTTCCATGGGTAAGATGGCCACCCATGCTGAGGTCAAGTCCCAAAAATTTTTCACCCGGTTTCATCACGGCAAGAAACACCGCGCCATTCGCCTGCGCCCCGCTATGCGGCTGCACATTGGCCCAGCTGGCGTTGAATATCTTTTTCAGCCTTTCAATGGCAAGCGTCTCGATCTCGTCCACCACTTCGCAACCACCATAATAACGTTTGCCGGGATAGCCTTCCGCGTATTTGTTGGTGGGAACAGTACCCATGGCCTGCATTACCTCCAGCGAAGTAAAATTTTCCGAAGCGATCAGCTCGATACCATTACGCTGGCGTTCCAGTTCCTTGTTGATCAGGTCAAAAACAAGTTTGTCTTTTTGCATTAGTTGGTATTTCGTCGTTGCTCAATAGAATTACAGAATGAGGAAGAGTTTCCTTTAGCTTCGCTTAGGATAATCCCTGCAAAAGTAAGTTAGCCGTCAATGTGTTGGGTTTTAAGGACCGGATTTTTGTTTATTTCAAATGTCTTACTTTCGTTGGCTTTTGATTAGTTACCAAACCAGTATGGTTCATAAATGAAAGCTATTATACCAGTAGCCGGTGCAGGCACAAAGCTGCGCCCACATAGTTACACGCAGCCTAAGGCACTTATACCTCTTGCAGGAAAGACGGTTCTCAGTATAATCATTGACCAGTTGCGTGAAGCCGGGGTCACTGAGTTCATTTTTATCGTCGGTTACCTGGGAGATAAGATCAGGGACTATGTAAAGACCAAACACCCTGATATTACCACGCATTATGTACAGCAGACAGACCGCCAGGGAGTGGGTCATGCCATCCGGCTGACCCGGAATATTGTGAACCACGACGAGGTCTTTGTGGTGCTTGGGGATACGATCTGTGAATACGATATACAGGAAGTGGTGAACAGCCCCTGTTCGATGATCGGGGTAAGAAAAGTGGATGACCCCAGGGATTTTGGCGTGGCAGAGATCGAGGAGGATGGATATATCAGCCGGGTAGTGGAGAAGCCACAGATACCAAAATCAAATATGGCCCTCGTGGGGGTTTATAAACTGAAAGAAACAGAACAGATGTTCCAGTGCCTGGAAAATAATATCCGCCAGGGACTTCGCAGTCATGGTGAATACAGCCTCACCGACGCGCTGGAATGTATGATACAAATGGGCGCTAAATTCAAATCTTTCAAGGTCGAGAACTGGTTTGATTGCGGTCGTAAGGAAACCTTGCTTGAATCCAACGCCACGCTTCTGAAAAAATTTGCTGCCAAAACAGATGCCGGGCAATTTGAGAATACGGTGATCATAGCACCCGTGAGTATCGGGGCTAACTGTGTAATTAAGAATTCCATCATCGGCCCGAATGTATCCATCGGTGAGAATACGGTCATCGATTATTCCATTGTGAAGGATTCTATTATCGGTTCTTTCTCCAACCTTTTTGATATTGTACTGGATGATTCCGTGATCGGGAGTGATACCCATCTGCGTGGTGAAACACGATCATTGAATATCGGGGACAATACGAGTATTGATTTGGGATAGGTACTGGTTGCTGGTTACTGGTTACTGGTAACTGGTTGCTGGTTACTGAAAGAAGGAAATTCCTTAGCTTTTTTGAATTTTACCGCTGTAGGAAACCTCAAACCTCAAACCTCAAACCTCAAACCTCAAACCTAAACCTGATGTCTTTCTCTAACCGCATCACCCAACTTTTCGGCATCGATTATCCCATTATACAAGCTGGAATGATCTGGACAAGTGGCTGGCGGCTTGCCAGCGCGGTCAGCAATGCTGGAGGATTGGGGATCATAGGCAGCGGATCGATGTATCCTGATGTCTTTAGAGAACATATCCGTAAATGCCGGTTGGCTACTTCCCGTCCCTTTGGTGTAAACATACCTCTCCTGTACCCTGGTATTGACAAACATATCCAGGTGGTCCTGGAAGAAGAAGTAAAGATCGTTTTTACATCAGCCGGCAACCCGAAAACATGGACAGGTATTTTAAAAGAACGAGGCATCAGTGTTGTGCACGTGGTAAGTTCTTCAAAATTCGCGAAGAAATCCGAGGAAGCAGGATGTGATGCAGTGGTGGCGGAAGGATTTGAAGCAGGGGGGCATAATGGCCGGGAAGAGACAACCACGATGGTCCTGGTTCCGGCAGTAGTAAAGGCGGTAAGTATCCCGGTGATCGCGGCCGGGGGTATTGCAGATGGACGACAAATGCTGGCAGCTATGGTGTTGGGAGCCGAAGGCGTGCAAATGGGAAGTCGTTTTGTGGCGAGTGAAGAAGCTTCATCGCACAGTAATTTTAAAAATAGGGTGATAGGATCACAGGAAGGAGATACCCAACTTACCCTTAAACAATTGACACCCGTTCGCCTGGTAAAGAACGAGTTTTTCCGGCAGGTACAGGAAGCAGAGCAGCGGGGAGCTTCCGTAGAGGAACTGAACGCTTTACTGGGGAGAGCAAGAGCGAAAAAGGGAATGTTTGAAGGGGATTTGGCGGAAGGAGAACTGGAGATAGGCCAGGTAAGCAGTTTACTGGATCGTATTTTACCGGCAGGGGAGATCGTAAAAAATGTATGGAAGGAATTTACAGGCGGTTTGGCCGATCCAATAAAAATGATTTAATTTTATCCGCCACCAGAACCGGGTAAGTGCTGAAGGGTTATCAACCATTCAAAATAAGTATTATGAAAAAGAAAATGTTGGTGCTGGCAATTAGCCTTCTTGGCTTTGTCGCCGCTAAAGCAGGCTCCGGTGACCCTGAGCCAGGCCGGGGTAATGGAAAAAAAGATGACCTGAATGGCATTGTTATTCATGCAGAGACTAAAAAACCATTGAAAGACGTAAGCGTTACCGCTGTCCTGGTCTCCAAAAAAGAGAAAACAGTGATCACGGATGATGAGGGCAGTTTTGCTTTTGATGAATTAAAGCCCGGCACTTATAAATTCATATTTGAAAAAGCCGGTTTCCGGAAGATCACTAAGGAAAAAGTGGTGATCAAGACTGATGAAGCTTTCCAGCTGAATATCGAGATGATCGAGAACAGCGACTACGAAATAATGCCTTCCCCTTTTAATATCGGGGGGATCAAATAATAAAAGTTTTTTTTCTTACAAAAGAGTCCCGCTACTGGCGGGACTCTTTGTTTTTCATGGCTGGTCTGGCTAACGCGGTAATTAGTCCTTATCGATATTAAAATTGTCATCTGATTTTTCAATGCTGAATTTCTTATGCTTTTCAAGGAAATCCCGGTACTTACTATAAGTTTGTTCGGAGGCTTTCTTACCATTGATAAATAGTTCACCGTCTTTGTGCTTCAGGGTATAACCTTCTTTTTTGCTGATCAGCCCGTCTTTTTCCAGGCCATCCACAAATCCTTTGAATTCCCTGATCTCTGTTTTGGCTTTTTCGATCTCGACCTTTGCTTTGCCCATCTCTTTTTCCAGTTGGGGCTGCAAATTTTTCATTTCTTCCTGTGCTTTTTGCAGCTCTTCATCAAGCTTCTTCCTATCAATGTTCTTTACTTTTTCCATTTCCGCCTTCAGCTCATCCCAGTTCACTTTTGACAGTGATTCCTTTACTTCCTGCTGGATCTTTGCCATATCCAATTCTTTCATCGCCTGCGCCATTTCTGTCTTGACCTTATCAAAATCAACTTTTGCGAGCGACTCCTGCACTTCTTTTTGAATTTTAGCCATATCAACTTCTTTCAGGGCTTTTTCTACTTCAATTTTTATCTTATCCATGTCAATCTTCTGCAAAGCTTCCGCGATCTCCTGTTTGACTTTTTCCATATCTACTTTCCTATCAGCATTGTCCAGTTCGTCCAGCACATCATCCAGGTCACGGATCTTCTTGCCACTATCGACTGATTTCTTTTTAGGAGTTGTGTCATTCATGGACTGCCGGAAACGGTCAGGCGATTGTTTATGATCCCAGGAAATAAGCCCGATGGTAAGACCAGCGGTAAGGAGTACAAGGAATAAACGTCCGGTTGTAAGGGTTGTTGGTTTCATACATTCAGGTTTTTAGATGTTTCCCGGTAAGCGCCGGGTTATTGATTAACGAAATACTTCGTATCAAATATACGATTGATTTCGTATTAAGTTACAGTTAGTGGGAGATAAAGAAAATTTTAACAACCTCAGCCCGAACCTACCGCTCACCTCACCCCCAATGGTCATGGATTTCCAAAACGAACTTACAAATCATAACCCCCTCTCCCTTGGAGAGGGGGTTATGAAAACAGATTTCGTTATATAAACAATGTAAGTTGGGGGTGAGGTCGAATGGCCTTGGTCAATTCTTCCTGAACGCCCATCGTATCATTTCCTTCCAGCTGGGCTTCTTGCCATACATCAGGATACCTGTGCGATAGATCTTACCGGCAAACCATACGGTGAATATAAAACCAAGGACGAGTACTGCCATCGAAAGACCGAGTTGCCACCAGGGCACTGTATTGGGTACACCAAAGGGTATCCTTGCCATCATTACGATCGGGGAACTAAAAGGTATGATACTGGCCCATACAGCCAGCGGGCTGGTCGGGTTGGCGATAGCCGCGCTCATCAGGCCAATGGAAATAATAACCAGCATGGTAATGGGGAAGCTGAGTGATTGTGCTTCCCGCATATCTTCATTTACGGCGCTGCCAATGGCTCCGTATAAAGCTGAATAGAAGAAGAATCCTGCGAGGAAATAAAAGCCGAAACAAAACAATATGAGGGGAACGTTCACACTGGAGAACATCGTTTGCATACTCCCCACTAATTGGTTAGCCATACCGCCACCACCGGAGAACTTACCGACATTATAAACGATCACCACAAAAGCGATCCATAAAAAGAACTGTGTAAGTGCTACCATCCCGATCCCGAGTATCTTTCCCAGCATCATCTGGAAAGGTTTTACGGAAGAGACAATTACCTCGGCTATCCGGTTGGTCTTTTCTTCCATTACACCCATCATTACCTGTGACCCATAAACGAGCAGGATAAAATAAATAAGGAAGCCGCAGGCGTAGCCGATACCTTCGGCGGTATTTACATTGGCTTTTTCATCCTTGATATTCACAGCCCGTAGACCAATATGACTGCTGATGAGTATTTTTTGTTTAGCATCATCTATTTGCAGGCTGTCATTCTTCACTTCATCCCAGGCCCTGTTTAATTTCCCCGCAATGACCGTTGTAGGCGCAGTGCCATAGGTCTTATTTGATTTAAGGACCAGGTTGTTATTCCCCGTTTTCCAGTTCATCGGCGGAATAACTATGTACCCGTCAAAACCCGCGGCTTTATGGTCGGCGATGATGGCAGCGGGGTTGTCCTTTACCAGTGTGAGTACTGAACTCTTATCCTCGCTGTTCAGCCTGTCGATACGGGCGCTGCTGAAATATCCTGATGAATCAATGACCGCTACTTTCAGGTTCTGCGCACTTTCTTTGGCAATATATCCCATCCCAAAAATGAGCAGCATATACAAGAGGGGAAACAACAGGGTGGAGATGATAAAGGTCCTTTTGCGAACCCTTGTCAGGTATTCCCTTTTTATAATGAGCCAGATCTTATGCATGGAAAATTATTTTGTTGGTTTGAAGGAAATTATATTTTTTGAAATTGCCGGGCGGTAGGAGTGCCTTCTACCAGTTTAATGAATATATCATTCAGGGAAGGCAACATCTCGTTGAATGATTGAATAGCAGCCCCGTTAGAAAGCAGGTATTGCAGGACGTCGTTGGGCTGTCGTCCATCTTTAATTCTTACAATATGAGAATGCATTTTAGTTTGCACGATCTCAAAAGGGGCATCGTAATTCAGGGAAGGCATCTCCGTAGTACCTACATTAAATAGATTTTCTTTGAAATCCTGTTTCACCTGCCGGACAGTTCCATCCAGTATCTTACGGCCTTTGTTTACCAGGACAATATGATCGCATATTTCTTCCACCTGTTCCATACGGTGGGTACTGAAGATGATCGTACAGCCATTCTTCGCCAACTGGAAGATCTCGTCTTTGATAAGATTACTGTTCACGGGATCAAGCCCGCTGAAAGGTTCGTCCAGTATGATCAGTTTGGGGTTATGCAGTACCGTTGTAACAAATTGCAATTTCTGGCTCATCCCCTTGGAGAGATCCTCTACTTTTTTGTTCCACCAGCTTTCCATTTCAAATTTCACAAACCATGCTTTGATCCTTGTCATGGCATCATTACGGCTCAGGCCTTTCAGCTGGGCGAGGTACATGGTCTGCTCCCCGATCTTCATC
>JANMKG010000021.1:0-4626 GCA_031371915.1 Chitinophagaceae bacterium | reverse complement strand
ACCGATACAGGTGTAAACCTTCTGGCACCGGGAAAGACGCCGAAGACCAACCTGATGTTCCTGACTTTTTTTGTCAATACCATCAAGGCTGTGCATGATTATGCTGATGTCTTAAGAGCCTCTATCGCTTCGGCTCCCAATGATCACCGCCTGGGCGCCAACGAAGCTCCTCCCGCAATCATTTCGGTATTTATCGGGCAATACCTTTCTAAAGTATTACAGGATGTAAAAGAAAGAGTTTCAGAAAAAATGGATGAGACTGATGAAAGCTTACTGAAGATCGATATCCACAAAAGTATTCCCGAGTTGCTGATGGATAATACGGACCGGAACCGTACTTCGCCATTTGCCTTTACCGGTAACAAATTTGAATTCCGTGCAGTAGGCTCCTCTGCTAATTGCGCCAATCCTATGACTGTATTGAATTCGATAATGGCAGACACGCTGAAACAATTCAAAAAAGAGGTAGATGGACTGATCGAAAAAGGAGAGAAAAAAGAGATCGCTATCATGCAAACCATCCGCCAATATATCGTGGCGAGTGAAAAAGTATTGTTTGAAGGTGATGGTTACAGCCAGGCCTGGGAAAAAGAAGCGGAGAAAAGAGGTCTCGCTAATATTAAGACTACGCCACTGGCCCTGGATGCTATGGTGACCGAAAAAGCCAAGAAATTATTCGAGAGTAATAATATCTACACCCACAGTGAGCTGGAAGCCAGGCACGAGATAGAACTGGAAAAATATATCAAGAAGGTACAGATCGAGAGCCGCATTATGGGCGAGCTGGCCACCAGTCATGTATTACCCGCTGCTATCCGCTACCAGAACCTGCTGGCAAACAATATCAAGGGGCTTAAGGATGCGGAAGTATCCAAAGCGGGTTATATAAACCAGCAACAGATCCTGGAAAAAATATCCGAGCATATCAATAAAACCAGTGACCTCGTAGAGAAAATGATCGAGGCCCGGAAGATCTGTAATAATATGAGTGATACCCGGACAAAGGCAATCGCCTACCAAAGCCAGGTAAAAGACGCGTTCTTTGATGAGCTCCGTTATAATGTTGATAAACTGGAAATACTCGTCGATGACCGTGAATGGTATTTGCCCAAATACCGGGAGATGCTTTTCCTTAGATAAGATAATAGTTGACCGGATTCTGAAAACCGTCCTTCGAAAAGAGGGGCGGTTTTATTTTGCATCCTACTTACTGCCGCAGAAACCGGCAACGATTCTTTGTATTTTATCTTATTTTTAAATACAGTCAATAAAAATAAAATGATAAATAAAACACGGCTTCCCTTTGCTGTTCTCTGCATGATGCTTGTTATTTCCTCCTGCACTCCCGCAAAACAGTCAGCGGGTAAAACAACAGATAATGCTGGCACTAACGCCGCTCCTCATTCCATGAGAGAGTTCCGGGCAGCATGGGTAGCGACTGTAGCCAATATCAACTGGCCCAGCAAACCGGGGTTACCCGTGGAAGAACAAAAAGCAGAAGCCGTTAAATTACTCGACTTTTTATCGGCAAATAATTTTAACGCAGTGATCTTACAGGTGAGACCGCAATGTGACGCTTTGTATAAAAGTGATCTCGAGCCCTGGTCTTATTATCTCACCGGGCAACAGGGAAAAGCACCCGAACCATTTTATGATCCGCTTGAATTCTGGATCAAAGAGGCACATGACCGCGGCATTGAATTACATGTATGGCTAAACCCCTACCGGGCGCATCATAAAGATGGTAAAGAAATTACTGAGCAATCCATTGTAAAAAAAAGACCCGAACTGGCCATCTACCTGAAAGAAGGTTATTGGTGGCTTGATCCCGCACAACAAGGTACACAGGATCATTCCGCCGCTGTAGTAATGGACCTTGTAAAACGATACGATATAGACGGGGTTCATTTTGATGATTATTTCTACCCCTACCCTTCTTATAACGGGAATGCTGATTTCCCGGATACAGCCAGCTGGAGAGCTTACCAGGCAAGCGGTGGAAATTTATCCCGGGGTGACTGGCGCAGGAATGCCGTAAATGTTTTTATCGAACGATTGTACAAAGAGATCAAAGCCGCGAAGCCATATGTAAAATTTGGATTAAGCCCTTTTGGTATCTGGCGCCCGGGTTACCCGGAATCGATTTCAGGTTTTGACCAATACGACCAGTTATATGCTGATGCGAAACTCTGGCTGAATAAAGGATGGGTCGATTATTTCACCCCGCAACTCTATTGGCCGATCAACAGGATCAGCCAGAGCTTTCCCGTACTGCTGGGCTGGTGGGCAGGTGAGAATACGATGAAACGTCATCTCTGGCCCGGTATCAGCGTAGGTGGTGACACGAGTGCCAAAAATGTAAATGAGATACTGAGTGAAATAATGATCAGCCGCGGAATGCTCCCGGAAAGCCAGGGAATCGTACACTGGAGTATTTCATCCCTGACAAAGAATCCCAACATGACAAAGGGAATCAAAGATGGTCCATACAAGCAACAAGCACTCGTTCCTGCAAGCCCCTGGCTGGATGATAAAGCGCCAGCTGTCCCTTCTGTAAAAATATCGACGCAGGGAGGAGAAGTCTCTTTACAATGGGAGCATCCCGATCCAAATGATGTTTTTCATTACGTGGTCTATTATACTTATGGGGGCGCCTGGAGTTATACGATACTAAGCGGGAAAGAAAGAACCTTTACGATCAAGAAACCGGCCGGGCAGGTAACGACACAGATAGTCGTTACAAAAGTAGCGGTATCGGCTGTGGACCGGAGCGGGAACGAAAGTACTGTGAAGGAAATGAATGTGAACTGGTAATTGATTACTCAAATTTGCATTCATAATCCTGGATAGATTTTCTCCGGAAACCTACCTGGAGCATTTGGAATAACCATGGTGGATCAATTCTACCCGTACCGGGAATATTGTTTATTTCAGGTGGAACCCTTCGATGAATTTGGTATTGAAATCCCCGCTGCGGAAACGTTCGTCCTGCATGAGTTGCAAATGGAATGGTATAGTCGTCTTAACACCTTCGATCACATATTCACTAAGTGCACGGTACATCGTTTGTATCGCTTCCTGTCTTGTCTGTGCAACAGTGATCAGCTTACCGATCATTGAATCATAATAAGGAGGGATCACATAACCGGCATACACATGGCTGTCAACTCTTACACCATGACCACCGGGTTGATTAAGTGATGTGATACGCCCCGGTGAAGGACGGAAATCATTATACGGATCCTCCGCATTGATCCGGCATTCGATCGCATGGTTAGAAGGAATATAATCAGCGCCGGAGATCTTTTCTCCCATCGCGATCTTTATTTGTTCTTTGATCAGGTCGAAATTGATCACTTCCTCCGTCACACAATGCTCTACCTGTATCCTCGTGTTCATTTCCATGAAATAGAAATTGCGGTGCTTGTCCACCAGGAATTCGACTGTCCCTACGCTTTCATAGTTAATAGCCCCTGCTGCTTTCTTGGCAGCTTCTCCCATTTTAAAACGAAGTTCATCGGTCATAAACGGTGAAGGAGATTCTTCCACCAGTTTCTGGTGACGGCGCTGTATCGAACAATCCCTTTCACTAAGGTGACAAACAGTTCCGAACTGGTCGCCGGCCACTTGTATCTCGATATGCCGGGGCTCTTCCACGAATTTCTCCATGTAGATCCCGTCGTTCTTAAAAGAAGCCGCTGCTTCCGCCTTGGCATTATCGTACGCTTTTTCAATTTCACTTTCCTCCCAAACGATCCGCATCCCTTTGCCACCCCCGCCGGCCGTTGCCTTTAAGATAACGGGATATCCCATATCTTTTGCAAGACCTTTTGCCTCGTCTACACTTTGCAAAAGACCTTCTCCGCCGGGTACCACGGGAACACCCGCTTTGATCATTGTTTCTTTCGCTGTTATCTTATCCCCCATCGAATTGATCATATCCGGTGTGGGACCAATAAATTTTATCCCGTGATCATTACATATCTGGGCGAATTTGGCATTCTCTGCCAGGAAACCATAACCGGGATGAATAGCATCCGCGTTGGTGATTTCCGCTGCAGCCATCAGGTGAGCGATATTAAGATATGAATCTGAACTCTGCGGTTTACCGATACACACAGCTTCGTCCGCGAATTTTACATGAAGGCTATCACGGTCGGCAGTTGAATAAACGGCAATCGTCTTAATGCCCATCTCTCTTGCCGTGCGGATGACCCGGAGTGCGATCTCTCCCCTGTTAGCAATTAGTATTTTTTTGAACATGCAGTCAATTTGAAAATTCGATAATTAATTAATTCGACAATCAGGTACTCAATTGGCACATTAGCAAATTGGCTAATTATCAAATTAAGCAGGTTCCACAAGGAACAACGGCTGATCATACTCCACGGGTGATGCGTCTTCCACCAGTACTTTCACGATCCTGCCTTTTACTTCACTTTCAATTTCATTGAAAAGTTTCATCGCCTCGATGATACAAACAACTTTGCCGGGAGCGACATCCGACCCAATATCAACCAGGTTGGGTTTATCCGGGGATGATTTCCGGTAGAAAGTACCGATCATCGGGCTTTTGATTGTTATTGTGTTTGCGGCTGGAGGAGCTTCGGCCGCTTTTGCTTTTTC
>JANMKG010000001.1:0-9837 GCA_031371915.1 Chitinophagaceae bacterium | reverse complement strand
ATGATGGGGATTTTGCTAATTCCTTACTCGGAAGACTGTACCTGCTGAGAGCAAGTGGTAACAATGCGTCTGCGGCGATTTCTTTCCAAAATGCCTATGCCGCATTAAAGACCGATCCGAATGGTGCTTATATTCAAAACAAACTCGCTTTATTACACCTCGAAAATAACAGGACCGACAGTGCGCTCTATTATGCAGAGAAAGCCACAAAGACAGCTCCCAACTGGGCCTGTGCGTTGACAACCCTCGCCCTGGTAAGAAAAGCGATGAGCAACAACGAGCCACCAAAAAATAAACCCCAGCCCAAAAGACCGGTAAGGAAGGTTAGTTTTGGATTGACCCTGGGCGGTGGTTTGAGTCAATCAAACCCAACCTACTCCGGTGATGCCAACTCCGGTTTTATTGGTGTAGCGTCCAATACTGCAGCCGGTTTTAACTTGGGTGAAATCAGCCAGGTGAGCCTGGGTAATACCCTCAGCATAAGACCGACAGTGACGCTCAGTTTTGGAAATACGGATATTGATTTTGAAACAAGGGGCTCAACCGGGGGACAGGTGATCATTGAAACCATTTCGGTAAAAGGTACTTTGGTAAATGTCGCATTGCCCCTGATCATCCGGCTTTCTTCCAAAAACATCGCGCCCTATATTGCTTTGGGACCATCCTTTAGCTATTTGCTGAGCCAGGAAGCGACTTCCAGGAACCTGCTACCGGTGAAGAAATCCATGTTCCTTGGTAACGGTGGGATCGGTGTGGATATCAATTTGCTGAAGTCAGGGATAGTGCTTTCGCCCGAACTGCAATATTCGGCCGGATTCTCTGATATTAAGGATAACGCGTCGTCTACTACCTATTCGAGAGCCCTTTCATCACTGAAAAGAAATGCATTTACGTTTAATGTTTATTTGAGGAAGAGATAAGAATGATGTTCGGATAATTTTGAGATAGTCTGAAAGACGGAAAGATCGGAAGTCCGAAAGTCGCTCACTTAAACCGATCCTACTTTATTACTTTTCACTTCACTTTCTTATTCCTCATTCCTTATTTCTTATTTCTTATTTTTCTGACAGTATTACAAACTCCTGTTCCACCGATAAAGAATGTTCATAAAGCTTAGTGATGAACGAAGTACCCCATTTCGCATAGAAATAGCAAAGGTTCTCCCGGCGCTCCTGCAGCCCATTCCCGGGGAAAAGCTGTTCTTTGATGCTGTGTACCTGTCGCTGCTGGTCGGCAAATTTTCTTTTTTCGGCGCGGAGCATTTTCTTTTCCAACTCTTGCAGCCGGGAAACTGTCGATGCCTTTAATGCATTGACATGCTTCTCCAGCGTATTATCGACGGCTGAAGCCTGTTTTTTAAATGACTCATATAATTTTTCCAGCTCGGTCAGTGACCCGTTGAGTTTTGTTGGATGTTTGCTCTCCCTGGTGACCTGGCGATTCATCAATTCCTGTTCGGGGAGAAAGAAATCTTCAGCAGTAAAACCAAGATGGCTGATCTTCTCCTGCCATTTCTTTTCTACGATCAAAAATGAATTGCGCAGGACCAGCACCGGAAAAGGAACCTTGTAATGTTCAAACAGGTCTTTCAGTTGCAACCAATAGGCCGTTTCTCCTCCACCACCGATAAAAGCGATATTGGGCAGGATCATTTCCTGGTAGAGTCCCCGGAGGATCACATTGGGACTGAACCGTTCGGGGTGATCGTTTAATTCTTTTAACAGTGAATCTTTATCAAATGAATATGCAGTATTGAGAATTGTATATTGATCATTCTTTTTCTCTATACGCTCTCTTTTATCATCCAAAAGATAAAAGAGATTGATCTCTCTCGGGTGTGCCTGTTCCTTATACCCGGCTTTCGAGAGTTTTGATGCGGTCTCCTCCACGATCCCAGAAGCCGTTTGATGTAAAAGATCGTCCTCAAACAATTTTATCATCTGTTGCTTCAACGGCTTGTTATCCGGCAACAATACCACGAGGCCATATTCGGCAAAAAGACTATTGACAAAATGGAAAGTGGCATCCTGTAATGTCACTCCTTCTTTATAGAAATTTTTCAGTTGAGAAATGATCGCTGCGCCATTGGGTAATACCAGCAGTTGCCCCGCCATCTTCCCGATCAGTTTCACCAGCCCTTTATCCACCATCATTCTTCCAACGGCCCCGGTTTGTTTGGTATCCCAAACCAGTTTTTCACCCCCCAGCCAGATATGATTCAATTCTTCGAGGTCGGCATCTTCGGAGCCGATATAAAAAACCGGGACAAAGTTTTGTGTGAGGTTGGTTATTTTTAACTGGTCGGCCAGTTTGATCGCATGAACGATCTTGTAAATAAAATACAGCGGCCCGGTAAAGATATTGTTCTGGTGGGCCGTCGTTACACTAAACGTATTCGCGGATAAGAGCGATTCAATGTTCTCCTTTACACGATCAGTGGTTTCAACACCTTCGTATTGTTTTTTTAATTCCTGTACCAGTATCTCCCTGTTAGTTGGGAACTTCTTCCTCGCTTCGATGGCTTTTTGTAACCCCTGCATACTGGGAGGATGTGTAAAAAAAAGTTTTAAGGCTGCCGCCTGGTCAATATAGTCCAGGGCGATCTTTGTGAAAGCTCCGGTCTGGCGGTAAGGCAAGCGGGTAGATGTACAGTCCATAAGCGATTGAGGTCTAAAGCTACGAAGCCCACAGTAAAAATAAGAACTCCCTGATTTTTAAACATTTTTTTACCATTCTTCTTTCATCTGGGGCACATAGTTCACATAGATTTCACATAGGCCTTCTATGTGTGTCTTCCTATGTGCCTATGATTCTATTTGGTGAATGTTTAGGAGAATCTGGAAGGGTCGAATGCAATTAGGCTAATTGATGGCTTTTCCCTTCCAATTATTTCTTTGACCAATTGTCCCGTTCCTGCCGCAGCGCTTACACCCAGCATGGCATGACCACCTGCATAGATAAGATTGCTGTACTGGTTATGCCTTCCGATATAAGGCATCCCATCCGGTGTTACGGGCCGGTAGCCAAACCATGCTTTTTTTATATCGGGTTCCGGAATGTTCATCGAGGGATAATATTTTTTAAAAGCAGTATAAATTGCCATCACTCTTTTAGGCAATATATTGTCACTATGCCCGCTCAGTTCCATCGTACCGCCGATCCGGAGCCATTTATCGATCGGTGTCGTGGCCGTCCGGTCATCTACCAATATGGAAGGATATTGAAGGTTCTTTTCAAGATCATTGTATACAATGCTATAGCCTTTACCCGGTTGCATCAGCATTTTTATACCCAGGAGTTTGGAAATATTTCCCAGCCACGAACCATTGGCGATGACCAGCTCCTCACAGTTAACAAGACCTTTGTCAGTTATTACAGCTGTTATTTTACCATTCGCTTTCTCAAACCCTGTCACTTCTGTGTTCAGCCAGAATTTTACTTTATTCTGCTGCAGGTAGTTGAATAAAGATCGCATCAGCTTTGCAGAACTGAGATGACAATCATCAAGGTACAAAATTCCCCCGGCGACATTTACTTCTACCCCCGTCTCATGGTCCTGTACCTGCTGTGGGGTGCAAGAGATCGTCTTCAATCCAAATGCATGCGCCTGTTCTGCAAGATGTTTCTCATGTTCGCCTGTTTTTGCTGTTTTATAGAGCATCCAGCATCCCTTTTCTATCATATCAAACGAATCCGGCAGTTCCTTTTTGAGATCATTCATCAGGTGCCGGCTTAGCTGCAACAGGTTATTCAGGTGCGGGGCATTCTCTTCCACGTTTTTCGCGGTGGCTTTTTTCCAGAAGGTCATCCCCCAGCGAATAAGATCCAGGTTTAGCCTGGGCTTGATGTAAAAAGGAGAAGAAGAACTCATCATCCATTTCAGTCCCTGCGAAACGATTCCCGGAGTAGCCAGCGGGATAAAATGTGAAGGAGAGATATAGCCCATATTGCCAAAGGAGCAGCCGTCCGTGATATCTCCCCGGTCGATCACGGTTACTTCGTGCCCGGCTTTTTGCAAATAATAGGCAGAGCAAAGACCGATGACCCCGCCGCCGATGATGGTTATTTTCATAAACTACCCGTCAATTTATAATTCAATAACCATTCCTTCTTCTGCCACTTTGAATCCAGCTTTTCTCACCTTATTTTTTTGGGGAGATTCTTTCTTCAGCAATGGATTGGTATGATTGAAATGAATAAAAATAATTTTTGCTCTTTCCGCCGAAGATAGGCTTGAAAACTTTTGCAAACTCTCTTCCACGAAAGGATGCGGAACTTCGCTCATATTCCGTCCGGGCAATTCGCCATGCTGGTAAAAAGTACCGTCGAGAAAAGCCATATCCACTTTCCCGACCTCCGCAAGAATGTCCTTTCCCCATTTTTCCCATTTATCGATATCGGGAATAAACAGGATCTTCTTCCTGGCACTTTCAATAAGAAATCCAACTGTTTCAGAAAATTCATCCCGGTGTGGTACTATGACAGGCGTCACTTTCAATGACTGGTTTAGCATCACTGTGCTGTCGGCGTGTAAAGCCTGTAATTTTATATTATTAAGTGTAACCAATTGACTCCAGGGACCATTGTTGCGCAAAAATGAATCCATACGGGGCATCACCCAGACAGGGACGTCCTTTGCTCCCATCGCTTCGCGGCCAAGTTGCAGCAGCCCCGTGTAATGGCCAATATGAGCATGTGTGATAAAGATCCCATCGGGTGAATAATCATCTTTTACCAGGAGCGAGGATTGCAGGGTCTGTAGTTGATCAGTTATATCCGGCGTCGCTTCAAACAGCCAGTATTGATTTGCTTTCCTGTCAACCAAAGCCAGGCAAGTGACATGTTTCTTTTCTTCTTTTCCCTCCCAATAGGCGTTACAACATTCTTTTGTGCAGCCGATCTGCGGGTAACCGGCATCCTGCGCTATGCCGAGCACAGTTAAAAACCTATCGGGCAGATCTTTTCCAGGATCGCCTGGCACTGAGGGTCTTTCTTTAGAACCGCAAGCGACAAAGAGAATAAGAAAATAAGGAGTGCTATATAATAACAGGTTTCTCAGCTTCATGATCAATTTCAAATAGAGGGATTTTTCTTAAATCCCCTTTAGGGGGTTGGGGCTTATATTACCTGGAACCCATACGCATATGGATCATCAACCTTATCGATCCAGATCGTATTGTACCCATAGATCTTTGCCCATCCTTCCACAGAAGGACGGATGGCGGGCTTACCGGCCACTACGAGTTCTTCTTCTATCCTCCCGGTGAATTTGCTCCCGATGATACTTTCGTGGATAAACTCCTCTCCCTTCTTCAATTTCCCTTTGGCATACCATTGCGCCATTCTTGCACTTGTACCTGTTCCGCAAGGGGAACGATCGATGGCTTTTTCACCATAAAAAACAGCGTTTCTTGCCGTTGAATTCTTATCGAGTACAGCCCCTGTCCACAAAATATGCGAACACCCTGCTATCGTGGCATCCTCCGGGTGTACAAATTCATATTTCGCATTAATATCCTTTCGTAATTCCCTGGCCCAGGCAATTAGTTTGTCTGCTGTATAATGCTCCAGCCCTTTAAAATTCTTTTGTGTATCGATGATCGCATAGAAATTACCGCCGTAAGCTACATCGATGACCAGTTCACCCAAATCCGGGCAATCAGCGGTAAATTCTACCGAATGAAGAAAGGCGGGTACATTTGTCAGTTTGACGCTGCTTACTTTAGAACGACTATTGTCTATCGTCGATGGTCCATCGCCCATCGTCCATTGTCCATCGCCGGTCCTGTATTCGATCATCACCAGGCCCGCCGGCGTTTCCATTCGCACAATGCCCTCCGTCTTTGGTTTTATCAACCCTTCTTCAATGGCAATGGTGATCGTCCCGATCGTTCCGTGACCACACATGGGAAGACAACCACTTGTTTCAATAAATAGAACGGCTACATCATTCTGCGGATCATGCGGCGGGTAAAGAATGCTGCCGCTCATCATATCATGTCCCCGTGGTTCAAACATTAACCCTGTCCGGATCCAATCATATTCTCTTAAAAAATATTGACGCTTCTCGCTCATATTCTTTCCTTCAAGGAGAGGGCCACCTTCTTTCACCAGTCTTACAGGGTTTCCACATGTATGGGCATCGATACAATTAAAAATATACTTCATAATAGTTATAGATCATTCTTTGTGTGCTTCGTGGTTCTTTGTGTTCTTTGTGCTCCAAAAAAAAGTAGCACAAAGGACACTAAGGATACACAAAGAACACAACGAGCGCATGTTCGGGTTTGACCACTCCTTATTTTAACGGTA
This sequence comes from Chitinophagaceae bacterium, assembly GCA_031371915.1. Classification (GTDB taxonomy): domain Bacteria; phylum Bacteroidota; class Bacteroidia; order Chitinophagales; family Chitinophagaceae; genus JJ008. The sequence continues at coordinate 3,525 of JANMKG010000001.1, read as the reverse complement.
TAAGGCTATCCAGTATATATACACCTCTTCCGTAAGTTCCAACTACCAGCTTCCTGTCCCGCGGATGAATGAACATATCATCCACCGGCACCGCCGACGGCATATTGCCGTTAAGAGCAATCCAGTTCTTACCCATATCCCTGCTCATATAAACACCCATATCCGTACCACAGAAAAGCATTTGTGCATCGCCGTCCACATCCCCTTCTATCACAACATTGACCGGTGAAGCAGGCAGGTTGCCAGCAATGGATCTCCAGGTGGCACCGCGATCATCCGATACATACAGGTAAGGCGTATTATTATCCGCTCTCCTGTCATTCAGTGCCAGGTAAACTCTTGACGGGTAGATCGCTGACACAGCGATCTTCGCCACATGTTTATTGAACGGCAATCCCTTTGTGATCTCTTTCCAGTTCTGCCCATCGTTCATCGTCAGCCAAACCCGTCCATCATCAGTTCCTACATAAAGAATTCCCGCTTTGTCTCCTTCCACAATGGCGGTGATCGCCTGGTGATAGATGAGATAGGGATAGACCCCCATTTTTTTCTTGTCATTATAACTCAGGTCAGCACTGATCATTTGCCAGTTCTCTCCTCCATCAGTTGACCTGTACAAATGTTGCAGCCCGTGATAGATCACTTTATTATTGAATTTGGACAGTAAGGTACCTGCCAACCACTCACCCCGGAGTGAATCGATCGCACCCACTGAAAATAATTTGATCCGCTCACTCTGGACACTGTCCGGTTTGCTCATATCACTTTTCATCAACCGGCCATAATAGCTGCTGGAAAAAACAATATTTGAATTTTTGGGATCTACCTGTACCTGGGTTCCTTCGCCACCTGGTGCATAATCCCAGCTGCGTACCGCGGAATCCTGTGCTTTCCCAAACTCATTCATACTGCTCCCGGTATAAGTTCCTTCATCCTGTATCGCACCAAAAACATTAAAGGGCTTCTCCATGTCATACGTGACCGTATAGAATTGCGTAGTTGGTATCTTGTCAAAAAAGTTATTCCATTTTTTACCCCCATCCATCGTAGTGCTTGTTCCCCCGTCATTACCAAGAATGATCCTGTCGGGATTATTCTCATCAAACCACAACGCATGGTTATCGCCATGTATACCCTCACTGGCTTTATCGGTGGGCCGGAATTGCTTCCATGTCTTGCCACCATCCTCTGACTTGCCCATGATCACACCTAACGCATAAACCTCGTTCTCTTTTTTAGGATTCACCCGAACCTGGCTAAATACCCATCCATAAGTACCGGAAAAAGGTTTAAAGAAATCATGCACCTCTCCCATTTTTTGCCAATGCTCACCTTTATCAGCGCTGCGGTATACAGCGCCACCGATCACTACCTTTTGTACCTGCCGCTGGTAGCTGTCCATTTCACCGGGATTGGGATCTCTTTTTTTAGTATGATCATCCACGAAGGCATACAACACATTCGGATTGGAATGAGAAACGGCCAGGCCGATCCTCCCGGTCAGTTTTGTATCGGGTAACCCACTGTCAATGATCTTCCAGGTAACACCGCCGTCTGTTGTTTTATAAATATGATCCCCGTCTTCCGGCATGGGATCGCTCCAGCGCCGCCGGATACGGTTCCACATCGACGCATATAATGTATTGGGATCAGCAGGGTCCATCACGAGATCGATACAACCATTCTTTTCATCCTGGTACAATATTTTTTTCCAGGTCTTCCCTCCATCATTGGTCATATATACACCGCGGTCCTTATTATAACTCCATTCATTACCGCTGGCTGCTACATATACTTTATTGGGATCTTTCGGATGAACCACCACTCTTGCAATCGTACCCGTATTCTCCAGGCCAATAGGCTGGAAAGTTTTCCCGCCGTTGACCGACTTGTACATACCAATACCCGGGAGGGATGCCCTGAAAATATTCGCTTCCCCGGTTCCTATATATAAAATGTTGCTGTTTGAAGGTGCCAGGGCGATGTTCCCGATGGACTGTGTGGCTTCCTTATCAAACAAGGACCGCCAGGTAGTACCGCCATCTTCAGTCTTCCATAGACCACCCGTCGCATAGGCCGCATAGATGATATTGGGATTGCCCGTTACTCCTGCCACATCCGTACAGCGGCCACTTTTATTATCAGGACCGGCCAGTCGCCATTGCAGGTCCTTATAAGGCGATTGCTGTAACAACTCTTGCTGCTTTTTAAAAGCGGCTATCTTCTGCGCTCCCGTGGTGACCTGAGCCATTGAAAATGCAGGTATAAGCGCTGTGCACAGGGCCAGCAGGCAGGGGAATAAATATGGCTTTCTCATGAAAGGGTTTTTGTAAATTTGTAAAATATTGCTTGATCATGGAAACTTACGGAAAGATACTGCTGATTGCCATGCCCGCCTTCCTGGCACTGGTTCTTTTTGAAAAATTATGGGGTGTCCGGAAAAACAAGGATACTGTCCGTAATATGGATATGGTCAGCAGCCTGAGCAGCGGCGTAACCAATGTAACAAAGGATGTGATCGGGTTGTACCTGGTCATTCTTTCCTATCCTTTCTTCTTAAAGGCTCTCGCTATCACCCATGTAGCCAATACAGTGCTCGTTTATATCATCGCTTTTTTCGCCCTCGACTTTGCCGGTTATTGGGTACATCGTCTCCAGCATGTGACCAATTTCTTCTGGAACGGTCATATCGTTCACCACAGCAGCGAGGAATTCAACCTCGCCTGTGCGCTGCGGCAAAGTATTTCAGCGATCGTGAAAACCTTTGCGATCTTCCTGTTACCGGCAGCCATCCTGGGAGTACCCGCGAATGTGATCAATGTGATCGCCCCGCTACATTTGTTTGCCCAGTTCTGGTACCATACCCAGCATATCAATAAAATGGGTTTCCTGGAAAAGATAATTGTGACACCTTCGCATCACCGGGTGCATCATGCTATCAACCCGGAATATATTGATAAGAATTACGGGCAGATATTTATCTTCTGGGATAAATTATTTGGTACTTACCAGGAAGAATTACCCGGTGTGCCACCCGTCTATGGGATCACCCGGCCTGTAAGAACCTGGAACCCCCTGAAGATAAATTTCCAGCATGCGTGGCTGCTGGTCACCGATGCGTGGCGAACCAGGAGCTGGAAAGATAAATTCACCTTATGGTTCAAGCATACCGGTTACCGCCCGGCCGATGTGGCGGAGAAATATCCTGTGTACAAGATCACCGATGTGTACAATTTTGAAAAATACGATACGAAGACCTCTCCTGCCTTGAATACCTGGACATGGATACAATTATTGATGGTACTTCTCTTCACCAGCTACCTGTTCGGGAATATCGCTCTCCTTAATAGCCTCGATAAATTTTACATCATCTGGTACGGCGCTTTTCTTTTCCTGAGTGTGTATTCTTTGACTGACCTGATGGACAGGAATATTTCTGCTATCTTTTTTGAAACCCTCCGCAGCGGGCTGGGTCTTTATTTTATTTATAGCCAGGATGACTGGTTTGGGGCCGGTGGCTATTTT
>JANMKG010000327.1:0-7798 GCA_031371915.1 Chitinophagaceae bacterium | reverse complement strand
CCTTTGAACTCCTTTTTAAATTTCAGGAATTCAGGAATGGAAACATTCGCGACATATGAATTACCCGGGTGGTAGTAGATATATTCCTGGTGGTAATCTTCCGCGGGATAAAAACTAACAAATGGCTTTACCTCTGTGACGATCTTTCCGCGGTACATTTTACTGTCAGTAAGTCGTTTGATCTCCGCTTCAATGATCTTTTTCTCATTCTCATTGCGGTAAAAAGCAATGGAACGATACTCATTCCCCATATCATTGCCCTGGCCATTCACCTGGGTGGGATCCATGCTGGCAAATAAGGCTTTTACCAGCGTTTCATAAGATATTTTAGAAGGATCATAATATACCTGCACCGTTTCCGCATGACCGGTTTCGCCGGTACTGACCTTTTCATAATTCGGATGTTTATCCGTGCCACCGGCATAACCGGACACCGCATCCCTTACACCTGCCAAACTTTGGAAAACAATCTCTGCATGCCAGAAACAACCTTCCGAAAAAGTGGCCACCGCTTCATTGGCAGCGGGTTTCTCTTTTGATGCCAGGGGTATATTCACTTTCTGACCCTGTGTTTCCGTACAGGAAACCATCAGCGAGGCGGCGATCAATGCTATAAAAAGAGATCTCATGTGTTTTATTTTTTATTGTTGTTTTGAACTGGTTGGTGGCTTTCCTCCTTCGGGAACAAAAATGAGTGCCGCCGAATTCATACAATATCTTTTACCCGTAGGTTTTGGACCGTCATCAAAAACATGCCCCAGGTGTGAACCACTTTTGCTGTCCACTACTGCCCAGCGAACCGTTCCAAAACTCGTATCTTCTATCAACCGGACCGCATCCGGGCTGATGGGTGCATAAAAACTCGGCCAGCCCGTACCTGAATTGAATTTTGCTTCAGAAGAGAACAAGGGCTGAAGGGAAGCAGCAGAATAATAAGTACCCTTTTCATAAAAATGATCATACTTGCCGCTGCCGGCTCTTTCGGTTCCTTCTTCCCTTAAAATATAATACTGGGATTCGGTAAGACGGGCCTTCCATTCCGCATCGGTGAACTTCATAGGGAATACCGTTTTATGATCCGCAACGGGAGGATCAGGATATTTCTTATTGCTGTTCTGGGCACGACCACAACTGGCCGTCAGCAATAAAAGCGAGGACATAAAAAAGATAATGATCGTTCTCATAAAAAAATACTTTGAAGAATAAACGAGATCCGGTGATCCCGGGTTTTCTAATGACTGGAATATTTTCCCAAAATTACCCCGCTTCGGGCCGTATTCAGTCATACAGACGACATTTGGGCTGTTATCGCTTGAGAAACCTGTTTTTTAACAGTTTATCCATCACTTCATCTTTCTGGTTACGGCTGACAGGGATATGTTGCTGGCCGATACGGAGATCGTTTCCCTCAATACTATCGATCTTCGATGCAGCGACAATATAGGATTTATGCACTTTTAGGAATTTATCGGCAGGCAGGTAATCTTCCACAGATTTGAAAGTAAGATAGGTCATGTATTTCCTGGCAGTAGTGTGAATGGTCACATAATTCTGCAGGGCTTCCACGTATAGAATATCATCATAGGATACCCGGACGAGTTTATTATCCGCTTTTATAAAAAAATGATCAGCAGCCGTATCACCCGTTAAATTCTTTTCCCTGACTTCATAATATTCTTTTGCTTTTAATGCCGCCGCCAGGAATCGGGCAAAAGAGACCGGTTTTACCAGGTAATCCAGCGCATTGACCTCAAACCCTTCGAGTGCATATTGCGGATAAGCGGTAGTAAAAATGACCGGTGGCGGATGCTGCAGGGTCTTGAAAAAATCGAGCCCGGTTATCTTGGGCATCTGGATATCCAGGAAAAGCAACTGTACTTCCCCGGCGGCGATCAATTCAGTTGCCTTGAGGGGATTGTCAAACTCCCCGGTGAGATTTAAAAAATCCACATCGGCAACATATTCTTTCAGACCTTTTCTTGCCAGCGGTTCATCGTCAATGATGATACAGTTGATACTCATGATACCTGGAATTTTAATTGAACAGAAAAATCATTTTCTCTTTCATCAATATGCAGCTCATGTTTCCCCGGGTACAATAAGGCGAGTCTTCTTTTTACATTCGTCAATCCAATACCCCCGTGTGATTCCGTGCGGGGCTGCTCCTCTTTTGAATTGACCACGGAGAAAATGAATTCCCCGTTCACCCTGGACAGGTCTACGTTGACAAAATTGGTCTTGTCCGTATAGTGCGAAATATGTTTAAACGCATTCTCCACGAAAGGCACCAGCAGTAAAGGTTCTACCGTGAACCCCCGCACTTCCGGCGCGCAGCTGAACGCGACTGAGTATTGTTCATCCTTTCTTAGTTGCTGCAGGTCCATATAATCCCTGAGGTATTGTATCTCTTTTTCGATCGGGATCTTCTCCCCGTTCATTTCGTATAACTGGTAGCGGAGCATATCCGAGAATTTATGCAGGGCCGCCCTTGCTGCTGTATTCTCTTTATTTATCAGGAAATAAACAGCATTCAGTGAATTGAATACAAAATGCGGGTTGATCTGTGATTTCAGGAAATTCAATTCCGCTTCAGCTTTTTCTTTGGCTGTTTCGGCCATGCGTTTTTGCAGTTTCCCGTAATCAAACAGGAGTTTGACAGCGGCCCCGGCGATCACCAGGAAAAAATGCGGGATGATGTTGTCGTATAAACTTTTTTTCAGGTTACTTCCGGCCCAATGTATTAATAACAGGTTGTTCAGCAATCTTCCAAGAATATTCATCTTTAATATGCTGCTGGAAAATATCATCACGACAAATACCAGGAGGAACCCAATATATTTTTTCCTGTACAGGAGACGGGGGATCAGTACTTCGTTGGTGATATAGATCATCAGCGCCAGTTCCGCAACTTTTATTAAGGTCACCAACAATGCTTTCGCCGGGCTGGGATAATCATCCACGCGGAGAAAATACCAGACCCCGAACACCAGCAACCAGAAGATAAGGTGATGCAGTTTGTACCGTATAAAGAAAGTGCTGCTTTGCATAGTCCAAAATAAAAGTACTAATTCCGGAGGGGAAAAGAGATTACACCAGTTACCAGCTTTAGCTGATAAAGGGGATGATTGCGGAGACTATTAGCGGGTATTAGCGAAAATTAGCGTTGCATTAGCGTGCATTAGCGTTGCATTAGCGTGCATCAGCGTACATAAAAATCAGTTCTTACCTTGTAATAAGTAACCGATCTTTCAACCAGGTTAGCGATCAGGCCATTCACTTTGATCCGCCACAGTTGTTTGTCTTTATCGAAGCTGGTTTCTGCAGTCCCACTGGCAACATCAACATAAGAGACCTGGTCGCCGGAACGGAAGGAATATTTCGCGGTCAGTCCCTTGCCCCCGATCTTATACTTTGTATTCTTGAGTCTTTTATCAGCAAAAAAAAGTGTGAAGAACTGGTCCTTTTGTTTGATGATCACTTTCAGGTTTCCCTTTAACCGGTCGACCGTGATGGTAGCAGGTAATCCTTCTATAAAAAAATTATTATTACTCACCGTATCGGTAATATAAAGAGGACAGCGCCTGTAAACCGTATCACGTTCCTGTTGTGCAGAAGCCGACAGGGAGAATACGAGGAACATCAAGAAGATAGAAATGCGCATAACAGCTATTAAAGGTAAAAAATACGAATAATTGTCAACATAACAACTCCAAATGGGATATTAGCCCCGGGAGATCCTTTCCCCAAACAAAAGACTCCCGATACGAACCATGGTGCTTCCTTCTTCTAACGCTACCCTGTAATCGCTGCTCATGCCCATCGAGAGAGTTTGAAGTTGGAAGTTGGAGGTTTGAGGTTGGGCGTGTTTATCGAAAAGCTCCTTAAGATGGTGAAACTCTTTTTTCACCTGGCTCATATCTTCAGTAAAGCTTGCCATCCCCATTAAACCGCAAACCCTGACATTAAGCATTTTCAATTCATTTAATTGGCTAATCATCAGATCAATCTCTTTCTCATCAAATCCGAACTTTGTCTCCTCGGCTGCGATATGCACCTGCAGGAGGCAATCGATCACCCGGCCTGTCTTTGCTGCTTCTTTATCAATAGCCGCCAGTAGTTTCAGACTATCGACCCCCTGTATCAGTTGCACAAAGGGGGCTATTAACTTTATTTTATTGCTTTGAAGGTGCCCGATAAAATGCCAGCGGATATCTTTTGGCAACTGCGCTGCCTTATCCTTCATTTCCTGGACATAGTTTTCGCCAAAATCCCGTTGACCCAATTCATACAAGGCAAGGATATCTTCCACTGGTTTTGTTTTGGAAACAGCAACAAGCGTTACATCATTACCATCCAATTCATCTTTTAATTGATGATATGCAATTTTGTTTACAGGCAAGGGAGAAATTTTGGAATTGGGAAATTGGGAAATAAATTCACAATCGAAGTATCTTTATTGATATCAGCAGTGTTTAATATTTCAGGGCATCAATCGTGATGTCGGGAACAATTTCCCAATTTGCCAATTCCACTTTTCCCAATTACTTACTTCAGGATACTCCTGCTGATCACGATCCTCTGCACTTCACTGGTACCTTCATAGATCTGGGTGATCTTGGCATCCCGCATCAGTCTTTCTACATGGTATTCTTTTACAAATCCATAACCTCCGTGTATCTGTACTGCTTCTACGGCGGTCCACATGGCCGTTTCAGAAGAGAACACTTTTGCCATAGATGAACTGAGCGTATAATCGATATCATTGTCTTTTTCCCAGGCTGCTTTCAGGCAAAGAAGCCTGGCCGCTTCAATCCGGGTCGCCATATCGGCCAGCTTAAAAGCAATGATCTGGTGATTCATGATCTCCGTGCCAAATGCTTTTCTTGTTTTCGAATATTCTCTTGATAGTTCATAAGCACCGCTGGCAATACCCAATGCCTGCGAAGCGATACCGATCCTGCCACCTGCCAGTGTCTTCATGGCGAACTTGAAACCAAATCCATCTTCCCCGATCCTGTTGGCCTTGGGCACTTTAACATCGTTGAACATCACGGTATGTGTATCGCTGCCGCGAATCCCGAGTTTATTTTCTTTGGCCGCCACGACAACGCCGGGCCAGTTCTTTTCCACGATCAGGGTATTGATACCCCTCGAACCCTTCGCAGGATCTGTTTGCGCCATGACGAGATAGACAGAAGCGGTTCCGCCATTGGTGATCCAGTTCTTTGTCCCGTTCAATAAATAATAGTCGCCCATATCTTCCGCCGTTGTCCGTTGCGAAGTAGCATCACTCCCGGCCTCGGGTTCACTGAGCATAAAGGCACCAATATAAAGATCCCCATCCTTGCGGCCCTGGGCCAGGGGGGTGAGGTATTTTTGTTTTTGTTCTTCGCTTCCGTATTGCTGGAGACCATAACAAACCAGGCTATTATTAACACTCATCACTACGCTTACACTGGCATCGATCTTACTTATTTCTTCCATGGCGAGCACATAACTGACTGTATCCATGCCGGCACCACCGTATTTGGGGTCGACCATCATTCCTAAAAATCCCAGTTCTGCAAGTTTCATCACCTGCTCTTTGGGAAATTGTTGTTTTTCATCCCGCTCGATCACCCCTGGTAAGCATTCTGTTTGTGCAAAATCCCTTGCGGCCTTCTGGATCATCAGTTGTTCTTCATTCAGTTCGAATAACATATACGTGCTGCTGTTTAGAGCTGCAAAGATAAGGGCAAAGAAGGCTGTCTAAGAAATAAGCGCCTTTTGCAATTACCGAGAACTCTCCCTTGTCCCTTTGAACCACATAGGCACATAGAAACATAGGATTCACATAGTTCTATGTGTTCATCTATTGTGAACTTATGTGTCGCAGCTTGCTCCGACAAAGGAGGAATGGTTCATGACAACTTTCAGGCATATTTTTATAAATCATGACAACACTCATCTATAATACTCGTTTCTGTTCCTGTTTTTGGCTTAACTTTGCAGCGCTCCCGCCCATTATACGGGAAACATTGGTTTATGAAAAAAATACATATCGTTTTACTGGTCCTGATCGCAGGTACCATTGCTGTGCTGCTTACTTTCCTGAAGACGGCGAGCACGTATGATACCGTGGACACAGCGATGGCAAAACCAGGAAAATTTGTTCACCTGATGGCGAGACTGGACAAATCAAAGCCAATTGAATACGACGCAATCAAAGATCCCAATTATTTAAGTTTTACCGCCGTAGATACTACCGGGAGAGCTGTGAGAGTGGTTTACCACAGCGCAAAACCTGATAACCTCGAGATCAGTGACCGGTTGGTGCTGAAAGGGAAATACCAAAATGGCTTTTTCGATTGCAAGGATATCCAGACCAAATGCCCTTCCAAGTACAAAGAAGAGATGAAAGCAACGGATAAGACACTTCAAAACAATTCTGCAACAAATCCTCCATCTACCAATACTGAGGCTATTAAATATTAACCGGCATGGATTATATCGGTGAGCATCTTTTACCCGGTCAGCTGGGACATTTCTTTATCGTGCTTTCACTGGTCGCTTCACTTGTTGCCAGTTTCTCTTATTTCCGCTCCACGCAATCTAAAATTGATACCGATGCTGCTTACTGGAAAAAACTGGCCCGTGTTTCTTTTATCATAGAATCCTTTTCGGTGCTGGCCATCTTTACCATTTTATTCTACATCATTTACAACCATCTTTTCGAATATCATTATGCCTGGAAACACAGCAGCCGTTCCCTCGAATTCAAATACATGCTCGCCTGTTTCTGGGAAGGACAGGAAGGAAGTTTTCTTTTATGGAGTTTCTGGCATTGTGTACTGGGATTGATATTGATAAAGACCAGTAAGAAATGGGAAGCACCCGTAATGACCGTGATCAGTTTTGCGCAGTTCTGCCTGGCCACTATGATCGCTGGTATCTATATTTTCGGATGGAAGATGGGATCGAATCCTTTTGTATTGCTAAGAGATGCGGGTGTGCTGGACAGTGCTCCTGCCCTCCACCTCGATATGGATGTGAACCAGGCGCTCCGGCCGGATTATATGGCCTCCATCAAAGACGGGAATGACCTCAACCCCTTATTACAGAATTACTGGATGGTGATCCACCCACCCGTACTCTTCATGGGTTTTGCTTCCACCATTGTTCCTTTTGCATTCGTGATGGCAGGTTTATGGAAAAAACAATTTGGTGAATGGACAAAACCTGCCCTTCCCTGGGCGCTCTTTTCCGCGGCGGTATTAGGAGTGGGTATCATGATGGGCGCTATGTGGGCTTATGAATCGCTGACCTTCGGCGGCTATTGGGCCTGGGATCCCGTGGAGAATGCTTCACTGGTTCCGTGGCTGATCCTTATCGCGTCCATTCATACGTTACTTATTTATAAACACAGCGGTCATTCATTGCGGGTGACCCATTTATTTTTTATTCTCACTTTCGGGTTCATCCTTTATTCTACTTTTTTAACCCGGAGCGGGATACTGGGGGAATCATCGGTCCATGCTTTTACTGACCTCGGGATGAACTGGCAACTCCTGGCGTTCCTGCTGATCTTTGTTGTACCCGCTTTAGGCTGGTTCATCAAAAGCTATAAAGAGATACCCACGATCAAAAAAGAAGAAAGCGGTTCCTCCCGGGAATTCTGGATGTTCATCGGTTCCCTGGTCTTCTTTCTTTCCGCTATCGTGATCATCGGCAAAACATCATTACCTGTTTTCAATAAAATATTCGGAACAAAAGTCGCCCCGCCAGAAGACGCGGAGTTCGCGTACAACAGTATACAGGT
>JANMKG010000394.1:0-2453 GCA_031371915.1 Chitinophagaceae bacterium | reverse complement strand
ACTCTGTATCTCTGTTACTCTGTGTTGATATCTCAATCCTCTCTTTTCTTTCCCTGGAAAAGCGGGACCTGGATACCACCGCGGATTATGGGTATGGACCTTCCATACCCATCTGTATAGGGAGAATTGGTATCTCCTGCTATATCAAAAAGAACGGCGAGATAATAATGCGGTGATCCTCCCCTTCCCTGGCGCCCGGTGGTGTATCCACCCCCGATAAGAAAACTGTTCCCATTGAATTTGTCGACAGTAGTGACACCGCCACCGGGAGGTATATATTTCTGCCGGATCGTATTATGCTCCACCTGTGCCTGCGCAAATAAAAAGCGGACCGGGTATAGCTTAACAAACGCGCCACCCCCGTACACGCTCTGGTGAAGTTTGGCATTAAAAACATTATTAAAATCCCGGTAAGAAGTATAATTGTAATTCACTACCAACCCTATATCAGCCCAGTTGGTAAGACTGTAGCCAAGCACGGGGCTTCCTCCTACCAGGAAAGTATTATTATAAAAAGCGAGGGAGACACTTCCCCCGGTAAAAAGATTTTCCCTGAAAGATCTTTTCTCCTTTTCTTCATCCTGTGCATGAAGCAGGGTGAGCAGGGTAAAGGATAATAAAAATGATAAAATCGTTTTCTTCATATTCATGGGGTATTTATAAATTCTTAATCAAAGATCTTACCTGCATTCAAAATATTATTCGGATCAAATATTTTCTTTATTTCTTTCATCAAACGCATCTGTGTAGTATCAAATACGATGTCCATATACTCTTTTTGCACCAGGCCAATACCATGCTCACCGCTTAAAGTACCACCCAGCTTTTTAACCAGTACAAATATCTCTTTTATCCCTTCTTTTAACGAGCCGTTCCAGGCTTCATCTGTTAAATCACCCTTAATAATATTTACGTGAAGGTTGCCATCGCCCGCATGACCATAGCAAACCGAGTGAAACCCATATTTTTTGCCAATATCCTTGACGCCTTTCAGCAGTACCGGCAATTCAGCCCTTGGTACTACAGTGTCTTCTTCCTTATAGATAGAATGCGATTTGACGGCTTCTCCCACCCTTCTTCTCATCTTCCATTATTCCGCCTTCTGTTGTGCATCATCAGCAAACAGGATCTCCCCGCAGTCAAATTCCTGGACGATCGCAGAAATTCCTTCCATCTCCTGCATCAGCACATCCATATTATTCCCATCCACTTCGATCAGTAAATGGGCCTGTACTTCCGCTCCTATCTGCACCGAACTGTTATCTAAAAATTTACTGACCCATTCCAGTGCATCTCTTTCCATGAATTCCATGGCGCTGGGTGTATAACCCGCGCGGAAAATAGCGCTTACTGCTGCACAGGCGTTCTCCGCCGCATTGAAAGGAACCAGCATCAGCAGGTCATGTTTTGGTAATGGTATCAGGCGGAGTACGATTTTAGTTACTATACCAAGTGTGCCTTCACTACCAACGATCAGTTGCGTCAGGTTATATCCTGTAGCGTTCTTTAATACATTGGCTCCCGTCCAGATGATCTCACCCGAAGGCAATACGATCTCGAGGTTCAGCACATAATCCTTCACGACGCCATATTTTACGGCTTTTGGACCACCGCTGTTCTCCGAAATATTTCCACCGATAAAACAGGAACCCCGGCTGCTCGGATCCGGTGGATAGAACAATCCTTTTTCTTTCACGGCATTTTGCAACACTTCGGTGATCACCCCGGGTTCGGTTGTTACCTGCAGGTTGCGCTCATCGATGTCCAGCACATGGTTCATCCTTTCGGTTGACAATAATACTCCACCAAGATGAGGTAAAGCTCCGCCACTAAGCCCCGTGCCCGCTCCCCGGGGAGTAACCGGTATACGGTCCCTGTTACAGATCTTTAATATGGCGCTGATCTCTTCCGCCGTACGTGGCTTGATCACCACTTCCGGCAGGTAATGGAGGTCTTCTGTCTCGTCGTGGGAATAGTGATGAAGGGATTCTTCATCCGCCAGTACAAAAGAATCTCCGGCTATCTTTTTGAAAGCTTCGAGATGCTTTGCAGTTAAGCGAAGGGCAGCAGCTGTTTCCATGATCTTTTTTTTACATGAAGAACTGTAAAAATCGGAATAATCAGCAACATGAAGAAAGGAATGATTAGTAGTTTTTAAAGGAAGGACACATTGATTCCCGGCTGTTACCGTTATACCTGTCGATCACCCCTTGTTTGACCAGTGAGAATTCAAAAGCGCCGCGGGTATTATTATAATTCTTCAGGGTTGACATGGTGGCATCGTAACTGAACGTAAAGGTCATATCCTTGTATCCCAATCCTATCATAGGAATGACGGCATCCTTATAGCGATAATAGACCCCGGCGATCAATATTTTTTCACCGTCACCGGATAAGTTATAATGTGCATTCAGACCTCCCACTACTTCGTAGGATTTTGCCTGGAGAGAGGC
>JANMKG010000369.1:0-3089 GCA_031371915.1 Chitinophagaceae bacterium | reverse complement strand
TCACCGGTTCGACTCCGGTAACCTCCACAAAAAGGCCCACGATTGTGGGTCTTTTTGATTTATAGATCCTGCAAGAAAGAGGTTCGTCGAAAAAATATCTTCTAGCGAATTGCTTCTAGATTTTCTTATGTTATTTTGTTTACCTGGGGATACGGCCAGGAAGAAAGCGCTACCAAAAAAGGCCGTACACTTCCTTGCTTTTAAATTTCTTATATGTTCTAATAATTTGAAAAATGAAAAATGAAATTACCCCTACCACAACATACCACTTAAAAAAAATATAGCATATCAAGATGATAAGAGCATAAATGCAATACACTACAGCTCTATTGACCAACATAACAAACCCCAAGTTATTATGATAATAATCCGTTACTTTATCAATATATGTATCAAATAAAGCTTTGCTTGTTTGCCTGTCTATAGAAGGTGAAAATTCAGAACATTGCTTAAAATATTCCACCAGGGATTCATACACCCAATTCTTATCAGTTGTAGTGTTAATTCGCTGAAAATGGGCAATTATGTTTTCAATTGTATTAATATGAACATATTTTGCTTCATTTGATGTGACTTTATTTCTTAACTCCCACAATAGGATTTCTAAATGTTTTTTTTGCGATTCAACTTTCTCCATTCTGCTATATTATTATCTACACCATCGCCTTTGTCTTTACTTCCTTCTTCTTTGTAGACCCCCTAATCAACAATTCCGTTGGCAGCACTCTTGTTTCAAACTCCGTCACCGGTCGTTTGCTTTCTATCAATTGCAGTAAAAGACTCATCGCGATCTCTCCCATTTCAAAGGCTGGTTGTTTAATAACCGACAGTGGCGGATCGAGCAGTTCGGTAAGATCGGTGTTGGAAAAACCCACCAGGCCAACATCGCCCGGTACCTGCAATCCTTTTGCTTTCAGGATACGGAGACAACCCGTGGTTAATTTATCCGCTGAAGCGAAAATGGCATCGGGCCGCTGTTTTAATTTCAATAACTGGTTTACCGCTTCCTCCACTTCTTCCACGATCATCCCGCCATGCTGGCAATACTTGATCAATGATTCATCGGGCTCAATGCCATGTTCCGCCAGCGCCGCCCTGTAACCCGCCAGTCTTTCCTTGGTGATGGACAACAACTCTGGGTTTGAAACCGTGGCGATACGCCGGTAACCGGAATCGATCAGGTGCGTCGTGGCATCATAACCTCCCTTATAATTATCGGCGATCACTTTATGCGTATCGATCTCGCTTACGATCCGGTCGAAGAAAACGATCGGCATTTTTTTGCCATGCAATTCTTTCAGGTAACTGAAATCGGTCGTTTCCGTAGACACCGAGATGATCAGCCCGTCGATGGACCTGGAGGTCAGGTATTGGAGATTGAGCATCTCCCGGTCAAAGGACTCCCGGCTTTGCGCGATGATCACATTATAACCATTGTTATAGGCAATGGACTCGATCCCGTTGATGACCTGGGAAAAATAACTGTTGGCGATCTCGCAAACGACCACACCGATGGAGCGGCTTCTTCTCTCCTTTAAACTCAGGGCGATCGGGTTGGGATGATAGTTGTACTTTTCAGCGTATTCCAGTACCAGTTTCTTTGTTTCGGGGCTTATTTCATAGCTGTCACGAAGCGCCCTTGAAACCGTGGAAGTGGAAAGGCCCAGTGCTTTGGCAATGTCTTTTATGGTTATGGCTTCAAACTTCATTTTCCAGGGCTGCTGGCTGTTTATTAGAAGGAACTTAAAGTTACTGATTTCAGCCCTGATTCCCCAAGTCCCCCCTGAAGGCGGTAATGGGTCAGTTTGAAATTTTGATGGGTTTTTCATCGCAGAGAACAAGAGTAAAAAGAGGTTTCGCAGAGAATCTCTGCGTAAACCCTGCTTCTCATGTTCTCTGCGGTGAATAAATTTCAAACTGACCCACTACCCGGAAGGCTGTAGTTTCTCAGGTTGATTGACAATTAAAATTTCGGGTCTGGAATTGAACCACATAAGAACATAGGGCACAATCCAATAACACATAGACTATGTGAAACCCTATGTCTCTATGTGACGAAGCCTGCCCTGACAGAGGAAGGGTGGTTCAAACTGAGATACTACCCGGAAGGGAGTTCAGGCAGGCAAAAAAGCGTCGAACGGCTTTTTATTTCATTATTTTTTTTGATGGGGTAACCGGGTCCTTGCGATTAATTTTTATCGCAATGAGGTATTCTTTGTCCGTGGCTAAAAATGATATCGATACCGGGAACGATTGCGTAAAAAAATAGTTGTAAAACGTTCTGTTACAACGAAGTTCTGTGTAGACTTGTTCTTTCTAAAGGTCCGGGAATTTGACGGTTTACCGGTTTTTTAGAAGATGATTGTAAAGAGAATTGCTTGCCGACATGAGAAGATTGCTTTGCCAGATTATGACTTCGACTGTGCCCGATACCCATCGGGTCGTGCTGCCAGCTACAAGTGCTGTGGCCATCTTTTCCAACCTGTCTCCCCAGCTTTTTCTTTTTACCGGTTTTACCTTACCCCTGTCGCAGGGCCAACGAGATTAGTATTTTGAACGTTTCGATAAGAACGGTTATTACGACATACAATACCCTTGAAAGCCGGCGGTGAAGAGCCGCCGGGATCTGTAAATAAATATTCATCAGGTTTATCTTCAAAAATTGCATTATGATCAGAATTCTTAAAACAACGGGACTGTTTATGCTGTTGCTTGCAGGCTGTTCCCAAAACCAATTGTTTGCACAGACCCGGCAAATAACGGGCACCGTTACTTCTTCCGATACCAAGCAACCCGCCGCAGGTGTAACGGTCTCCGTAAAAGGAGGCAAAGCCGCGACCACGACAGATGCACAGGGTCAATACAAGATCACCGTGGATGCAAAAGCAACTGCACTGGTTTTTTCCAGTGCTACTCTCGTACGCTACGAAGTGCCCATTGGAACAGGCACTACGGTTGATGCTGAAATGCAGCCTGATACAAAATCATTAAATGATGTAGTGGTGATAGGTTACCAGACAGTAAGAAGAAAAGATCTTCTTGCTTCGGTATCTTCTGTGGGAGCAAAAGACCTGAAAGATATTCCTATC
>JANMKG010000317.1:0-12131 GCA_031371915.1 Chitinophagaceae bacterium | reverse complement strand
CTGCCCCATGTCGGTATAGTCAACTGGCAACACCAGGATTACTTGCATATCAGCATAAGATTCAAGAAAAACTTTTAAGGTATAATAAAGAACTGGTTTGTCTTTCAGCAATACAAATTGTTTGGGAAGCTGGCCTCCCATTCTTGTTCCTGCGCCACCGGCTACGATTATAGCATACTTATTCATTGGCTTTTTTATAGATAGCGATCTCTAACCTGCCTTCACTGTTCCGGACTCCCCGGTACATCCCTTCACTGTTAAATACCATAGCAGCGCTTCCCTTTGTATCCACCCCGATCATGCCACCTTCACCATCAATTTTCAATAATTTATCATGCACTACCAGGTGCATCGCCTCCTGTAAGTTCATCCCTTTATACTCCATCAGACAACTAACATCGTAGGCTGTTACCGCACGGATAAAAGGTTCTCCGTGACCTGTGCAACTGATCGCACAGGTCTTATTATTGGCATAAGTTCCCGCGCCTATAATGGGAGTATCTCCTATCCTTCCAAATTCTTTATTTGTCATTCCCCCGGTACTGGTCGCTGCCGCGATATTTCCCTGCTGGTCTGTCGCCACTGCTCCGACAGTACCAAATTTCTTATCCTTCAAGGGCACATTATGATCCAAAGCCATTCCACCTTCTTCCCGCATTTGTATTAACTGGTCATGGCGAAATTGAGAGAAAAAATATTTATCCGGTTCAGTCTTTATACCATGCGCTTTGGCAAACTCTGCTGCTCCTTTGCCGTTCAGCATCACGTGCTGGCTCTTTGTCATTATCATATAGGCAAGCTCTACCGGGTTGCGAATATTTCGCACAGCCGATACAGCGCCTGCCATCAGGTTACTGCCATCCATTATTGCCGCATCCATTTCCTGGCTGCCATCCTTTCCAAATACAGAACCCTTCCCGGCATTAAAGAGGATATTATCTTCTAAAGAGATCACTGCCGCTCTTACTGCATCTACAGCTTTACTTCCTTTTGCAAGTAATTCATATCCCGCTTCCAGGGCCTCTTCCAGCGCCTTTTTATACCCTGCTTCCATGTCCCGGGTCATATTTTCCCTGAGTATCGTCCCCGCCCCACCGTGTATAGCTAAAGTAAATGTTGACATAATGATTGATCAGTTTATCAGGAAAGCAATAACTCACATTCGTGTAATAATTTTTCTTTGGAGATCGTCACCGTTCCTACTTCCTCGCAGACCATGCCTCCGGCGATATTGGCGATCTCCGCCATCAGGTGTACATTTTTAGTCGCAGCATACACCATGGAAGCTACAGCGATCACTGTATCCCCCGCCCCTGATACATCCGCGATATTTCTCAGGTGAGAAGGAATGATGGTCGCCTTACCAGCTGACTGGTAAAACACACCTTTTTCTGAAAGTGTTATAAATGATACGCGGTGATGCAATAGTTCCTGTAATTCTTTGTGAATACTCTCCAGCAAGGGCTGGCTTATTTCATCCATAAGGAGATTCAATCCTTCCTTAACCTCTTTGAGGTTAGGTTTGAATATATCAGCTTCCCGGTAAGCAAAAAAATTCCTGCGTTTGGGATCCACCGCGGTGATAACACCTGCTGCCCGGCAAAGGGCGATCACCTTTGAGATCAGCGTTTCTGTCAGCACTCCTTTATTATAATCTTCGAAAATGATGATATCAGGGTCGGCCGTTGAGATATACGCTTCTATATTACTGAGGAGGGCCTTTTCTTCGCCGGTGCTGAGGTCACGGACGACCTCGGCATCCAGTCTCATCATCTGCTGGTTACGGCTGATGATCCTGGTCTTGCTTGTCGTAATACGATCGATACTTTTTACCTGGTAAGAAGTATCGATTGCATGGGTCTCAAATAATTCCGTTAGCAGCATCCCTTCGGTATCATCCCCGGTAACCGACAGGATGGAAGTCACGGCTCCCAGTGACTGGCAATTCAGTGCTACATTTCCTGCTCCCCCGATCCTGTATTCTTTTTTATGCAGGGAAACTACCGGTACCGGGGCTTCCGGTGATATCCGGTCTACCCTCCCCCACATATAAGTGTCCAGCATCACATCGCCTACAACCCCCACTTTCAGCTTTGCAAAAGAATCAAAGAGTTTTTTGAAATCTTCCATACCCCAAAATAAGGCAATATTTGTTGAACCAAATCAAAACGTCCTCCCAGGAGTGGAAGGACGTTCATATTTTTTCCTTTTTATTTTTATTTTTTCTTAGGCTTGTAAAGTTCATTGAGCCCCTTTATCACATCCCCGGTGATATTATAAGCCGTATCCTTATAATAAAAAAGACCCTGTTCATAGGAAACAATGTAGGAATATTCCCTTGCTTTATTGTACTCGTGCAAAAATCCCTCGATTTTTGTCTTGATATCATTCTGCCGCCGCACCATAAAATCATTATACTCCTGGTCAAGCTGCTGCTTTCTCGCCTTCATATCTTCGTCCAGCTTTTTCAATTCCATGCTGGCAGCTTCAGATTGCGCCTGTGACAAAGTTCCTGCCTGGGCCTGGTTCTGGTAATAAGTATATTTTTGCTGGAGGTTTTTTGACAAGCGGTCTATCTCGGCGTTGATCTCTTCTTCTTTCTGGTTCAGTTCCGCTTTTACTTCTTTGACCATTTGAAAATTGGCGGCCACTGAATCCATTTCAAAATATGCGATACGGAATTGCCTGTTCCCTGAAGCTGTATCCCCTGTTGTTGTTTTTACAACAGAAGAGTTGCTTTTTTTCTTAGAACTGAATTGAGCAAAAAGGAGCCATCCTGCCAACAGGCTCAGTACAACATTCCAAATGATCAATCCATTTTTCATTCCATCCATTTTTACAAAATAAGCATGAATAGGCGGGCAAATATAAGAATCAACCGCAGATTAACGGATTATTAGGGATTAGACGGAAAATCACAGCTGTTATAGCTTTTAAGAATGTCTAAGGAGTAAGAAAACCTTACTCCTTAGTATATCTGTGAAATCCATTAAATTAATCCTGCGAAATCCGTGTTTATTCTTCCTCATCAAATGCCATCGCCTCACGGGTAGATTGCAGCAGCTCATATTCTTCTTTACTGCCTACGATCATGTTCTCAAACTCTCTCAGTCCCGTACCGGCAGGTATCGGGTGACCGGTGATAACATTCTCTTTCAATCCCAGCATATCATCTGTTTTACCATTGATCGCCGCGGATGACAACACTTTGGTTGTTTCCTGGAAGGAAGCAGCGGATATCCAGCTTGGTACACCCAGTGATGCTTTGGTGATACCCAGCAGCGTTGGTGAAGAAGTAGCGGGTTTCGCGTCACGGTATTCAACAGGTTTCTTATCGTTCCTACGGAGGATGGAGTTCTCTTCCCTTACTTCACGAAGCGTTACGATCTGTCCTGCACGAAGCTTGCCGCTGTCCCCGATATCTGTTACCACTTTCTTATCAAAGATATAATCGTTCTCTTCTACGAATTCAAACTTATCGGTAAGGTCATCTTCGAGAAAGCGGGTATCACCCGGATCCACGATATTCACTTTCCGCATCATCTGGCGTACGATACACTCGATATGTTTATCATTGATCCGCACCCCCTGTAAACGATATACTTCCTGGATCTCGTTTACTACGTATTCCTGTACGGCGAACGGACCTTTGATCGAAAGGATATCGAAAGGAGCGATCTGGCCATCACTCAAGGGAACGCCTGCTTTTACAAAGTCACCATCCTGGGCCAGGATCTGCCTTGTAAGCGGAACCAGGTATTTTTTCTGTACACCATCTTTTGCTTCAATGATGATCTCGCGGTTACCTCTTTTAATAGCTCCCATGCTCACCACACCATCGATCTCGGAAACCACTGCAGGATTGCTGGGGTTCCTTGCTTCAAACAGTTCGGTTACGCGGGGAAGACCACCGGTGATATCTCTAAGCTTACCAAGGATACGCGGGATCTTCACGATCACCTGCCCCGCTTTTACCTCTTCTGCCTCTTCCATAATGATATGGCTTCCGGTTGGGAGGTTGTATGATTTATTGTCCTTGCTACCTGCTACAATGATCGAAGGTATCTTGGTCTTATCTCTTGTTTCAATAACCACTTTCTCACGGTGACCTGTTTGCTCATCCGCTTCTTCGCGGTAAGTAACACCTTCAATGACGTTGTCAAATTTCACGGTACCGTTGATCTCGGCCATGATAACATTGTTGAACGGATCCCAAGTACAGACCACATCTCCTTTATTTACTTTCTGACCATCTTTCACATTCAGTGTGGCACCATAAGGGATATTATTCGTGATCAGCAAGCGGTCATTCTTCGTATCAATGATACGAACCTCACCGGTACGCCCGATCACGATCATGGATTTACCACCGTCATTATTTTCGATCATAACAGTACGTAATCCATCAAACTGTATGGTACCGTCGAATTTAGCAGCCAGCGTTGATTCTACAGAAGCAGAACCTGCCACACCACCCACGTGGAAGGTACGGAGTGTCAGCTGTGTACCCGGCTCACCGATCGACTGGGCAGCAATGATACCAACTGCATCACCTCTTTGAGCGATATTACCGCTTGCCAGGTTCTTACCATAACATTTCACACAAACACCTCTTTTACTTTCACAGGTCAGTACAGAGCGGATCTCCACAAATTCAATACCGGCCTCTTCTATTTTTCTTGATACGTCGACCGTGATCTCTTCACCAGCCGCTACGATCAGTTGCTCACTGCCCGGCTCATATACGTCATGTAAAGAGGTACGGCCTGCGATCCTGTCGCTTAGTGGTTCAATGACATCTTCATTATCTTTTAACGCCGAGGTCGCAATACCACGAAGTGTTCCGCAATCTTCTTCGGTGATCACCATATCCTGCGCCACATCCACGAGACGACGGGTAAGGTAACCCGCATCGGCTGTTTTAAGGGCCGTATCGGCAAGACCTTTACGGGCACCGTGCGTAGAGATAAAGTAATCCAGTACGTTCAATCCTCCTTTGAAGTTGGAAAGGATCGGGTTCTCGATGATCTCGGAACCGGTAGACCCGGATTTCCTTGGTTTCGCCATCAATCCCCTGATACCCGCCAGCTGTTTGATCTGTTGCTTGGAACCCCTTGCGCCGGAATCCAGCATCATGTAAACAGAGTTGAAACCCTGCCTGTCATTGGCTAATTCACGGATCAGTGATTCAGTGATCCGGGTATCCACACGGCTCCAGATGTCAACGATCTGGTTATAGCGTTCATTATTAGTAATAAGTCCTACGTTATAACTATCCCACACTTCATCTACCTCACCTTTCGCGTTATCCAGCAATTCTTCCTTTACATCGGGGATGATAAGGTCATTGATGCTGAACGATAATCCACCCTGGAAGGCGGTACGGAATCCTAAGGTCTTGATATCATCCAGGAATTTCGCGGTCTTGGGTACATTGGTGATCTTAATGATATCTCCAATGATCTCACGAAGGTTCTTCTTTGTCAATAATGTATTTACAAATCCAACTTCCGCTGGCACGTGCTGGTTGAATATCACACGTCCAACTGTTGTTTCGATAAGTTTATGTTCCAGCAGGCCATCCGCGTTACGGATATTTGCTTTTACCTTGATCCATGCATGCATATCAACAACGCCTTCATTGTAGGCAATGATGACTTCCTCTGCAGAATAAAAGGCCTTACCCTCTCCTCTTAGTGTTTCTGTCTCATTTGTCCTTTTACCCTTGGTAATATAATATAGTCCCAGTACCATGTCCTTTGATGGAAGGGTGATAGGTGTACCATTTTGCGGGTTAAGAATGTTATGAGAAGCCAGCATCAGCAACTGGGCTTCCAGGATCGCCGCATGGCTCAGGGGCACATGCACGGCCATCTGGTCACCGTCAAAGTCAGCGTTGAAGGCCGTACACACCAACGGGTGTAACTGTATCGCTTTACCTTCGATCAATTTTGGCTGGAAAGCCTGGATCGACAAACGGTGAAGCGTTGGGGCACGGTTCAGCATGATCGGGTGACCCTTCAATATATTCTCCAGGATATCCCAAACCACAGCTTCCTTCTTATCCACCAGTTTCCGGGCAGACTTCACTGTTTTTACGATACCTCTTTCAATTAGTTTACGGATGATAAAAGGTTTGAACAATTCAGCACCCATATCTTTTGGCAGACCGCACTCATGCAGTTTCAGTTCAGGCCCCACCACGATAACAGAACGACCGGAATAGTCAACACGTTTACCGAGCAGGTTCTGGCGGAAACGACCTTGTTTACCTTTTAATACATCACTGAGTGATTTCAACGCCCTTCCACCTTCTGCTTTTACAGCATTGGATTTACGGCTGTTATCAAACAATGAGTCAACCGCTTCCTGCAGCATCCTTTTTTCATTACGGAGGATAACCTCGGGCGCTTTGATCTCCAGCAATCTTTTCAGACGGTTATTACGGATAATAACGCGACGGTAAAGATCATTCAGGTCGGAAGAAGCAAAACGGCCACCATCCAGCGGCACTAAGGGACGCAGTTCAGGTGGGATAACGGGAATATATTGCATGACCATCCATTCAGGACGGTTGGTGATCCTTGTATTGGCATCGCGGAAAGCTTCAACTACACTCAAACGTTTTAAAGCATCTGCTTTACGTTGTTGTGAAGTTTCGGTAGCCGCGGCATTCCTTAAATCAAATGATAATTGGTCAAGATCGATGCGTTGGAGCATATCATGCACGGCTTCGGCACCCATCTTGGCGATGAACTTGTTGGGATCATCATCTGGCAGGTACTGGTTATCTTTTGGTAACGTATCCAGGATATCCAGGTATTCTTCTTCCGTGAGGAGGTCACCGGGATTCTGTCCTTTATCCGCACGGATACCGGATTGTATCACCACGAAACGTTCGTAGTAAACGATCGTCTCTAATTTCTTGGAGCTGACACCCAGCAGGTAACCGATCTTATTAGGTAACGACTTGAAATACCAGATATGCACAACAGGCACCACCAGTTTGATGTGACCCATTCTTTCACGACGTACTTTCTTTTCTGTTACTTCAACACCGCAACGGTCGCACACGATACCCTTATAACGGATACGTTTGTACTTACCGCAGGCACATTCATAATCCTTTACCGGGCCAAAGATCCTCTCGCAGAACAGACCATCTCTTTCAGGCTTGTACGTACGATAGTTGATCGTTTCAGGCTTTAAGATCTCGCCATAACTTCTTTCCAGGATGGTATCCGGTGAAGCAAGACCAATTGTGATCTTCGAAAAAGCCGCTTTGGGACGATTTTCTTTTCTGATAGCCATATTTTATTAGAGCTTTTAGCTGTTAGCCTTTAGTAGTTAGCAAAAGGCTGGTTTTTAAGAAAATATTTTTCAAAAGGACGTTAGCTAATAGCTAATGGCTAAAAGCTAACGGCTTTCTAATTATTCGAACTTAAGATCTAATCCCAATCCACGTAATTCATGTACAAGTACATTGAACGACTCCGGCACTCCTGCTCTTGGCACATTCTCTCCTTTTACGATCGACTCATAAGTTTTTGCACGGCCGATGATATCGTCCGACTTGATGGTCAATAATTCCTGGAGGATATTAGATGCACCATAGGCTTCCAGTGCCCAAACTTCCATCTCACCAAAACGCTGTCCACCGAACTGTGCTTTACCACCCAGCGGCTGCTGTGTGATAAGACTGTATGGCCCGATTGAACGTGCGTGCATCTTGTCGTCCACCATGTGGTGAAGCTTGATCACATAAATGATACCCACGGTCGCTTTCTGGTGGAATTTTTAACCGGTCTACCCATCATATAAATAAGTGTGACCGTACATCGGTATATCAGCCTGTTTGCAATAGCCTGCTATTTCATCCACGGTAGCACCATCGAAAATGGGTGTTGAGAATTTCAATCCCAGTTTCTCACCAGTCCAGCCAAGGATCGTCTCATAGATCTGTCCCAGGTTCATACGGCTTGGTACACCGAGCGGGTTCAATACCACATCCACCGGCGTTCCGTCTTCGAGGAATGGCATATCTTCCTGGCGGACGATCTTCGCAACGATACCCTTGTTACCGTGACGACCGGCCATTTTATCCCCCACTTTCAGCTTACGCTTTACAGCGAGGTATACTTTCGCCAGTTTCAATACACCTGCAGGTAATTCATCACCAATACTGATGTTGAATTTCTCTCTTTTATAACGGCCCAACTCTTCGTTGAACTTGATATTATAGTTATGCAGGAGCGTATTGATCTGGTCGTCTACTTTTTTATCACTCGTCCAGCCCAAGGGATTGATATTGGCATAATCAAGACCACGGAGATTCTTCTCTGTGAACTTAGCGCCCTTACCGATCTGCACCTCACCAAAGTTGTTGGCAACACCGGCTGAAACATGGCTTGACAAGAGCGTACCCAATTTCTCGAGTAATACTTCCATCAGGTCAGCTTCATTCTTCTCGTGCATTTTTTCCAGCTTCTCGATCATCGCCTTCTCTCTCACTTTACCATTCTTATCTTTCTTGGCACGCTGGAATAATTTCTTGCCGATCACCACGCCTTCCACACCATTCGGTGCTTTCAGCGAAGCATCTTTTGCATCACCGGCTTTATCACCGAAGATGGCACGCAATAATTTTTCTTCCGGCGTAGGATCACTTTCCCCTTTCGGAGTGATCTTACCGATCAGGATATCGCCTTCTTTCACCTGTGCACCGATACGAATGATACCATTCTCATCAAGGTCCTTGGTGGCTTCTTCAGAAACGTTGGGGATATCCGGTGTCAGTTCTTCTTCACCCAGTTTGGTATCTCTTACTTCGAGCTCATATTCGGAAATATGAACGGAAGTGAACATGTCTTCTTTTACTACTCTTTCGCTGATAACGATCGCATCCTCGAAGTTGTAACCCTTCCACGGCATGAAGGCCACTTTCAGGTTCTTACCCAATGCGATCTCACCATTCTGTGTAGCATATCCTTCCGTTAAGAAATCACCTTTCTTCACCTTCTGTCCTTTCTTCACAGCAGGGTTCAGGTTGATGCAGGTCTCCTGGTTGGTCTTGATGAACTTTGTGAGCCTGTAAATCCTCAGGTCATCCTCAAAACTTACCAGCTTTTCCTGTGCATCACGATCGTAACGAACATGGATCTCGTTCGCATCCACAAATTCAACTATACCATTTCCATCTGCATGGATCTGGATCCTTGCATCCCTTGCTGCTTTTCCTTCCAGGCCTGTACCAACGATCGGCACATCAGGACGGATCAGCGGAACAGCCTGGCGTTGCATGTTCGAACCCATCAGGGCACGGTTAGCATCGTCATGTTCCAGGAACGGGATCAGTGAAGCACTTAACCCTACGATCTGGTTAGGTGCCACGTCCATGTATTCAACATCATTCTTATCAAGGATCGGGAAATCACCGGTCTCACGGCTTACGATCTTCTCTTCCTTGAAATTTCCTTTCTCGTCAAGCGGTGTATTGGCCTGGGCGATCTTTGCCAGGTCCTCTTCTTCTGCACTCAGGAAACTCAGTTCCTTCATGTTCACTTTACCTTCATGTACTTTACGGTAAGGTGTTTCGATAAAGCCCATATCATTGATCTTGGCATGCACACAAAGTGTGGAGATCAGACCAATGTTCGGACCTTCCGGTGTTTCGATCGTACAAAGACGACCATAGTGAGAGTAGTGTACGTCACGCACCTCGAAACCTGCTCTTTCGCGGCTCAAGCCACCTGGCCCGAGCGCGGAGATACGGCGTTTGTGCGTGATCTCTGATAACGGATTCGTTTGATCAAGGAACTGTGACAACTGGGAAGTTCCGAAGAAGGAATTGATCACAGATGACAATGTTCTCGCATTGATCAGGTCAACCGGTGTAAACACCTCGTTGTCCCTAACGTTCATTCTTTCACGGATCGTTCTCGCCATACGGGCAAGACCTACTCCGAACTGTGCATATAATTGTTCACCTACTGTACGTACCCTACGGTTGCTCAGGTGATCGATATCATCGATCTCCGCTTTCCCATTGGTTAAACGCACCAGGTATTTTATGATCAGGATGATATCTTCCCTGGTCAGTGTTTTCTTCTGCAGCGGAAGGTCCACATTCAATTTACGGTTTATCTTGTAACGACCCACTTCACCGAGATCATAACGCTTGTCGCTGAAGAACAATTTGTCGATGATACCACGGGCTGTTTCATTATCCGGTGCATCCGCGCCGCGCAACTGGCGGTAGATGAACTGAACCGCTTCGAGTTCGCTGTTGGAAGTATCCTTGTTCAGTGTGTTGTAAATGATCGCATAATCACCACCTACATCTTCCCGCTGGATAAATACACTCTTTACATCCATTTCAGCGATCGTGGTAATAGCTTCTTCGTCAAGCACGGTATCTCTTTCCATGACGATCTCGTTTCTTTCGATTGAAACCACTTCGCCGGTATCTTCATCCACGAAATCTTCCACCCAGGTTCTCAGTACTCTTGCGGCCAATCTCTTTCCAAGATATTTGCCTAAGGTCTTTTTATCAGTTTTTACTTCGTCGGCCATACCAAACAGTTCAAGGATGTCCTTGTCCGTTTCGTAACCGATGGAACGAAGCAAAGTAGTAACCGGGAATTTTTTCTTACGATCGATGTACGCGTACATCACATTATTGATGTCGGTAGCAAATTCCATCCAGGCTCCTTTGAAAGGAATGACCCGGGCAGAATAAATCTTTGTTCCGTTCGGGTGAACCGACTGGCCAAAGAACACACCAGGTGAACGGTGAAGTTGGGAAACCACTACACGCTCAGCACCGTTGATCACGAAGGTACCGCGGGGTGTCATGTAAGGAATATTTCCCAGGAATACGTCCTGTACGATCGTCTGGAAATCGACGTGCTCCTCATCATTACAGCTCAAGCGAAGTTTGGCTTTGAGAGGAACAGCGTATGTCAATCCACGCTCCATACACTCTTCGATGGTGTACCGGGGCGGATCAATAAAGTAATCCAGGAATTCCAGTACGAAAATGTTTCTCGTATCCGTGATCGGAAAATTTTCTTTGAACACACGGAACAAACCTTCGATATTGCGTTTGTCAGGTGTCGTTTCTAACTGGAAAAATTCTTTGAACGATTGGATCTGTACTTCAAGGAGATCGGGAGTTTCAGCCAGGTGCTTGATCTTACCGAAATCCACTCTTGAGTTCACTTTAGTTGAAGACATATGCGTAAAACCGGTTTTACAACGTTGAGGACATACAAATCACTCACAGGGCTTTCACTTTTTCAAATGAAATCCTATGAAAATCAACTAGTTAACCATGATTTGGGATGTCAAAATATAATTGGCCAAAATAAAGGATGGCAAAGGTAAGGATTTCTACTTCCATAACAATAAAAACTTGCCGACAAAAATCCCGCCAGATAAGGGTGAAAAACAGTTTTTTAACCAGCATCCCGGCCTAGCTTGACAGGGAATTTTTTTAACATGGGGTGGAAAGAATCGGTGACGGAATATCTCCATTTTACACGTCGTGACAGGATCGCGATCATTACGCTCCTGCTGCTGATCCTCGGTATCTTCTTCCTCCCAACATTTATCCCGGGGAAACAACGGTCTCCTAAGGCCAGGGCAGATACAGCCTGGATCAGCGCCCTGAAACGTGCTGAGAAAAAAGAAGGGGAAAATGCTCCGGAAAGGAAATATAACAATGACAACAGCACCGCCTACCAATACGACCGTCCCCGCGGCAATTATAACCGCCCAAAAGGAGAATTGTTCTATTTTGATCCCAATAAGCTGTCAACTGAAGAATGGAAAAAACTGGGGTTAAGAGACAAGACCATCCATACGATCCTGAACTACCTGAACAAAGGCGGCCAATTCCGAAAACCGGAAGACCTGGAACGGATATATGGGCTTTTCCCGGATGAATATGAAAGAATAGCGCCTTATATCAGGATCGGGCCGACAGGAGATAATAAACCGTACAAAGACTTTGCAAAAGATACCCAGCAACAAAAACAAAGGGTTTATACTTCCCGCTATACGGTTGTCGATATTAATTCCGCCGATACTACAGCCCTTATTGCTTTACCCGGGATCGGTATCAAACTCGC
>JANMKG010000313.1:0-25639 GCA_031371915.1 Chitinophagaceae bacterium | reverse complement strand
CAGCCCGTTATATCTATATTTTCTAAGCTTACCGGGGTGGAAGTTATGCACAGCCACAAAAATTTATTTTGAAATGTGGGTCTTAATTGTAACTTAGCAATAGAATTTAATGGGTTAGTAAGTAAGAGGGTCAATCGTAAGATTGGCCCTTTTTACATTTTAGGAAAAGGCTTTCAAAAACATTTATTTTCCTCTTCTTTTATTGCGCTGCTTCTCACAATTTTTAAAGCGTAAACTGCCGCTGAACATCGATCGCTGTTCAAACTTTTAATTCCGATTGTTATCGGGACCGTTCAATCATTTAATTTTATTGCATGAGTAAGGTAAAGACATCTTTTTTCTGTCAGAATTGCGGGTATGAAAGTGTGAAATGGGTAGGTCAATGTCCATCCTGTGGTCAATGGAATACATTCGTGGAAGAACTCACTCAAAAAGACAACTCCAAAAACAATAATAAGAACTGGAAAGATTACCATGAGCACGCAAGAACCAGCAAAACGATCTCGTTGAGTGAGATCAAGATCAGTGAAGAAAAAAGATTCTTGACCTCCGATGCAGAATTAAACCGGGTCCTGGGTGGCGGGATCGTACCAGGTAGTTTGGTACTGGTCGCAGGAGAACCAGGCATCGGCAAGTCAACTTTATTCCTGCAAAATGGTCTCTGGTTAAAAGATGTTTCTGTTCTTTATATCAGTGGCGAAGAAAGTGAGCAACAAATAAAAATGCGGGCTGACCGTTTAAAATTAAAGAATGATCAATTCTATCTCCTTACTGAAACATCCACGCAAACCATTTTCCAGGAAATAAAAAAACTGAAACCGCAGTTGGTGATCGTCGATTCCATCCAAACCTTACACACCGCTTTTATTGATTCCTCGCCGGGAAGTGTATCACAGATAAGAGAATGTGCGGCCGAATTTCAACGCTTTGCAAAGGAGACCAATACACCTGTTTTCCTGATCGGTCACATCACCAAGGATGGCAGTATTGCTGGTCCCAAGATCCTGGAACATATGGTGGACACGGTTTTGCAGTTCGAGGGTGATCGCCATTATGCTTACCGGATCCTCCGGACATTGAAGAATCGTTTTGGAAGCACCGCTGAATTAGGGATCTACGAAATGACTGATGAAGGCATGCGGGGTGTCCTTAACCCCAGTGAAATACTGATCACACAAAAAGAAGACCAGCTCAGTGGCATCGCTATCGCCGCAACGATCGAAGGGATCAGGCCGCTGCTGATAGAAGTGCAGGCACTGGTCACACAATCCGTATATGGAACACCACAGCGTACAGTCAGTGGTTTTGATCTGCGGCGTTTACAATTGTTGCTCGCCGTCCTGGAAAAAAGAGGCGGCTTTCATTTCGGGATGAAAGATGTCTTTTTAAATATTGCCGGCGGTATCAAAGTAGAGGATCCTTCCATTGATCTTGCAGTTCTTTGCGCACTGCTTTCTTCTTATGAAGATGTTCCCCTGCCGGCACATATTTGTTTTGCAGGTGAAGTAGGGTTAAGCGGTGAGATAAGAGCGGTGAACAGGATCGACCAGCGCATTGCGGAAGCCGAGAAACTGGGTTTCGAAAAGATCATTGTATCCAAATACAATCAAAAAGGTTTGGCCAAACAGAAATTTAGTATTGAAGTCGTGCTGATGGGAAGAGTGGAAGAAGTATACAAATACCTGTTTTAATAACGCCGGATTTGTTTAAATACCCCTCCCTGCTACAGTGATTCATTGTAGTTTTCCGGAATGATCACACTGAAAGAAATAAAAGAATCTTTCCTGCAGCTTTTGTTTCCCCATGTATGCAGTGGATGCGGCAGTGATATCTTGAAAGAGGAAAATCACTTATGTATGCGATGTATTAACGCCTTGCCCGAAACAAATTTTGAATGGTATCCGCGCAATCCCGTTGAAAAGATCTTTTGGGGACGTTTGCCCCTGGTAGCGGCCAGCGCCCAGTTGTATTTTACCAAGGAATCCCTGGTACAGCACCTGATGCACAAGTTCAAATACAAGGGCAATAAGGACCTGGGGCTTCAACTGGGGCGGCTCATGGGGGATCAACTCCGGGTTTCGGGTCGTTTCGCCACCGACGCGCTGGTTCCGCTCCCCCTGTTCCCGGCAAAAGAAAGAAAAAGAGGCTATAACCAGGCTACTATACTGTGCCAGGGCATGGCGAAAAGTATGGATCTCCCCGTTTTGGATTGGGTGATCAGCCGCGGGGAGCATACCGAAACTCAAACCCGCAAAGGCAGGATAGAAAGATGGAAGAATATGGAAGGGAAATTTATCCTTACAGACCGGGAGGCGATCCGCGATAAGCACCTGTTGCTGGTAGATGATGTGATAACAACAGGCGCGACACTGGAAGCCTGCGGGGATGAATTATTGAAGGGAGAGAATGTAAGTTTAAGTGTAGCGACATTGTGTGTGGCTTCACGTTAAAGAGTATATAGAATCTAAGTATATACAGGCGGAAGAGTACTTTTTATACTCAATATACTTAGATACTCTATATACTTATTTCCCCTATTTACTTATTTTTGATACACATGAAGATCCCCGGAATCCTCGCCATATCCTTAGCACTCCTTTTATTTTCCTGCCGGAAAGATTCGTTTATCAGTTCTCCCGATGCGAGGTTGACCATAACAGCAGATACCATAAAGTTTGATACCGTCTTTGTTACCGCGGGTTCCACGTACAGGAGTTTCCGGATCATCAATGAGAATAACCAGAAGCTTCGTGTATCCCTGAAATTAATGGGGGGTGCCGGATCTGTTTATAAATTGAATGTGGATGGAATACCGGGAACACAGTTCACCAATCTTGAGATAGGCGCCAATGACAGCATCTATGTATTTGCCCAGGTGAATGTCAATCCAAATGCTGCGAATCTTCCTTTTATACTCCGCGACAGTATTGAAGTGGGTTATAATGGCAATAAACGGCTTGTGCAATTAGAAGCCTGGGGACAAAATGCCCATTTCTACCGCAACCGGGTAATAGCGGCCAATGAAACATGGAACAATGACCTCCCCTATGTGATACTGGGCTCTTTGATCGTCAACAGCAACCAAACATTAACTATCAACAAAGGCTGCAGGATCTATGTTCATGCCGATGCCCCGCTGGTGATCAATGGCAGCCTGCTGGTGAATGGTTTGAAAGATACCGTTGACCGGGTTTATTTCCGCGGTGACCGGCTGGATGATCCTTACAGGGATTACCCTGCCAGTTGGCCGGGGCTATTATTTCTCCCGGGTTCAAAAGATAATATGTTGAATTATGCGGTCATAAAAAATGCCTACCAGGCCATCACTATCCAGGATCCTGCCCCCAATGCCAATCCCAAACTCACGTTGAAGGAATGTATCATTGATAATGCTTATGACGCTGGTATCATTTCACTGAATTCCAGTATAAGAGCGAGGAATTGTCTCGTCAGTAACTGTGGGAGGAATATCTTACTCGCCAAGGGTGGCGACTACCAGTTCCTTCATTGTACGGTCGTTACCTATGCCAGCCATTATATTGAACACAAAGACCCTGTTTTACTGGTTAGTAATTTTATCAATGTCAATAATACCCCGGTAACGGCGAACCTGACTGCCGTTTTCCGTAATTGTATATTCTGGGGAGAAAACGGTCTTGTTGATAATGAAGTAGAAGTATTGAAAAGCGGGGTAACCACTTTTAATGTAAACTTCGATTATAATTTATGGAAAGTGCAGACGGCCCCCGCCAACAGCACCATTAACCAGGTGATCAATAACCAGCCTCCGTTATTTGACAGTATCAATACTTCTGGGAATTATTATGATTTCAGGCTTAAACCAAATTCTCCCGCTATCAATAAAGGAGTTAATGCAGGCGTAGTCATTGACTTAGACGGGAAGCCACGACCGGTGGGACTCCCTGACCTGGGTTGTTTCGAAAAATAGCCTGAACCATGATTGGGGCTAAAGCCTTATGAAAAATAATCAATAGCCGGGGGGTTAAACCCCGGGCTATTGAGGTCATGATTCGAACTGGCTTTAGCCTAACTTTACAGTCCAATAAATTTTTTTATTATGAAAATGCTGATCATGTCAATCTTTCTTGCAGCTACCCTAACTGGTGGCTCTATCTATGATTTCAAAGTACCCGGACTTGATGGCCAGATTGATTTTTCCCAGTTCAAAGGGAAAAAGATCATGATCGTCAATACAGCATCGCAGTGTGGTAACACCCCACAATACAAAGACCTCGAAACACTGTATGAAAAGTACAAGGACAAGCTGGTGATCGTAGGTTTTCCCGCCAATAATTTTGGCGCCCAGGAACCCGGCAGCAATGAAGAGATCAAACAATTCTGTTCAAAAGAATATGCCGTGACCTTCCCGATGGCCGAAAAGATCTCGGTGAAAGGAGATGATATTCATCCCTTGTACAAATGGCTGGTAGAGCAATCCAAAGAGATGGCCAAAGAAGTTCCTTCTGATAACTCCAGGGACCTGGTATGGAAAAAATTCCTGCAGGATCCTGTTTCCTGGAATTTTACCAAGTTCCTGCTCGATGAAAAAGGAAACCTTATCGCCGTGTTCCATAATAAAGTGAGCCCGATGAGTGAAGAAGTATTAAAATACCTGAAAAAATAGGTTGTGTTTATGGTTTATGGGTTTTAGTTTATGGTTTGGGAAACCCTTCTAGTCAGAAAGAGTTTCCGAACACAGGCGACCCAACAATAAACCAAAAACAATAAACTATAAACTAACCCGGTTTTCTTATGATCGTTATTTTCTTTCCTAATCCTTCTATTTCCGGGAGGGTCGAACAACCGACCTCGTTAATCCAAAAGCTTTCGTCTTTAAAGACATCAATTACAAGCGGAAAATCGCCATCCTGCGAATAAATGGCCCCGCCCGGAGATAAGAGAGGATACAAGTATTTAAGACAGGTCCTGCTGCTGGAAGCCAGGTCCACATCCAGGTAAGCCAATGCCACCGGCTCTTTAAAGCCACTCATTGTCTCCTCAAACCAGCCTTTAATAAACTGGCAGACGCTGCTATCTCCATAGTTGGCTACATTCTCTTTTACTTCTTCGAGGCTACCCGAAAAGTTTCCAGCCTTGAACCAGTCCTGTATAGAATGCCCCTCTGTGCTTTTTGTATGTTGCTCATTGTTCTCCGGCAATCCTTCAAAAGAATCAAAGCAATATAATTGCCGTTGCCTGTGAGCCGCAAACAAACTGATCTTAGCTGTACTGCTTCCTTTATAAGCTCCTGCTTCCACGATGGATCCTTTTACATTATCCGGCAACTCCAGTATAGCTGCCAGGAACTGCAGTATATGACTTTGGTTATGCGCGGCTTTTACATTCGTATCTACCCTCTTTAGTTTATTCAGCCACTCCTTCTGCTCCGCAAAAGAAGGAAAATGACGGGCCATCTTCGATTGGAGTTTCGCCAGCGCTGTATATTCTTTTATTGATTTGAATAAACCCATGAACAATAGTAATTGAAAGATATTGGGATAACCACAGATATCACAGATTAAATTATTCACAGATTGCACAGTGTTATCTGTCTTGCAATCTGTGTAATCTGTAAAAATCAAACTGCTACACTACCTGTACAACAAATTTAAGTTTATACTGGCATTAGTATTTATTTTCGTTGCCCGATGCAATTCGCCGATATTATAGGTCAACAGGAAGTAAAACAACAACTGGCAGAACTGGTGCAGCATAACCGGCTCAGTCATGCCCTGTTATTCTTAGGAAAAGAAGGCAGCGGCTCTTTACCCCTTGCCCTTGCTTTTGCGCAATATATTGTTTGTGAAAAAGTAAGCGGAAAGAATATGGCGATACGGGAAGGAGCCTCACTATTTGGAGATGACCCAGGAGCCGGGAGCCCGGAGCCAAGAGCCCTCCAAAAGGATTCCTGTGGGATATGTCCTGCCTGCACAAAAGCACAGCAATTAATTCACCCTGATATTCATTTTTCTTATCCAACGGTGACCAGGAAACCGGGAGAGAAACCTGTCGCTACAGATTTTATAACGGAGTGGAGAGAGTTTATCAAACTGAGTCCTTATGGTAACCTGTTTGACTGGATAGAACAGATCAAGGAAAAAGAGAACAGCCAGGGAAAGATCACAGCGGAAGAATGCAATGATATTATCCGTAAACTCAGTTTGAAAAGTTTTGAAAGCGAATACAAGATCCTCATCATGTGGATGCCCGAGATGCTGGGGGCAGAGGGGAATAAATTATTGAAACTGATCGAGGAGCCGCCGCCAAATACCCTGTTTATCCTTGTTACAGAAAATGAAGCCCTGGTCTTGCCCACAATTGTAAGTCGCTGCCAGCTCGTAAAGGTTCCGGCCCTTGAAACAAAGGAAATCGAAGAAGCCCTTATCAGCCGGAACAAGACTGAACCTGCCATTGCCCGGCAGGTAGCGAGTGTGAGTGAGGGCAATTACCATGAGGCCCTGCAATTGTTCCAACATTCCGAGGAGGACTGGCAGGCTCTTCTCCGGGAGTGGTTGAATGCTATCCTGAAGACCGGCCCCGTGGCCCAGTCCAAATGGGTGGAAGAGATCAGCCGGCTGGGAAGGGAAAAACAGAAGCAATTCCTCCGTTATTTCAATCATCTGCTGGAACAGGCTGTTCATCTCAGGATCGTTACGGAATCGGGTCAGACGGGGACCGCCAGGCCGGATTCTGAACGGGATTTTGCCGAAAGACTAAATAAAATAGCGGGGATCGAGCAGCAACAGGCCATCATCGAGGAACTTGACAAAGCCAGTTATTATATAGAAAGGAACGCCCATGGCAAAATGCT
The DNA here is from genome assembly GCA_031371915.1 of Chitinophagaceae bacterium. Taxonomy (GTDB): domain Bacteria; phylum Bacteroidota; class Bacteroidia; order Chitinophagales; family Chitinophagaceae; genus JJ008. The sequence goes on along the minus strand of JANMKG010000313.1, from coordinate 18,807 downwards.
CTTCCACGCCCTGACCATTAAACTATACCATATCATTCAGGACAAAGTAGTATTTTTGGTGGAGTGAGGAAAGTGAGTCGTGAATTGTGAGTGGTGAATGAGAACCTTAAAGTTGTGAATTTCTACCATGCTTCGTTTGTTTTTTCCACATATAACTGTCTCAGAAACATCGGACTGCAGCAATTATTGCCCAGCAGGATTACCGAACGTTGAAGAGTGCGACGCAACGAAAGCCTAATAGAATTACCACAGCCGGGCCCATCATTTTCCTCAATTCTTAATTATTAATTATAAATTATTCATTTGAATAATGAGTTGTACAAGTTGCAGTACCGCTTCAAACGGTAAACCGGGTGGATGTAAGAGCAACGGCGGGTGCAGTACCGGCGGGTGTAACCGTATGAACACTCATGACTGGCTGCGCAATATGCCGATCAGTGATATGGCCAGCGCCTGCAAAGTGATGGAAGTGAGTTTTAGCCAGGGCACGCGGAAAGATTTTTATCGCAACCCGGCCCTGCAGCCTTATGAAAAGGGAGACCTGATCGCTGTGGAAGGTGTAAGTGGCTTTGATGTAGGGGAAGTTTCGCTCACCGGCGAGATCGTTCGTCTCCAGATGAAAAAGCGGAATGTAAAAGAAGATAACCCGGAAATGAAAAAGGTATTGCGGGTAGCTACTGACCGCGATATTGATATCTGGAAACAGAACAAAGCAAGAGAACCGGAAGCGGTGATCCGCAGCAGGGCGATCGCCCGGCAACTAAAACTGGATATGAAAATAAGCCAGGTAGAGATGCAGGCTGACGGACGAAAAGCCACTTTCTTTTATATCGCAGATGGTCGCGTAGACTTCAGGGAACTGATCAAAGTGTATGCGTCGGAATTCAGGGTGAAAGTGGAAATGCGGCAGATCGGTGCCAGGCAGGAAGCTGGTAAAGTGGGCGGGATCGGCAGTTGTGGACGTGAACTATGCTGCAGTACCTGGTTGACCGATTTTAAATCCGTGAATACCGCGGCGGCCCGTTACCAGAATCTTTCTATCAATCAAACAAAACTCAGCGGCCAGTGCGGCCGTTTGAAATGTTGTTTGAATTATGAACTGGATACTTACCTGGATGCGCTCCAGCATTTTCCTGATAACTGTGATGTATTACAGGTAGCAAAAGGAAATGCCTTCCTGGTAAAAAAAGATATTTTCAAGAACCTGATGTGGTATACGTTACCGGACAGCAATAAACAATACCCATTGAGTCTTGAAAGAGTAAGTAAAATAAAAGCGCTGAACCAGGAGGGAGTAAGACCCGATGAACTCGAGCCGGTAGATTTGGTTTCTTCTAAAGAGGTAGAAAAAGAACCGGAATTTGTAGAACTCGTAGGACAAATAAGTTTGAAAAGCCTGGATAAGGCCGCGGATAAAAAACGCCGGCAGAACCAGGGGGGCAACCAGCAAAGGGGACAACGTCCGCAACAAAGACAAGGTGGACAACAAGGTGGCGGTGGACAGCAAGGCGGTAGTAACCAACAACGACAGGGCGGGCAACGGCAGCAGGGACAAGGCGGACAGCAGCAACGTCCACAAAGAAACCTGCCTGGCCGGCAGGCAGGCCAGGGAGGCGGGCAACAAGGTGGTGGCAACCAGCAACGACCTAATAATCCTAACAGGAATCAACAACGGCCGAATAATCCTAACAGGAACCAGCAGAGGCCAAACAATCCTAACGAGGGAAAGGATAAGACTTAGCCACAGATTACACAGATGAACACGGATTAGCTGCTGGAGCAGCTATTTTTTTGCCACCAATTGCATGCATACCTCACCCCAACTCATCTCCAATTATCGAAATCTCCGCGTCCCTCTCGTCGTCATTGCGAGCAGAGTGAAGCAAAGGAGAGGGTGAGGGCAACTCCGCATATCAGGTTTTTCCGGAGAGGTTATTTAAGAAGGCCTCCAATCTTCCAAATTGATAAATTCTTGTGATTTTACATTTGGCCGGTTTGAAAATGCTCCTTCAAAAGTGTTATTAATAATTTTCGTTACCATATCGGCGAAACACTTTAGCGAGTTATCTTTTATGCCAGCGTGTTGCAACTTATAAAATGTGCGGGAAAAAAGGTTAGAAATACTTGACCTAGTCGGGTTTTTGGAATTAAGATGCTTAATCAATTTATCTAGAAAAAGAATTATTTCTTTATATAAGATTTCTTTTTCTTCCTTTGTTAGTTTCCCTTGCTCAGGTACATCATTGAACCCTTCATTAATCACTTTTTTATCCCGAATTTTTGCTAGCCTAGCCTGTATTTCTAGAATATTCTTCATCATCAATCTTATATCCCCAACGCCCTGTAGATCGCATCCTGGATCTTCCCTCTTATCAGCATCTGGCTGATTTTATTATTATCTCTTGTAGGATAGACACGGTTTGACAAGAACACATAGACCAGGTGATATTGAGGATCCACCCAGACACAGGTGCCGGTGAAGCCGGTGTGGCCATAGGTTAGCGGAGAAGCCAGCGAGGAGGGATAGGGGTCCTTGCGGATCTTATTGTCTTTTTCAGGCTTGTCAAATCCATAACCCCGGCGACTGGACTTGCTATGATAGGCAGTAAAAAGGTCGATCGTTTCTTTTTGTATATATCTTGTTCCGTTGAGTTCGCCACCATTCAGCAGCATCTGGTAAAGCATGGCGAGATCGTATGCATCGGAGAATAAACCGGCATGCCCGGCTACGCCACCAAACATCGAAGCACCTTCATCATGTACATCTCCCTGCATGGTCTGGCGACGGAAATGAGTTTCGGTTTCGGTGGGAACGATACGTTCTGGAGGAAACCGGTTGAGAGGTTTAAAACCCGTAGTGGTCATTCCCATTGGCTGGTAAAAAGTTTTGGACGCGTACTGGTCGAGGGTCATCCCTGTAAGTTGTTCAACGATCTTTCCCAGGAAAATAAAATCATTGTCGCTGTAAACGTATTTGCCCTCTGCGGTCAGTTTGCTTTGGAGGATTCGCTGGAACATGGTATCCTGCCAGTCATCCCGCATATAAATATTCTCAGCCACCCGGACAGAAAATCCTGGTTTTTGTTGCTCAGAATAAATAGCAGGATTGGGAACGCCGGTTACAGGATCAATGGTCTCTTTAAAAAAAGCAATGAAAGGAACGAGGCCTGCCTGGTGCAGGAGAATATCGCTGATCTGCAGCCCGGCTTTGTTAGTCCCTTTTACCCAGGGCAGGTAGTCACCAAGCTTTTTATTCAGATCGATTAGCCCTTGATCGTATAGCCGCATGATCGAAACAGTCGTCGCAGAGACCTTGGTAACCGATGCCAGGTCAAAAATACTTTCCACGGTCATGGGAGGCGATGATTCATATTTATAATTGCCAAAAGCTTTATGGTAAATGATCTCTCCTTCGTGGATGGCCAGTACCACACAGCCGGGAAAAGCTTTTTGCGCTATGGCATCGTTGACCACAGAATCGATGACATTCAGTTTTTCAAGGGAATGCCAGGAAGGATCTTTTTCATCTTTCACGATACCATCGCCAAATTTAAACTGGCAAACAGTTACCGGCAGCCGGCCCCTCGCATTGATCTTTCCTTCCAGGACATCCGCGGCAGCTTCCTGTGTAATGGGATCGTCCTGGTGACAAGCTACCAATGTCCATGCATCGCAGAAATTTTTGGTGGCCAGTACATTGCCAAAGGTTAGCGTGATGGTTTTGATAAAATTCAACTTCTTATAGAGGTTGATGGCAACAGGACTTAACCCAAAATTATCCGTAGGCCGGAGCGAATAGTTGTGCACCCCGATGATCACCGCATCGTATTTATCTTTTTTCTGTATTTCTTTAAGGATATCATCTGCTTTCTCCTGCCCATCCTTGTAAGAAAGTAAAAAAATTTCTGCATCGAGATCTTTCTTTAATCTTTTACCAAAAGCATTGAGTTCGGTGGAGCCCAACCCCACATAAGCTATCTTCTTTTGTTTTTTTGTCAGGGGCACTTGTGCATAATCATCGCGGGAAGCTGTCTGACCGGCCTGTGCCAGAACGGTAATACTTTTTTCAGCCACTTCTTTTCTTATCGCATCGGTTTTGGCGTTCAGGTCGTTCAGCAAATTGGTCGTATCAATAGGAGTCCATTTATTCAGTCCGAGCTGGTATTTCGCCGCCAGCACTTTTTTTACTTTCACATTGATATCATCCCAGCTCAGTCTTTTATCATTGATGGCTTTTTTTATTTCTTCGATGGATTCCGGTACACTGGCTGGCAGGCAAAGCATATCATTACCCGCTATAATAGCTTCTACGGAGATCGTTCCGCCCGGAAAATATTTGGCCACTCCCTTCATTTCGAGTGCATCGGTAAAAGCAAGTCCTTCATAACCCATATGTGTTCGCAGCAGGTCGGTCACATTATTCTTTGAAATGGAAGTTGCCCTGTTCGCTGTATTATCAATAGCGGGAATATACAGGTGTGCGATCATCACACTCCCGATACCTGCCTCAAAGACTGCCCGGAAAGGGACCAGTTCCATGGAATCAAGTTGCTGCATGGTTTTATTAATAACAGGCAGGTCGAGATGTGAATCCACATCCACATCACCATGACCGGGAAAATGTTTGGCACAGGCCATGATGCCTGCGTCCTGCATGCCTTTCATATAAGCCACCCCAAAACGTGCGACCTTATCTTTATCCTCCCCGAAGGAGCGATAACCAATAACAGGGTTGTTAGGATTGTTATTAATATCTACCACAGGTGCATAGTTGACGTGCACACCGATCCTTTTGCATTGTTCGCCAACCGCCAGCCCCATCCTGTACACCAGGTTCTCATCCCCCAAAGCACCCAGGGTAAGCTGGTAAGGATATTTTGTTACACTGTCCAGCCGCATACCCAGTCCCCATTCGCCATCGATCGTTACCATCAATGGGGTTTTGGCAATGCTTTGGTAATAATTCGTGAGATTGGCCTGCCGGATCGGTCCGCCCTGGAAAAAACAAAGCGCACCTACATTATATTTTTGAATATCATTGACCACTTTGGCAATATGATCAGGACCCAGGTTGGAATGCGCCCGGATCACCATCAGCTGGGCGATCTTCTCATCATCACTCAGGCTGTTAAAGACACTATCCGTCCATTGCTGGGCGTTCAACTTGCTTTTGTATTGTGCTTTTGTAATAGTGGGAATGATCAGCAACCCCAATACGACCGTTCTGAATAATCTCCTCATATGGCTTATAATTATGCTTTAATAAGAGTCTTAAAATTAACCCTTTTGATTCAAAGGGTTAATTAATGATAGCAAGTTTTACCATTACATTCAATTTTGAAAAAATAAAAGCCCTCCCCTTTCGGGGCAACCGATCCCGCTTAAAAAGTGGGAGAAAGTTGCGAACGTAGTTCTTTGGGAGGGGGCGGGCAAATCACTATTTTTGGCGGCTAAACTTGATTTGTGCCGGATAAGATCACCCTGTTACCCGATAATATTGCCAACCAGATAGCCGCCGGAGAAGTGATCCAGCGGCCTGCAAGTGCCGTAAAGGAGTTGCTGGAAAATGCGGTCGATGCCGGGGCTACAGAGATAAGGCTTATCGTCAACGATGCTGGTAAATCACTGATACAGGTTATCGACAATGGCAGCGGGATGAGTGAGACCGATGCAAGAATGAGTTTTGAACGGCATGCGACCTCCAAAATAAAAAGCATTGAAGATCTTTTTCATATCCGCACTATGGGTTTCCGCGGTGAGGCCCTGGCATCGATCGCGGCGGTCGCGCAGGTGGAATTAAAAACCAAAAGAGCCGAAGATGAAACAGCTGTTTATATTGAAGTAGAGAACAGCGCGGTGAAGAAACAGGAACAGGTAGCCGGAATAACGGGAACCAGTATCGCCATGAAGAATTTATTCTTCAATGTTCCGGCCCGGAGGAATTTTTTAAAAAGCAATGCAGCCGAGCTGAGACATATTGTAGATGAGTTCACCCGGGTTGCGCTTTCTTTCCCGGGCATCTTTTTCTCCCTGAACAACAACGGGCAAGAATTGTTTCACCTCGAAGCGGGGAGTTTAAAACAACGAATCGTCCAGTTACTTGGGAATAACTACAACGCCAAACTGGTAACCGTAAAAGAAGAGACCGATTACATGAACATTTACGGTTTCGTGGGAAAACCAGAAACAGCTAAAAAAACAAGAGGCGATCAATATTTCTTTGTCAATAACCGCTTTATCAAAAGCGCCTACCTGAACCATGCCGTGATGAATGCTTACCAGGAAATGATACCCCCTGATAGTTTCCCCATGTATGTATTGTTCATTGACCTGGACCCGACAGTAGTAGATGTCAATGTACATCCTACCAAACAGGAGATAAAATTTGAGGATGAAAAGATCGTCTATGCCTTTGTACAGGCGGCAGTCAAACATGCGCTGGCCCAGTTCAGCGTAACCCCTACCCTTGATTTTGATCTCGATGCTTCTATCCAGCAATTACCTTCTATCCAGCAACCTTTCACCGACGAAAAAAGATCCGCGGCTGCTGCGGGTTCCATCTATAAAGGATTTACCCAAAAACACCAGGCGCATTTTATTGAGAAAACTGACAGGGGGGAATTGAAGCACTGGAAGGATTTTTACGAAAGTCCGAAGTCGGAGGTCGGGAGTCCGGAGCCAGTTCCTCAAAACGAAAATTTCCTGCGGACCCCGGACTTCGGACTTCGGACTGATCTCGAGTTAACACAATTACTGAATACCTACATAACAGTTCCCTCAAATAACGGCTTCTTTCTTGTTCACCAGCAATCTGCACATGAAAGGGTTTTATATGAACAGCTGAAAGCGGCGAACAAGGACAAACCCGTGGCCACGCAGCGCAGCATGTTTCCCGTTACGCTGGAATTAGCACCCGCTGATGCGGCGATATTAGAAGAGATCATGACCGATCTGCAGCAACTGGGTTATATCATCGAGCCTTTTGGCAAAAACAGTTTCGTGCTACAGGGAACCCCTGCCGATACAGAACCGGGGAATGAAAAGCATATCATCGATATCCTCCTGGAACAGTACAAGCATTTCAGCAATGAAGTAAAATTTTCCAAAAGAGAGAAGATCGTACGATCATTAGCCAGACAACAATCCATAAAAACAGGCGCCCGGTTGACGGAGAGAGAGATGCGGCAGTTACTGACCAATCTTTTTGCCTGTGAGCAGCCTAATATTACGCCGGATGGAAATCCTACTTACTTGGAATTCAAACAAGAGCAATTGGAAAAATTATTCAGGAGCTAAGAAATTAGCTAAGAGGTTAAAGAGTATAACGAGACAAGGAGGTCATTCTCTTTTTCTCCTTTTACTCTGCCTTTCTCTCTTAGCTTAGTATTTGTTTCTGATTTCTTGTAAAAATTTCTCTACTGACCTCCTCACCTCTGTAGCACTGGCCTGGTGATTATTGACCAGCGTTGAAAAAATAAGCAGCTTCCCCTTTTTGGTGTATAAATAACCACTGAAAGCGACTACCCCTGAGAGGGTCCCGGTTTTACCAAAGATATAACCGCTGTCGGCTTTGTAATAACTGCTGATCGTGCCTTCTCCGCCTGTGGCCAGGATAACTTTCATTCGCTTCATTCCGAATTCATTCTTCATTTTATTGAGAATGGCGACAAAGTCCTGCGGCGTAAATAAATTATAACGGCTGAGACCGCAGCCATCCACCCATCTTGGTTTTTGGGGCAGGTCTTTGAAATCTGTTTTTAATAGGGTATCAATGATCTTTTCATCGTTCATTACGCCCAGCACCTCGTTACTGACCATTAATAAAGATTGCTCCGCGAAAAAATTATCGCTGCGATGCATCATGGGTTTGAGGAGAGAGTCGGTAGGTTGAGAATGAATGACTTTTTTTCCGGGGTAATAGCTAAAGCCATGATCCAGGGCTGCTGGGCCCACTTCTGCTTTTAAAGTGTCTTCCAATAAAACTGAAACCAGGTCCATATCAGTTCTTAAAGGAACCGAGGTGGTTGAAAAACGTGTGGCGGATGGTTTTAAAACATATTCATCATCATCGATACCCCTCCCGATACTAAATCTTTTTACGGTAACAGTATTAGCATTTTTATCATACCCCAGCGTTTGGTGTGCGCTATTAATGGTAGCAGCAGGAATGCTTTTTAAGGTGTCCCCTGATAAATAAAACTGCACAACATTCCCATAAACAGGAAGTGGAGATCTTTCAGCCATATAGGAAGCGTCATAATCATTCCAGGACCACCCGCTTCCCCACCGGTCTTCCTTCCACGCATCAGTATATATTACTATTGTTTTATTCTCTTTCATTTCCTGGAACACAGGCTGATAGGTAAATTCTGAATTTAAAAAGGTAGGGTCCGCGCTCGGGAAAACAAGTAACCTGGCCTGTTCATCTATAGCGATTCTTGCTCCCACTAAACTATCCCCCAGGTACTTCATCGCCGCGTAACAGGTGGGTAATTTGGTATTACTCGCGGGGACAAAATATTTATCGCCCTGGTAATTGTATACGTATTTATTGGTTGCCGGGTCGAAGATGCTGATACCCACGTGTGCCGCTTGAAGGGCCTTGGCTCCAAGGATATCGTTTTCAGCCGACTTAGCTATTTGTTTTTGAATGGAACAGGAAGCGGCACAAATAAGAAAGAAGAAATAAGGAATAATTGCTTCGGCTGCGCCTCGCAATGACGAAGCGCGCTTCGTAGATACCTGAGTAGTGAGCATTGAATATTGTGTATTGAGCATTTAAAGATAATTAATCACTCTTCGACAAGCTCAGAGTGACACAATTTTCTTTTGAGCGGCACTTTGTAATGCGGCTTCGATGATCCTTGTGTTCCTGATCCCGTCTGCAGCAGGTACAGGGTTAGGTCCCTGGCCCGTTAGTGCTTTATACACATCATTGTAGTAGCCCATATAATTCCCGGGCAAGGAAGTTGTTTCTTTTCGTACCACTTCTCCTTTGATCTCTGTATGCAATAACCCATCTGGTGATACAGGTCCGGGGCACCATGTTTCGAGGGATGGTTTCATCCCTGCCTGTAACTGCTGCTCTTGCATATCGGAACGCTGTTGAAGGAAACTTCCTTTCATCCCGTGGATCACGTAGGCATAGGTGGATTCCCGGGCGATGACAGTGGCTTTTAACCGAACCCTCAAACGATCGTAATAAAAAAGTAATTCGAAATAATCCGGAACACCAACATCATCACGCATCTTGATGAGATCAGCGAACAACGCATTGGGAAAACCAAATAATTGTATGGCCTGGTCGACTAAATGTGGCGAAAGATCATAGATATTACCTGCGCCGGGAAGATTTCCCTCTTTGTGTTGTTTGCCGCTAAAGGCTGGACGGTAACGATCATAACGGATCTCGCCTTCCCTTATCTCTCCCAGTACTCCTTGTTGTAGAATATCTTTTACCGCCAGGTAATCGCCATCATAACGGCGGTTCTGGTACACACTGAGAAACAAGTTGTTCTTCGCTGCCAGGTCAGTTAATTCTTCCGTTTCTTTTACCGTAATGGCGAAGGGTTTTTCGATCACCATATTCTTCCCTGCATTCAAAACCATCTTCGCGTGTTCAAAATGTAAATGCGTAGGTGTATTCACTACGATCAGTTGCAATTCTTTATCGGCACACAACTCCTCTACTGAACGATACAACCTTGCGTTGGGGTATCTTTCTTTCGAATCCTGGTTATGTCTTTCAACGATCGCCGATAATTCATACCCCGGGTGGGCTTCCAGGAAAGGTGCGTGAAATAATTTCCCGCTCATGCCGTAAGAGCAGACCCCGGTTCGAATGGCCCCAGTCATAGTTTTACAATTGAAAATTTCCTACTCCCTAAAGGGAGATTTGAAGTTACAATATTTTAGAAGTGTTGCTATAACTTACGCATTCAGCTTGTCGCTAAATAAATAAAGATTATTCAACCTAAGTTCCCCTTTAGGGGACAGGGGTTTCTACCCTCGCTCCTGCGCCCGCAACCATCTTTCCGGAATCTCATTACTGCTTGCCAGCAAATAATCCTTGTAACTACAGGCAATAAATTTTTTATCGGGCAGCTGCATCCACCAACGCCCCGTTTTCTTGCTTTGAAGAAAGGTAGTTGCCACTTCGGCAAATGCCATATGGTATTCGTTGAACGAATCTTTCTCATCCAGCGCCGCTTCCCTGCGGCCACGGCTGCGGCCATCCAATACATACCATAACATATGGCTGATCTGCCGCGCAGTGAGTTCGTCGCGGTCATGTTGGGCATCGTAGCCATAGATCCCGATCGTATTGACATTCGGGCTCATTCCCGCATACCGCATCAGCACACAGGCTTCTTCGCCGTTGAGTCCATTGGGAGAAACTGTATTGGCGGGTGCATAAGCATTGGCGATAGCTGTGATATCAAAACTGAACAGGTTACTGTTCCGTATCACCGGTTCCATTTCATCAATATTCTCTTTCACGCTGCCAACCCGGTAGCAATCAAAACGAAGTTTGTCCATGGTCTCCAGCATCCGGGGGTGCACATAATAACTTTGAAAAGCAATATGGTTATAGTGACGTATGAAATTAGGTTCGCCGGTAAGCATTTCCATCAGGAAATTCTCATGCCGGAAAGGAGAATCCAGGTTAAGATCGATCAGCGCATCCACGCAACTGGCTTCGATGGTCTTTTTGTTTTCGGCGTAAGCATTGTATTGGGACAACGTGAGGTCATGGGAACCACCCAGGATGATGACCGTCTTCCTGTCATTTATCAACTCCTGCACCACGGTCTTTAGTGCCGCGTAAGAATCCGTGTATAGGGAACCCGTCTTGATATTGCCCACATCGGCGATCTTAATATCCTGGTGCCAGTAGTAGAGAGAATAAAAATGACGGCGGATAATATCCGGTGCCATACTCTGCCCATGGATCAGACCACTTCCCCGCTGTTCACCGCAACCCACCAATACGATCTGTGCTTCATCAAGATCAGGAAATTCTTCGCTGTTGATAGCTAGGACCCTGCCTAACTGGCCATCTTTATACCCTTCATCATGAGAGATCTCGTGCAGGTTGACAGGGGAAAGAAAGTCGGTAATATTGAGATAGTCTGACATGCAGGACTGAATTTATTACAAACCTACTGGTTTAATCGCAAATCGGTGAGGGTCACCAGCAACCCGGCATGTAACCTTACCCTTTAACATCTACAAGCCATTGCTCCTAAAATCCGTTGGATGTTATGCGGGTAGGTAAAGCCTTTGTAACTTCATCCTTCGGCCATGAAAAAGATATTTCTCTTTTATATAGTTTTTTTCTGCTGTATTTCTGGATTTACCCAGAATAAGATCACTTTCCTTGTTCTTGATGCAAATACCAGGGAGCCCCTAGGAGGAATATCTGTGAGAAGACCAGCTACTGACCCCGGTTCAACTACAAATGGAAATGGAAAGGTTACAATTTTGCTGCGTAATGGAATCAATTCTTTTACTTTTTCAGGTACTTCGTATAAACTCACGGTATTTGAATTCAACTTTCCATTACAAAAAGCAGATTCCGTCTTTACTATTGAAATGGTGCCAGCCGAAAAAGAAATGGAAGGCGTAATCATTTCTTCCACGAGAACGGATTCCAGGATTGAGAACAGCCCAACACGTGTTGAAGTATTGGGTTCAGAAGAAGTGGAAGAAGAAAGCGGCGTAAAACCCGCTCATGTGGCAAGCCTGCTGGGTGATATCGCCGGTATACAAACACAGCAAACTTCCGCCGTCACCGGCAATACCGATCTGCGGATACAGGGCCTGCCGGGTGATTACACCCAGTTATTAAGAGATGGGATGCCCCTGTTTGGTGGTTACTCCGGCAGTTTCAGCATTTTACAAATACCGCCGTTGGACCTGAAACAGGTCGAGATCATTAAAGGTGCCAGCTCTACCTTATATGGCGGCGGCGCGATCGCCGGGATGATCAATATCATTTCAAAGAAACCAATCACCGGGGTAAAAGAAAGATATATACTCCTGAACCAATCTACGCTCCGGGAAACCAATATCAATATCTATTTGTCGGAAAGAGACAAAAAAATGGGTTACACTTTCTTTGGAGGTGTCACTTACCAGCATGAGGCCGATGTGAACAATGATGGTTTCAGCGATGTGGCATCCACGGAGAATTTCTTCATTCACCCAACCATTTTCTATTATCCCAATGAGAAGAACGTGGTTTCGCTTGGGATCAACAGTGTCTTTGAAGACAGGCGTGGCGGGGATATGAGAGTATTGAGCGGGCGCCCTTCAGGAACACATAAATTTTATATCGAGAACCAGTCATACCGCAATACGATCGATGCCGTATGGGATAAAAAGATCGGGAGTACCGATCGTTTTATCCTCAAAGCAACCAGCAGCGCTTTCAACCGGAATATCAGCACCAATATATTCGGTATGCGGGCCCGGCAATTCTCCTATTTCAGCGAAGCTTCTTACCTGAAGAAAAAAGGTAAACACGATATCGTGGGTGGTATCAACGGGAACGGGGAGATCTTTAAAAAACAATTACCCGACAGCAGTTCGATAAGAAACTACAACTATTTCACACTCGGCCTGTTTATACAGGATGACTGGCATTTCCATCCCAGCCTGACATTGGAAACTGGTCTCCGGGCCGATTTTCATAATGTTTACGGAACTTTTGTATTGCCCAGGGTGTCTCTTCTTTATAAAATCAGTAGTACTATCACAACGCGGCTTGGCGGCGGCCTTGGCTATAAGGTACCCACCGTTTTCAGCAGCGAAGTGGATGAAAGAAGTTATGCGAACCTTTTTTTGAATGAGAATGCAAAGGCAGAAAGATCAATGGGTATCAATTCGGATATCAATTTTAAAAAAAGGTTGGGCGCTGTAAAACTGTCCATCAATCAATCTTTCTTTTTTACCCGGATCAACCATCCATTGGTAGCATTAAGCCCGCCAGGCCAGGTCGTTTATTATACAGCATCAAAACCCATTACGACAAAAGGGATAGAAACCTGGGTGCAGGTCAGCTATGATGAGCTGGAAGCTTATGTTGGTTATACATTCACGGATGCCCGGAAAAAATATGACCCTGCCCATCCTTATCTTGACTTCAGTGCCCGGAACAAATTTGCCAGTGTCGTCTCCTACGAGTTCACGAAGAAGATCCGGGCCTGTATAGAAGCTTCCTATAACGGCAGCCAATACCTGGAAGATGGAAGCAAATCACCTTCCTTTCCTATTATAGCGGCGATGATCAGGTATGATGTAGGTCGTTGCTCTTTTGTACTGAATGGAGAGAACCTGCTGGACTACCGGCAAACGAAAGAGGAAAATATCCTGGTCCTTCCTACTACAAATCCAACCTTTAAAAAACTTTGGGCGCCAATCGATGGCAGGGTGGTTAACCTGAGTGTGAAGATCCGACTGTAAATGTGCCGCTAGCCACTTGTCATCCCGAGAGAAGCGAGGGAAGCCGTTAGCCGTTAGCCGTTAGCCGTTAGAAGTAACTCCCCACTTTCTTATTTATTATTCTTTATTTCTTATTCCTTATTTTCCTCCTCACACCCCGCTTCGCTTATCTTTGCAAGCTTATGGAACAACTGTTGAAACAAATTGAGGATCACCGGCAAGAGATCAATGCCTTTATCGCGGCCAATGAAGCGCAGGTGGAGGAATTCCGCATTAAATGGCTGGGCACGAAAGGTTTGGTGAAATCGATCATGGGAGAAATGAAAAATGTTGCTCCTGAGAATAAAAAAGAAGCAGGGCAGTTGCTCAATGAATTCAAAGTCCTGGTTGAAAATAAGTACGAGGAATTAAAAGCCTCTACCAAAAACCAGCAACCAACACCCAGCAACCAGCTCGACCTGACCCTTCCTGGTGATACAATGCCGATCGGCTCGCGTCATCCCGTGGTACTGATGAAGAACAGGATCGTTTCCATTTTCCAGCGGCTGGGATTCGCGGTTGCCGAAGGACCCGAGATCGAGGATGACTGGCATAATTTCGGTGCCCTGAACCTGCCCCCGCACCATCCTGCCCGTGATATGCAGGATACTTTTTATGTGCAGCAGAACCCTGATTGGGTATTACGGACACATACCAGCAATGTACAGATCCGTGAAATGGAAAAAGGTAAGCTACCTATCCGTATGATCATGCCCGGCCGTGTGTACCGGAATGAAACGGTGAGTGCAAGAAGTCATTGTTTCTTCCACCAGGTAGAAGGATTATATATCGATGAGAATGTTTCTTTCGCTGACCTGAAACAAACCTTATACTTTTTTGTAAAGGAAATGTATGGTAAAGATGTGAAGGTCCGTTTTCGCCCTTCTTACTTTCCTTTTACCGAACCCAGCGCCGAAATGGATGTAACCTGTTTTATCTGCGGTGGAACGGGTTGTAATATCTGTAAGAAAACAGGCTGGGTAGAGATCCTGGGTTGTGGGATGGTGCACCCGAATGTTTTAACGAACTGCAATATCGATCCTAATAAATATACAGGCTTTGCTTTTGGAATGGGTATCGAAAGACCAGCGATGCTGAAATACGGCATCAACGATATCCGGTTATTCAGTGAGAATGATGTACGGTTTTTGAAGCAGTTTACTTCGGCGATATAAACTAGTTACTGGTTACTGGTTGCTGGTTACTAGTTACTTGTTACCAGTAACCACTAACTAGTAACTAAAATAATATTTCCCTCCAAACTCCACCGTACTGTATTTAAAATCATGCAGACCCTGCTGAAATCTTACTAGCAGGCTTGTTTTGTTGATTCGCTTTTCCGCTGTTGTCCTGAATACGATGGGTTTGTCGCCGCTGTGCTCCAGGTAACCTAAGTAGCCGGCAACATAAGTTTGCAGCCGCCAGGAAGAAGGATTCCATTCGAAGCCAGTGCCAAATAAGAAAGCATCGTCCTGCCGGAAATCTTCCTGTTCGATCTGCCAGCAATAAAAACCCACCATGGCGATCCACTTCAGCGGGATGGAATGAAAAGATTTTGCCATCGAAATATCAAAATGATATCCCATACCATCAAAAAAACGTGCCGCGCCAAACCCGGAAGAAGAAGGCAGGCGATAACTCATGCGGAGGGCTACGGCTATTTTCTTTCTCCATTTTTTGAATAACTGGATCGTCGTATTGACGATCACATCCCCGTGAGCGACCTTATCATTATAGTATTTATAATAAACATGACGTTCTCTTTTTAACGTATCACTCATCGTGTAGAACTCTGCCGGTATATAAGAAACATCAAAAGCAATTAGATTCTTGACCAGGCAGTAATTTCCGTACAGCACGATACTTTGTGTTTTATCTCCCGGTGCAAAATGAAGTTGGGCGGTTACCCCGGCAGAACGGCTGCTGTCAATACTGCCATTGGAGAGCAGGGGAACGGCGAGTCCGTTAGGACCAAGGTACGCCGCTCGTACGCGGATGTACTTCGACCAGTGTGATACTCCATCCCAGTTCACCGTGCGGGCCCATTCGGCCTGGGTTTGGGCAACGGCATTAAAAAAAAGAAAAACAAAAACGGCGGTGAGAGCAATCTTCATTGAATTCCTGTTGGCGATAAAATTAGTCGATCCGTTGCAGACTGAAATAAGAAAGGCTGTCTTTCCAGACAGCCTTTATCCAAATAATAATAAGTCATTTACTTTGTCAGTTTCTCGGGTTGTAAAAAGCAACTGCGATGGAGGCAACCAGCATAGCCCAAAAACCAACACCAAAGGTTTTAATCAAATCTCCAATTTTTACTCCATCTATAACGGGCCGTACAATAATATACAGCATTGCTAAAAGCGGCAACCATGCCCAGAGCGCCCGGCCGAGGAAATAATTTCCATTGTTTACCGCCCCAATAAGCAGCATAAGCCCCGAAAGTGGCATTACGATCCAAATATATTTCGCAAGTAAAGCCTCCGCTCCGGTGCCGTAGGAAGGGGCTTTGATAACATCAAAGGCACTACCTGATGAGGTTGAGAAGAGGGGAAGAAAAAAACTACCAATCAAAACAATTGCTAAGATGATAGTTACCATTTTTCTGTTCATGTTGGTTGGTTTATGGGTGAAAAATTAGTTTTGGTCAGGTTTTAGAAGCCGACATTCGCCGGTAACAGAAAAAGGCAGCGCCAATAAAAGCCACAGCTGCGATATAAAACCAAGGAGTAAATACTAATGAAAGCTTTACATCTCCTAATTTGTCCAACCCTAAGGAGTCCTTTCCATCTGAAGCCTTTTCAGCAGCCTGTTTTGCCATCCCTTCGTTGAACCATTTTTTTAGGTCAAACATAAAGGCCACTAAAACACCTGCCCCCAGTATCCCGGCTACTAACCCGATCCTTGACCCGGTTTTTCCAGTAGTCATTGAAAAAAGTAATCCAATTAATCCAAGAACCAACGCTCCTATAATAAAATATTGTGTATTTCCTACTTTCTTATCGCCAGTTTTGGAATCCATCCCCTTCAACATATCCTTTCCATATCCACCAGACATTTTCCATTCTTTTGCAAGAGCAAAGCCAAGACCCGTATTATTCATAAGGGATGATCCGCCACACCTAATTTCAGCAAAAGGTAGAAAAAATAACAAGATTGCAACCGCAAATGCTACACTTGACGGGATCTTTGTTCCAAACATACCCGGGGCAGCCACAGCTGGTGCATAGACAGGAGGCGGTGGAGGGGGCGGTATGGGTGGGGGGGTATACGGTGGCGGCGTCGGAGGCCTTGGCTGGTTTGAATCCATGGATAAATTTTTGTTTAAGATAAGAGAAACTTTGGATAATTCACCAGCTTAAAATCCACAACCAATATCTTCTATCTTTACGGCACAATTCATTCAGGATGAACATTCACAGCATTTGTGTTTGCGGGGCAGGAACGATGGGAAGCGGGATCGCGCAGGCAACCGCGCAGGCTGGATTTCATACCCTGTTATATGAACTGAATCCCGAAGTGCTGGAGCGTGCAAGAAGCAACATCGGGATGAACCTGCAATCGCTGGCAGATAAAGGAAAGATCAGCGCTGAACAGCAACAAAAGATCATGCAGTTGATCCGGTTCACCGGGGAACTACAATCCTGTCTTGCCGATGTGTTCATTGAAGCCATCGCAGAGAAAACCGAAATAAAGATTGCGTTGTTCAACCAATTGGCCGAGCTTAATCACCGCGAAGTCATTTTTGCCAGCAACACTTCTTCCTTATCTGTTTCGAAGATCGCCGAAGGCGTGGTATGCCCGCAACGAGTAATCGGTATGCATTTTTTCAATCCCGCCACGATCATGAAACTGGTAGAAGTAGTGAAGACAAAGTATACGGACCAACAAACGACAATGACCGTCATTGAACTGGCACAACAAATGGGGAAGACGCCAGTGATCTGCCGGGATTCTCCCGGTTTTATCGTTAACCGGGTGGCAAGACCTTTTTATATTGAATCCCTGCGGCTGGCGGAAGAGGGACTAGTTGATTTTGCTACAACGGACAGGTTGCTCGAAGCGAGCGGTTTCAGGATGGGTCCCTTCAAACTTATGGACCTGATCGGGAATGATATCAATTACGCGGTTAGCTGTTCTGTATACGAACAAATGAACAATCCTGAACGATTAAAACCCTCTTATATACAGGAACAGCACGTGAAAGAAGGAAAGCTGGGAAGAAAATCAGGAGAAGGGTATTATAAATATTAATTCAAACCGGGAATATTCATGGTCTTAGTTACAGGCGGCTCTGGTTTTTTGGGCTCTTATATTATTCAGCACCTGGTGGAAAAAGGACATACTGTTCGGGCAATACGACGCAGCCCCAGCCTGCCTTTCTGGATTCCCCGGGAAATCCTGGACAAAGTGGAATGGGTGGACGGCGATGTGCTCGATGTGGTTTCATTGCAAGACGCAATGGAAGGCGTTGACAGTATCATCCATGCTGCCGCGGTTGTTTCTTTTGTAAAGAAAGACCGCCGGAATATGTACCAGGTCAACGTGGAAGGAACCGCCAACGTGGTCAATATGGCGCTGGAAAAAAAACTAAGACGGCTGATCCATATCAGTTCAGTGGCAGCCCTGGGAAGAACAACCGGTGGAGGACACGTAAACGAGGAAAAGAAATGGGAAGAAAGCAAGGCGAACACTCATTACGGTAAAAGTAAATACAAGGCGGAGCTCCATGTCTGGCGTGGTATGAGCGAAGGGCTGCAAGCGGTGATCTTAAATCCAAGTACGATATTGGGTTACGGTGACTGGAACAGCAGCAGTTCTGCAATCTTCAAGAATATTTATAAAGAATTCAAATGGTACAGCCCGGGGGTAAATGGCTTTGTGGATGTGGAGGATGTGGCAAAAACTGCCGTACTCTTTCTCGACAACAAGATCACTGATGAACGTTTTATTGTAAACGGTGATACCTGGTCATTTAAAAAATTACAGGACGCGATCGCGGATGGTTTTGGGAAAAAAAAGCCGGGCAAACTGGCCACTTCCTTCCTGATGGAAATGGCCTGGAGGCTCGAAAGAGTGAAATCAATTTTTACCGGTAAAAAACCATTGCTCACCAAAGAAAGTGCAAGAGTCGCCCAGAGCAAGACCTGGTTTGAAAATGATAAGATACTGCAGGCGCTGCCGGGTTTTTCCTTTACCCCGCTGGAGGAAACCATTCAAAAAGCGTGTGATCGTTATTTAACCTCACCCCAAACTCCTCTGCCTGGAAAGGAGGCTTTCGGAGATTCCAGGTAAATTAAAGTTCTTATACTATCGGAGTTTCAC
>JANMKG010000296.1:0-2487 GCA_031371915.1 Chitinophagaceae bacterium | reverse complement strand
GTGATCGCAGATTTCTTTTTTACGCATTGTCCCACGATCTGCCCCGCCCTTACAAAGAATATGAAAAGGCTGGCCGAGTCCATTAACAATAGTAAAAAGGCTGGTGATACAACCAATCGGAAGATCCGCTTTCTATCTTTCAGCATTGACCCGGAACGGGATTCAGTAGAGCGCTTAAAAAACTGGGCCGACAGGTTCCAGGTAAACCCTGAACACTGGTGGCTGCTTACGGGATCGAAGAAAACGATCTATGATCTTATCATCAACGAAATGAAGATACCCGTAGAAGACGGGCAGGGTATTGATACCAATTTTATGCATACCGATCATTTTGTACTCATAGACAGCAGCCGGCATGTTAGGGGATATTATCATGGACTTGATTCCGCGTCATTGGCAAACTTGTCGGAAGACCTTGTGTTGCTGACGCTGGAAAAAACTCCGAATGAAAAAAGTTTCTTTACCGGCAAGTTAGAACTGATCGCCATTGTTTTGTTGATGACGGCACTGGGACTGGGCCTGTTATTTTATTTCCTGAGAAAAAAATCTTGAACATGCTGGCAGCAGTTTTAAAAAAGAATGACAGGAAAGCAAGGATTATCATTTTTGTTTTCTCTGCTATTGTATTTGCCGCCATCATGGTGCTGAGCCGGGTGAAATGGAATGTGGACCTGGGCTTCGATGTGCATTTGTTTGCAACTGCCAATGCGATCATTAATTCCTGCGTGGCCCTTTTATTGATCCTTGCATTGATCGCGGTAAAAAGTAAAAATTACAAGCTGCACAGGAATCTCATGCTCACGGCTATGGTATTATCCATCCTTTTTTTACTCAGCTATATCTGTCACCATTTATTTGCGGGGGAAACAAGATTTGGCGATCTGAACCATGATGGCATTTTGACCGAAGTGGAAAAATCCGCTGTTGGCAGTAGCCGCATCATCTATTATTTTCTTTTAGGTACGCATATCTTATTGGCGGGTATAGTTCTTCCCTTTATTCTCTTCTCCGCTTACCGGGCATTGACCGGCGAGTTTGACAAACATAAAAAATTAGTCCGCATTACCTGGCCCATCTGGTTTTATGTGGCGGTGACGGGGGTGGTGGTGTACTGGATGATCAGGCCGTATTATAGTTAGAGAAACGGATGATCGTAAAAAACCACTTACTTTTTGCTGAAAGAATTTTTTCACCGATTCCCATGTTTGACCTTTCCTGCCTGAGGGGGTCTTCGCTTTCTTCGCATCATTAAACCAGGTAAGTGCGTACGGAATCGAAATAAGTAATTCCTGCGTTGGGCGCCGGGGTGAGACTTCGGCGGAGAAACGATAAATTTCGGAGGCTCAGGAGGGAAGAAAAACAGAACATCCTCTACTGAGATGATGAAGTGTGGTGGGCCCTGGTTAAAATAAAAGCCACCTCGTTTATTAACGAGGTGGCTTTTATAATTGAGATCCAATTATCTTAATTCAATTTTATCAGTTTAATCACCTTACGGGTATTCCCCTGCATGGTTTGCAGGAAATAAATGCCGCCTTTATAGTTATCCCCTATCTGGATGATTGAACCAGGTGCTATATGTTGCTGCGTTTCTATAAATTGTCCCAAACTATTAATTACTTTTACTGTCACTTCTTTCTTGTCCTTACTTTCTATCGAAACCAGGAAGTAATTGGAACTTGGATTGGGCATGGCTTTCACCGTTAAGCCTTTGACTTCAGGAACGATGTTTTGCTCAACATACTTCATATTCATGAATGCTGCTGCTGTACATGGTAACAGTTCACATTTCCCTAACCTGTCACCCACATGATTACCAAGGTGAGCCGGCACTGCATTAACGCTGATGGAGAGCGTTTGTGAATTGCCTGGATTGCCCGGTGGCAAATGACATAGATAAACTTTCAGGCCATTACCACTGGTCCCTGGCACCCTGATATCAGTTACACATATACTGATCTCACAAGTAGTAGTACAACCGTACTTATTAGTAACCATGACAGTGAAGGTATAGAAACCAACCGTGGTGGCCGTGAACACCGGGTTGGCAGTATTATAATTGTTTAAGGTACCGCCACTCCATGAATAGGTATAAGGCGCACCACTTGCCGGGGTTGCCACATTGAGTGTTACACTTTGTGGCCCATATCCAATATAAATATTAGTAGGTACTCCTCCGGAATAAGTATTATCAGAAGGAACTGCAGTGATGGAACAGGTTGGCAACTCTCCCAAAACCGTAACAACAGCTATACAGGTGCTGATGTTTCCTGAAACATCGGAAGCTGTTAGCGTTACGGAATTGGGTCCAATAACCGAACAGTTAAAACTTGTTCGGGATACACTTAGTGTTACCGGACTGCAATTGTCCGAAATCCCATTATCAACACTTGAAGCGGTAATGGCAGCGGTACCATTTACCAGGGTCTCTGTAACAGGTTTACACCTTGCAACAGGGGCTGTTATATCATGAACGAGGATAGTTTG
>JANMKG010000267.1:0-5127 GCA_031371915.1 Chitinophagaceae bacterium | reverse complement strand
AATGTGGGATCGGTAAGTAAGGAGATATAAGGAAGTTTTGCATCGCTTAATTGCGACAACTTGCCGCTGGTCTTAGCCAGCTGCATCAGTGAAAAGGCGCTTTCCATCATCCGGGCCCCGCCGCTTTTACAGATGATCATGTAGGGCAATTTATGCTGAAGGCAATGATCCACCGCTCTTGAGAATTTTTCTCCCATCACGCTGCCCAGTGAACCGCCGATGAATTCAAAGTCCATACAGGAGATCACGATATCATGTCCATTAACTTTACCCACTGCCACCCGCATCGAATCTTTCAGGTCGGTCTTGCTCCAGGTCTCTTCCAGCCTTTTTTTATAGGGCTTAAGGTCGGTGAATTCAAGGAAATCCTTGCTGCGGATATTCTCAAACAGTTCAGTGAATTCATTATTGTCGAATAGTATTTCGTAGTACTCGCTGCTGTTGATGCGATGGTGGAATTTGCATTTTGGACAAACAAACAAGCTTTCCCGCAGTTCGGTGACCGTGCAGATGAAATTACAGTCAGGGCATTTCACCCACAGACCTTCGGGTGTTTCCTTTTTCTCTGAAGTTTTGGTATTGATCCCCTTTTTGATGCGTTTGAACCAGCTCGTCTTTGTTTCCTCGGTTTTTCCTTCTTCACCAGCCAGGTTAGCATCAAAGTCTTCAATTTGTTTAGCCATAACCAGTTGTTAAGTCACAAATATAAGAGTTTGAAGTTTATAGTTTTTTGTTTATGGTTCGTTGGTTCCTGCGATCAGTAATATGCTGGCCGGCAGGAATTTTCTGTTTTAGGGAAAGTAACAATAAACTAAAAACAATAAACCATAAACTATTTTTTTAATACAGTTTCAAATAATTTAAATATTCGTTTATACTCATCGGTCCAGCTGCTGGGCTCAACAAATCCATGATCTTCCATCGGGTAGGGCGCTATCTCCCAGTTGTCTTTTCCTAATTCGATCAACCGCTGTGTCAGTTTTACCGCATCCTGGAAATGGACATTTACATCCACCATGCCATGACAGATCAGCAAATGCCCTTTTAATCCTTCGGCAAAATAATAAGGAGAACTTCTGCGGTAAGCCAGGCTGTCCGTAAAGGGTTCGTTCAGGATGTTGGAAGTATATCCATGGTTGTAATTGGCCCAGTCGGTCACTGGTCGTAAAGCAGCACCCGCAGCAAACACATCGGGTTGGGTGAACAGACCCATCAGGGTGATAAATCCTCCATATGAACCGCCGTAAAGACCGACTCTCTTTGGATCGACCCCATACGTTTTAACCAGGTAGTTGACAGCATCCACATTATCATCCAGGTCCTTTCCTCCCATATGACGGTAAATACCCGTTCTCCAGTCCCGGCCATAACCAGCGCTGCCGCGGTAATCGATATCCATCACATAGTAGCCGTTATCCGCTAGCAGGTTATTGAACATATACTCACGGAAATAGCTGCTCCACCATTTATGCGCATTTTGCAAATAGCCTGCTCCATGTACAAATAATACGGCGGGTTTATGGGGATCCGGGTTGGCCGGCTTGTATAAACGTGCATATACATTGGCGCCATCACTGGCTTTAAAACTCATTACTTCCGGATCTTTCCAGGCATACGATCTGAATTCATCGCTTTGTGCCTTGTCTGTGATCTGTACAGGTGTAGCTATTTTTGTTTTACTTCCGGGTGGTAAATTTTCCTGCAGGTATAATTCCCAGGGTTTGTTGGAATAGGAATTGCGGATCGCCATCCATTTCTCATCGGGGGACAGCGTTACTTCGTTGGCGCCCGTCATCGTGGTGATCCTTTCTTTTTTCCCATCCGCTACTCCTAAACGATAGAACTGTTGTTCGCCGGGGTGTACTTCATTCGTGGTGATGTAGAAATATTTTTTATCCTTTGATAGCTGCACCTGCTGTACTTCATAATTACCGGATGTCAGTGCTTTCTTTTCACCAGTAATTGCATTGACGGTATAAAGATGCGAGTAGCCACTTACTTCCGACCGGAACCAGAAATTATTCTCATCCAGCCAGCCTGTATTGTTTGTACCAAACCCAGTGGTTCCGGGGCCACCCACCCAGGCTTCATCCCTTTGCCGGTCCAATAGTTTTAATTTACCCGAAGCGGTATCCAGTAACATCAGCCAGCGGTCCTTATTATCAAGGGAGCGTATCTCCAGTACGGCATTTGTTCCCTTAGGCGACCAATAGAAACCGCTAAAAAAAACGGCACGGGTGACAGGCTTCTTTTTTCTTTCTTCCAGTTGTTTGGGATAGTCTTTTACATAATCAGGCATATCCTGTATACCAGGGATAGAATCCGGTTTGAAACTTACTACTGTATCACGCACCCTGTCATAGATAAAGAATTCGGAAGAACCTTGTCCTGCGCCGACTTTTGTTCTGCCGGGGATCTCTGTGGTAAAACCCGTTTCCGTGACATAACTCGGTACGATCGTGGATTTTGCTGAAACAGGAGAAGCCGATTTAAAAAGCCGGAAACTTACAAAGCGCCCATCGGGGCTAAGTGAGAGCCCCTGCAATGCTTTATCTTCAAGAGGAATACTTTTCAGCTCTTTTGTTTTGGGAAGTGCTTTTATATAAGCATCACCCTGTTCTCTTTTTTCTTTTCTTTCTTTCAATACCTGGAAATATTGCAGCTGGTCATTTTTTAACCACTGTTCCTGCTGGTTGCCGGTATTCGTTTGAGGCGGCCCTCCGCCACGCTGGAAACCCCCTGTTGTGGCAGGAATCGCGGCATCACCTGTTCTCAGGTTGGTCAGTTGTTGCGTTTCACCGCTGGCGATATCCCAGGCAAACAAATTGAAACTACGTGTATAGATCACTTTTGTATCATTAAAAGAAAATTGTGGGTTGGATTCCACATCTGTTGTCTGGGTGATGCGCACCAGTCTACCGGATTTTACTTCCCGGTAAATAATATCGCCGTCTTTGGAATAAACATAGGCAGTTCTTGCTTCATTATAATTGTAATTCCCTTCTGCCACCATAAATTGCTTTTGTGTCACCGTTGCTTTTACAGGAGTTCGATTGGCAGGAGTGATATACCAGAAAGAATCTGCCGGGGCTTTCTCGGGGTTCCAGAGGAAATAAAGCATCGATCCATCATTACTCCAGGTAACAGCTGAAGGCGAAGTGCCCATCCATTTCGGATCCCGCATGATCTTTTCAACCGTTAGTTTATCAAGTTTTTGTGCAAACCCGTTTAAAGAAATGACCAGTAACAGTAAGCTTACAGAACTTTTTAGCATGAATAGCAGTTTAAGCTATAAATATATTGGAAAGGGAGGGAAGAACCGTAAACTGCCGGTCAAAAATGCATAAGCGACAAAAAATCAATTATTCGGAGCGCCACTATCGATCCAGCATATAATAGAATTCTTTTGCGAAGTGGGCAGGGTGCTGCCCTGTGGCATCAGTCCTGAAACGACGGCTGCCCGTATAGAGCTCCGGGCACTAAAGACCTGGCTATAATTGGTCAGTGGTCCGGGACCGTTGCTGCTCCCTGTTCCATGACAACCACCGCTAAAGGCGCAGGAAGACTGGATGATGGGGTTGACATCGGCTGCAAATGCTTTGTTAGTTACGGTACTGCAATCGACAGAAGATCCGCCTCCACCGCCACTTTTACTGCACGAAATGCTGATGAGCAGGGGGAGAGAAAGGATAGCTACCATCACATATATTTTTCGCATAAATACTTTTTTCAAACTATTGAATGAAGCAGTCAGATAGGTATAAACGGAAAAAGTTTAATAAAGTTGCCAGTAAGGTTTAGGTTTTCGTTTTTGGTTATTAGCTGATCGCTATGACTGAAGATACATTTTCGGGCTGGAAAAATTCACAACACTGTGGAGAAACTTCGGATTGAAGAACCATAAACCATAAACCCAAAACAATAAACCCTTAGGTTATTTTCATTTTTTCTATCAGCTCTGCATATCGCGGATCATCTTTTACACCCCTGTAAGCAGGGTATTCCAGGAAATAACTTACCGGGCCCATTCTTTTGTCTACACACTGGTTAATATAATAAAATGCCTTGTCAAGATCACCCAAACCAAACCAGATGGCGGCGAGGTCAGCATCAATAATTGCATTGGGTTCTTCTTCCAGTCGTTTTTCTATTTTAATGATGCAATACAGGGGTTTTTCCTTTTTGGCCAGTTTGGGCTAGGCATACCCAAGACCCATCAGTCCTTTGAGCGGGTGGTTGGTAAGACGATGAACCTCCTCGAATAAAGGTAAAGTAGCCGCCCAGTCTCCTTTCATACCAATCGCCCATGCTTTCATTTCGATACTGGCCCGCATTCTCGGGTGCATGTAAAGAAGTTTATCTGCCTGTCGTATCGCATCATCGAAACGATCATTAAAAATATACATGCCGCCCAATGCCTGCAGGATGATAGGAGAGAGGGGATCCAGTTGCTCGGCCTCCTGCAAGACCTCCAGCCCTTTTTCTTTCTGTCCCATCACCACGTAGTAAAAACCAAGCAGGTCATAAGCTTCGGTAGCGCCGGGGTTCAGTTTCAGCGCCAGCTGTAATGATTTGAATGCCTGTGACCAGTTCCATTCATAAAATAAATAATAACCTGCTTTTGCCACATGACCTTCTGCCAGCTGGGGGTCCAGTTCAATGGCTTTGTCAGCATACTTCTTTACTATTTCGAAAGCTTCATCCGGGATCATCTGGCCGGAAGAACCGAGATAGGCATAGGCCCCGGCAGCCATCGAGTAGGGTTGTGCATAACCCGGTTCCATTTCTATTGCCTGTTCACAGCATTCGATACATTTTTTACCATCGGCAGGTGTCAGCTTATTCCAGAAATGAAGGGCTTTTAAATAACAGGTATAGGCTTCGATATTTTTTACGGGGGCTTTCACCAGTTTCTCTTCCTGCTGCGCCGGTAACAAATTCTCCCGGAGTTTATTGGTAATGATGGCGCTGATCTCGTCCTGCAGTTCGAAGATATCGGTGAGGTCACGATCATAAGTGTCACTCCAGATATGGTAACCATCTGCCGCGTTGATCAATTGTGAAGTAATGCGGACCCGGTTGCCTGATTTCCGGACACTGCCTTCGAGTACCTTGTCCACGTTCAGC
>JANMKG010000259.1:0-5609 GCA_031371915.1 Chitinophagaceae bacterium | reverse complement strand
ACTGCACTATGGCGTCAAATTTGATGCCCTGACCTTGTAACAGGTCAAAAAATAATCGCATGAGAAAATTAGTACTCTTTGCCGGGCTTTTTTCCGTACTGTGGTCTTCTGCCCAGGATGAAACTGTCAAAAAACTAAAGTCAGAAACGAGTAAAGACATTAAAAAAGATGCAGCAGATACGAGTTCCAAAACCTGGAAAAAAGGAGGGATCTACAGCCTGAATATTGCCCAGGCCTCCCTCAATAACTGGGCTGCCGGCGGCGATAATTTCTCCCTGGCGGTCAATTCTCTTTTAAGCGTTTATGCTTTTTACAAAAAAGACAGGTATAGCTGGGATAATACATTTGATTTTAATCTCGGGTATGTAAATACTACCAGCCTTGGCAGTCGCAAGAATGATGATCGTTTTGACCTGCTTTCCAAATATGGTTATGGGCTGACTTCCAAACTTAGCCTGGCCGGGTTACTGAATATACGTTCCCAATTCTTTAAGGGGTATACATTTGATAACAATATAAAAAATCTTTCATCAAATTTTATGGCGCCGGGTTATATCCTGCTGGGCCTTGGCCTTGACTACAAACCCACGAAGCATCTTTCTATTTTCGTTTCGCCATTAACAGCACGCTGGGTGATCGTAAAGGATACGGTCCTTTCGAATAAAGGTGCTTATGGTGTTACGCCCGGTAAAAAGTCTAACCTTGAGTTCGGCGCCTTCGCCACGATCAATTATATAAAAGAGATCAGTAAGAATATAACGTATAAGGGCCGCCTCGACCTGTTTTCTAACTACCGCAGGAAACCCCAGAACGTTGATCTCTTT
This sequence comes from Chitinophagaceae bacterium, assembly GCA_031371915.1. GTDB lineage: Bacteria > Bacteroidota > Bacteroidia > Chitinophagales > Chitinophagaceae > JJ008. The sequence continues at coordinate 4,785 of JANMKG010000259.1, read as the reverse complement.
ATGTCGAATATCCTGAATGTAAAGATCTCCAAAGTCTTATCTGCCACCTGGGGTGTTGACCTGATCTATGATGATGATGTCCGCCTGTTCGGGCCGAATCATTCATCAGCGGGGTTACAGGTAAAATCCCTGGTTGGTATTGGGCTCCTGCTAAAATTCTGAGAACACTATTTACGATTCAAGTTTATACGTGATCGGCAAAGTGTGCCAGGCCTTTGTTTTCTTTCCTTTAACCGTTCCCGGTGTCCAGTTAGACATACCGTTGACAACTTTTATGGCTTCTTCCTCTAATCCATAGCCAATTGCTTTTCCACTGGTCTTTGCATTGGCAACCTTGCCGTTTTCATCAACAGTAAACATGACATACACGGTTCCTTCCACATCATTATCGATCGCTTCCTGAGGGTATTCAATATTATTCATGATATAGTTCTCAAGTGCCGTATGCCCACCCGGGAAAGAAGGGGCAGTTTCAGCATAATTATAATAACCTTTGTCATCTGTTTTCATGGTGGTGGTCTTGTCCACTGTTACGTCTTTGATACTGATCTTACCGATCTTTTTAGCTGTAGCCTTAGTATTTGCAGCCGTATCAGTTTTTGTACTGGGAATTACTGTCGTGTTATTGCTGGTATCGGTTACGGTCTCCGTTGTAGCTGTTGTAGAATTATTTCCCGACTTATCATCATTATTACAGGATACTACTATTAACAGCAGGCAGCCAAGTGTAAGAATTCCTGTCAATGCTAAATTTAATTTGCTGAATCTCATATCATTATTTTTTAATTTACAATTATCCCAAGCCGGGACCATCCTGTTCCGCTATAGTTGTCCAAAGAAAGTGCCACGATATAGGTCCAACTAGTTGGAGGCCTTTGAATTATCTTTGCCGCCCATGGGTCAGAAAAAACTAGTACGATTTGCAGAGCTGGAAACATTTCCCAATGTCTTGCAGTTGCCTGCGGGGACAAAAGGGAAATGGAAAGATTTTTTTAAAAATGATCATCCTGTTATTCTTGAACTGGCTTGCGGCAAAGGAGAATATGCCGTTGGACTCGGGCAATTATACCCGGGTAAGAATTTTATTGGAATTGACCTGAAAGGAAACCGTCTCTGGGTAGGGGCAAAAAAAGCATTAGCGCAAAAACTGGACAATGTAGCTTTCGTGCGTACAAAGATCGACCAGGTGGCAGATTATTTTTCGCAAAATGAAGTGACGGAAATATGGATTACGTTCCCTGATCCCCAGTTACGGATGTCAAAAGCAAAAAAAAGGTTGACCCATCCGAAATTCTTACGGCTTTACCAGCAGTTCCTCCTGCCGGGTGGTTTGATCCACTTAAAAACGGACAGCCCTGATCTTTATTATTTTACCAAACTGGTCATCACGTTATACCACTGTACGCTTCACGCTGATTTAGACAATGTATACCAGCAGGAGTCCGTCGCGGACGAATTGAAAATAAAAACACATTATGAATCCCTGGATATTGCCGGGAGTAATCGTATTCACTATCTCTGTTTTTCTTTACCTGCTGATCTTCCCGCGAAAGAAAAAGATGATGTCTTAAAACAATTATTGAAAGCCCATGAAGGAGTTGACTGAAGGCATACATTATTATATCAATGAGGATGGTTACGTAGTACTCACGGAACTATACCACCTGGAAAAAGGGTATTGCTGTGGCAACGGCTGCAAACATTGCCCTTTTAACTATGAAAATGTTCCGGAGCCGCGGCGGGCGGGGTTACTGGAAGAATTAAAAAAATTGCCGGGTAAACCCTAACCTAATCATAGCGCATGGGTAACAGGTCCCAGTCATAATTGGGATTCTCGTACCGGGAAAGCGGCTGTTGTTTTCCATTGGTGAGTTCCATTACCGTGGCATATACAAAACGCTTCAACTCTTTAATGGAGATCTTATTGTTAAAATTCTTATCCAGGTCAGCATTGCTATTAAACGCTTTCAATACCGCGTAGGTAAAGACCCCATTATTCCATTGCGGTGCTTCGAAAGCATAGGCATTCCCTGCTGTGGCCGCAATTACTTCAGCACCGCTGGTACTGCTGGAAGAAGCAAACAACTGGCTGATCACCTGTTGCAGGCTTACGTCCGCCGGCTTTTTTACATCCAGGCCTTTGGAGGCCGCAGTCGTATCAGATTGTGTAATTACCTGCGGCGGCATCGTCTTTTTCTCCTCTTCGGTAAGGGTCTCTTCTTTCTCGATATTCCCGCTATGACAGGCGTCGATCAACAGGAGTTTTTTCCTCGCAGGGATTCCTGCCAACAGCTCTTCGAGTTCATTAAAACTAAAACCATATTTCTGCGGACGGGTAAAATCCATATCCGCCGTGGCGAGATAAAAATTCATACTATCGTCCAGCATACCGTGACCTGAAAAACAGATCACTACTTTATCCTCAATACCCGTCTGTAATAATTTTTGTTTCAGGCGACGGATGTTTTCTCTTGTTACCGCGGTATCAAATAAAGAATCGGTCTCGACCTTTTCTCCTTGCATCGACCTGAACGCAGCCAGTATATCCTTCCCGTCCTTCACCGCATATTTCAGGTTCCTTGCAGTATCACTGTACCTGTTGACGCCTATGGCAATAACCAATGTCCTGGATTCAACAGGTTTTGCCGGCTGGTATACTATCCTTTGAAACACAGGAATACTTGTATTTCCTGCTGCATCTTTTGCCAGGTAGACCAGTTGGTTTTCCCCCGAAGTAAGCTGGATCTTTTTTACCAGCGGTTGGTCCGCCTGGGGCCTGGTAAAAGTGGTATCCCATATTAAAACATTATTCGCCTGGATACTAAAATAGCTGACTGTATTTGCTTTCCCCTGCACAGTATAGTTTACGTTGTACCCGCTTTCCTGCTGCAGGGTCTTTAACGGTTGCGCAACCGTTACAACTGGTGAGACACCAGGAATAATGGAGATGGCCCGGCTATTTTTTCTCACGGCCGCTTTCCGGTAAATACTCACAAGTTGTTTTATATGATTATCGGTCGTATCAAACATATCCGCCAGTACGATGTCTGGCCGGTTGAGGCCCGCATCCAGGAAGCTGGCAGGGATGGCCTCTCCATCCTGTAAAAATCCTATTTGTTGCAAAGCGTTAGGTGTGGCATAATAATATCCCGACTTGCTTTGGACAAAAAAGTTGGTTTCATCGATCAGCACCAGCTTAAACAGCATTTGCTCAGTTATAACATCCCAGCATTCGAAACTACCTTCATTCGTATTACCTATTAATACCTGGTTTTGAACCGGCAGGAACTGGACAAAATTGATCCTGCCGCTTAACGAAGTGGCAAATGATCGTCCCATCTTACCAATAGTAGCCTTTTGGGAGCTATCAAAGCCTACTCCCCCCTGGCCGGCGATGATCCAGGATTTGTTAGCCGGGAAAAAAGACCGCCATGTCGTATCTTTTATAAAATTCGTTTGCAGCATTTCGCCAGTACTCTTCTTTTGTTGTATATGCATCCTGTCCAGCTGTATCTCCAGGTATCCTTTTCGCCCCGGTAAGTTTACAAGGAACGATTTTTTTCCTGGGAGGTAAATGGCAGAATCACAAAAGAATGTCCTGGCTTTTGTATGAACAGGTCGCAGGTCGGAAGCATCATACCAGGCGGAGTTATTGACAAGGATCCCTTTGTCCTCTTCCAGGAAATGAGTGTCGCCGTCAAAATTTGCTTCTTTATTTTCTTTAGGGATAGCCCGGTTCTTCATTGTCCTGAGATCACAAAGGGATACATTCCCCAGGTCTGACAGCGCAACGATATTTCCTTTATCGGATAATTGTATACGCGTAATGCTATACTGTCCTGGTAGGAACTGGACAAATTTATAGCCTGGAAAAGTTCCTTTTAAAGGCTTATGACAGAAGTAAACAGATTGGGAAGGTTCTTTCAAATTAATTAGTAGTTGCCCGTAAATGCTGTCCTGGTAACCGAAGTTACCTGTCACTTTACCTGCTCCGACATCATATTTCCATGAAAAGTCCTCAAAATCGTTAAGTTTTTCAATTGTAAATGCGGAAAGACTCCCGGCCAATTGCCTGGCTTTTTTTAATAAATCACCCGGGCTTGCCTTCTTCCATTCTGCTTCCTGCATTGAATAAATGACCTGTGTAAGTAATATCGGCGCTGCCCCGCTGCTGCTGTATAAGGATTTTTTCTCCCCGGGCATTTCATTTCGGTCAATTTTTACAACATAGAGAGGAGAGTAAGATGAACGGATGTCCCAGGCCGCGGCAAAATAAAAATTGCTGCTATAAAATAAACCTGTCAGTAAAGAAGTAGCCGGGTTATAGGCAAGATTTGAAAGGCTAAGGAGGCCGCTATAAATGGAGTTGCCATCTTTTAACAGGGGGTGTTGCAGGGATAGTGTTGCAGCCACTTCATTCCACTTGCCGGTTGGGATCAATTCGGCCTTCTGCGAAGCATATTTAAGGATATATGGATTATTACCAAGGGTGGCAAACTTCGCTCCGTAGTTTTCATAATCGCGTTGCCGGTGAACAATCAACTGGGAGGACTGGTCGGTAACCTGCCACTCTTCTGAATTATATTCCAGCAAAAAATCAGAATTCGGAATCAACAGCCGGTTTTCCGCCTTGATATTATTCTGTATCAATACCTCCGGTTTTTGCTGTACCGGTTTAAATTCTATACGATATTTACGCAGGGATAAACCTTCCTTATTAAAAGATAAAAGTGAAACCGAGTCGCCGGAAAGCTGAACTAAATGTGGGATGAAATTCCTGATATC
>JANMKG010000255.1:0-5149 GCA_031371915.1 Chitinophagaceae bacterium | reverse complement strand
ACTGCCGTTGTTACGTCGGCGATATTTCTTACCTGGGATGTAAGATTCGATCCCATCTGGTTCACCGAATCCGTTAAGTCTTTCCAGGTACCACCCACACCCTGCACTTTTGCCTGGCCTCCCAATTTTCCTTCCGTACCTACTTCCAATGCCACACGTGTTACCTCCGATGCAAAAGAGTTCAGCTGGTCCACCATCGTATTGATCGTATTCTTCAACTCAAGGATCTCACCCGCTACGTTCACCGTAATTTTTTTCGAAAGGTCACCGGTTGCCACCGCTGTTGTTACATCAGCGATGTTTCGCACCTGGGCGGTAAGATTCGAAGCCATCTGGTTCACCGATTCTGTTAAGTCTTTCCAGGTACCACCCACATCCTGCACTTTTGCTTGTCCTCCCAGTTTTCCTTCCGTACCTACTTCAAGTGCCACACGCGTTACTTCCGATGCAAAGGAATTCAACTGGTCCACCATCGTGTTGATCGTATTCTTTAACTCGAGGATCTCACCTTTTACATCCACCGTAATTTTTCTTGATAAGTCACCTTTCGCTACCGCTGTTGTTACCTCGGCGATATTACGCACCTGCGCGGTAAGATTCGATCCCATCTGGTTCACCGAATCTGTAAGGTCTTTCCAAACACCACCGATCCCTTTTACCGTTGCCTGTCCTCCCAGCTTTCCTTCACTACCTACCTCCCTTGCCACACGGGTTACCTCGGCAGAGAAAGAGTTCAGCTGGTCCACCATCGTGTTGATCGTATTCTTCAATTCAAGGATCTCTCCTTTTACATCCACGGTAATTTTTCTTGACAGGTCACCTCTTGCCACAGCAGTTGTTACTTCGGCGATATTACGCACCTGGCCTGTCAGGTTAGATGCCATCTGGTTCACCGAATCCGTTAAGTCTTTCCAGGTACCGGCAACACCTTTTACCTCGGCCTGTCCTCCCAGCTTACCATCCGTACCTACCTCACGGGCCACACGAGTCACCTCGGAAGAGAAGGAGTTCAGCTGGTCCACCATCGTGTTGATCGTATTCTTTAACTCGAGGATCTCTCCCTGCACATCCACGGTGATCTTTTTACGCAGGTCACCTTTTGCCACGGCGGTTGTTACTTCCGCGATATTTCTTACCTGCGCGGTAAGGTTACCTGCCATCTGGTTCACCGAGTCCGTAAGGTCCTTCCATACACCGGCCACCCCTTTTACTTTTGCCTGCCCTCCGAGTTTACCTTCACTACCAACCTCCCTTGCCACACGTGTAACCTCCATGGAGAAGAGGTTCAATTGTTTTACCATGTCGTTTACTTCCGCGGCGATGTTTGCAAACTCTCCCTGCAGTACGTGATCCCCGATCTTCAAAGGCATTTCCTGGGAAAGATTTCCCTTGGCCACCGAACTGATCACATGCGCAATTTCGATTGTTGGGTGAACAAGGTCAGAGATAAGTGTATTGATGGAGTCCACACCGGAAGCCCATGATCCTTTTGCATGACGGGGTAAAGAAACGCGGTGATTGAGGTGTCCCTCCTTACCGATGGTATTCTTTGCCTGGGTCAATTCATCCATCAGCATTTCGTTCAGCGAAATGATCTGGTTGAGCGTATCACAGATCTTACCGCTTAAACCCAGTTTATCTTCGGGGAGTCTTACTGTAAAATTTCCTTCTTTTACTTCCGCCAGTATATACAACAGTTCCCGGCTATCGAGTTCATTTGAATAATGCAAATCAAGATTGGATAACCCATTCCCATTCGATTTTCCATTCTTCAACTCCTTATCAATCGAACCGTTGGTATTATTTGTTTTTACTGGTTGCCCGTTCTTTTTTTTGGGGGTATTTTTTTCGGGGGGAAGTTCGCTTACAACTGTCGCAGGCAGGGTCGTCTTCGCAGTCGGTTTTAGTTTTTTCTTCATTTGATTTGTTTAAGGTGGTGAAGGACAACCAAACTCCTTCGATCTAATGAAATGACAAAAAAATCTCCTTTGCACTTTTATTGCAGGCAATTGGAAAACTTTTTATCTTACATTTATATCACTAAAATCGCTTAAAAACTGTGCCACAAAAAGTCGTATTAGAAGGATCAGCAGGGGTTGGCCAACCAACAAAATTCATCCTGCTGGGGGAAGATGATCCCGATGACCAGGAGATGCTCACAGAAGTTTTTTCTTCTATAGATAAATCGTTCATCCTGTTGTTTGTAAACAATGGAAAAGAGGTTTTGTCGGCTCTGGAAAAACTCCATGATGAACACAAGCCCTGCCTGATCGTGCTGGATTATAATATGCCAGGACTTAATGGTGCCGAGATCCTTCAGGAAATCGGTCATAATGAAAAGTATGCAAGCATACCTAAGGTCGTATGGAGCACTTCGGGTTCAGAAAAGTTCAAAATGATGTGCCTGGAACTGGGTGCTGTTGATTATGTGATCAAACCCTCTAATCACCAGGACCTGGAAAAGATCGCCCGTTATATGCTATCTGTTTGCCAGGTAGGATAAATCCTTAGAACAAATCGTTGAGAATTTGCAGTGATATGGGTTTTTCCCATATCACTATATTCTTTGACTTGCTTTCTACCGTAGATCGGTCACGGTGGGCGCTGATGAGATAAACCCGTGCCTGGGGAATTATTTCCACAACTTGTTCCACACTATCCCACCCATTTCCATCCGGAAGATTATTATCAAGAAATAAAATATCCGGAAGCACTTCTTTTAGTAAGGCCATCCCTCCTTTTAAGGTAGGAGAAAAGGCTACATCGTATCCTTTCTTCATGAAATAGTTCTTCATGATCATGCAGAAGTCGGTCTCATCATCAATAATCAGAATTCTTTGGTTCATTTTTTCAGCAGAAAGGGGAAGTGAGCATTGAAACCTATTTCCGGGCAGTGTGCAAATTTGGTATTTTTTTATAGAACGTACATTAAAATTATTTAGTGCTTTCCTTCACCCTTTACTAAGCTCGTGCCGGCCAGTTTTACAAAAAATTGTGGAAAATGAGCCCAAAACTGTTTTAGGAACTTTTTTTGCTTGGATTCCCGGACAGTTGCATTTGGGGAAGTATAAACCATTTTACCAGTGGAATATTCAACACAGCCTGGCGAAGCCATCACTAACATGTTAAACGGAGAAAAAATAAGAATTGCCATCATTGATGACGATGAAGATGATTATTTCCTCATCAGTGATTTTATTAAGGATATCGAGGGACGCGAATTCGTCATCGACTGGTTCAAGGATTATGAATCCGCTATCGCGGATATCCGTAGCAAATCACATCATTTATACTTTGTTGATTATTTCCTCGGAAACAAGACAGGACTTGACCTGTTGCAGGAAGCGGCCAAACTGAAATTTGACCGCCCTATCGTACTCCTGACGGGTTTTGGCAGTAAGGCCATCGATATCCGGGCGATGGAATCCGGCGCCACGGATTACCTTGTTAAATCCGACCTGAATACGGAAAAGCTGGAACGCTGTATCCGGTATGCTATTGAAAGATCAAGTTTCCTCGAAGAGTTGAAAGCCCGGGAAATGAAATACAGGAATCTTTTCCAGGGTTCTAAAGATACCGTCTTCATTGCCAACACAGATCTTGTTTTCACCGAAGTGAATCATTCGGGGCTTTTATTGCTGGAGTCAAAGAACGGGGTGCTGCTGGGTCGTAATTTATATGAATTCATTGATGATGATATCCAGAAAGCCCGTATCCGGGATCTTGTCAGAACCGCGGGTAATATTGATGACCTTGAGGTGAAAGTTCTGAGCGATAATAAAGAACCAAAGACCTGCTTATTATCGCTCTATGTCCAGCATAATCCCGACCAGCTACCCCTGGTGCATGGGATCATTCACGATATCACCAATATCAAAAAAGCAGAACTCGGGAATCTCCAGGCAGAAAAGCTTTCCGCTAACGAACGGCTGATTCGCATGCTGGCCCACGAGATTAGGAACCCGCTGAACAATATTATCCTCTCGGTAGAACAACTTATTCCCGCGAACGTGGATGAAGGCCAGGCGGAATTCCTCAAAATTATTCAACGCAATGCTATCCGGATCAACCAGATCATTACAGAGTTGTTGAACCTGGCCAGCCCTGCGGAACTCCTGTTTGAGAAACATTCGTTACAGGAGATCATGGATGAAAGCCTCGACCGCGCATATGACCGTATCCAGCTTCATAAGATCAATGTTGAAAAGAATTATCCTACAGACCCGTTAATGGTGGCTGCCGATAAGAACAAATTGGTTATCGCGTTCACCAATATATTGATCAATGCTGTAGAGGCGATGGAGATCAATAAGGGGAATCTCTCTGTACGATTGGAGACCCTTGGCGACAATTACCGGGTATCCATTAAGGATAATGGCCGCGGTATCCCTCGTGAATACCTCAGTAAATTATTTGATCCTTTCTTTACGCTGAAAAAAGGCGGTATGGGATTGGGGCTTACCGCCTCTTATTCTATCATCCAGTCGCACAAGGCCGATATGCAGGTGGAGAGCAGTGTGGATAAGGGAACCAATTTCCTGATCAGTTTTCCCGGTAGCTAAGATTTCCCCTTACCAAAGGCTCCAGTCCACAGCTATCGTCTCATTCCTCGACGTAGGTTTCTGCAATCCTTTGGTCAGTTCCTCCACCCTTTGCCCCACGATCTTTTTCAGCTCGCTGATCTTTAATGTAGAATATTTATTCATTGCCTCAAGGATACAATAAGTAAACACGCCGTTTTTAAGATCATTTCTCTCCAGCGCAAACTGGGTACCCGAGGCAGCCGAGATGATCGTGGCTCCTGTACTTTTCCCCACGTTCACAAACAATGATTGCATCAGTTCGAAACTGTTCTTTAATCCCAAATGTCCTTCGTTCTTATAGGCCACCGGTTTAAATCCCTTGATCAAAGAATCGGACGAAGCATTTAATGTAATAAGGTCTTCCTTGTCTACTTCCCCGCTGTGGCAGGCATCGATCAACAGGAGTTTTTTTCTTGCGGGGATGCTATCCAGGAGATTTTCCAGTTCTTCGTAAGGCAGACCATTCTCTTCGGGCTTGTCGAAATTCACCGAATAGGTAGAAAGATAATAATCGAAATCTTTGCTCAGCATACCGTGGCCAGAATAGGCGATGATCACTTTGTCAT
>JANMKG010000253.1:0-1673 GCA_031371915.1 Chitinophagaceae bacterium | reverse complement strand
ACATTGGGTCAGCCAATTGATGGCAAGGGTCCTATCACCGGTGAATTATATGAAATGCCGCTGGAAAGAAAGGCCCCCGGGGTTATCTTCCGGGAACCGGTAAAAGAACCTTTACAAACGGGTATCAAAGCCATCGATGCGATGATCCCGATCGGCCGCGGGCAACGCGAACTGGTGATCGGTGACCGCCAGACGGGTAAGACCGCTATTTGTATCGATACGATCATCAACCAGCGTGAATTCTTTGCAGCAGGAAAACCTGTTTATTGTATCTATGTGGCGATCGGCCAGAAAGCTTCTACCATTGCCCAGGTGATGAAAACACTGAGCGATGCCGGGGCTATGCAATACACCACGATCGTAGCGGCTTCTGCTTCTGATCCTGCACCACTTCAATTCTATGCTCCCTTTGCAGGGGCAGCGATTGGTGAATTCTTCCGTGATACCGGCCGTCCTGCCCTGATCATTTATGATGATCTTTCCAAACAGGCCGTAGCCTATCGTGAAGTATCATTATTATTACGTCGTCCACCTGGTCGTGAAGCTTATCCCGGTGACGTATTCTATTTGCATAGCCGTTTGCTGGAAAGAGCCGCGAAAGTTATCAACGATGATAAGGTTGCGAAGAATATGAATGATGTTCCGGACAGCATCCGTCACCTGGTAAAAGGTGGAGGATCTTTAACGGCACTCCCCATCATCGAAACACAGGCGGGTGACGTATCCGCTTATATCCCCACCAACGTTATCTCGATCACTGACGGACAGATATTCCTGGAAACAAACCTGTTCTTATCAGGTATCCGCCCGGCGATCAACGTAGGTATATCGGTAAGCCGTGTGGGTGGTAATGCGCAGATCAAATCAATGAAGAAAGTGGCAGGTACACTTAAACTTGACCAGGCACTTTACCGTGAGCTGGAAGCTTTCTCAAAATTCGGCGGGGACCTGGATGCCGCTACCAAGAATGTAATTGATAAAGGTGCGAGGAACGTGGAAGTGCTGAAGCAACCGCAATACACACCTTTTGCCGTAGAAAAGCAGGTGGCAATCATCTATCTCGGAACAAACGGTTTGTTGAAAGACGTAGCCGTTAAAAGAGTAAGGGAGTTTGAAGAGCATTTCCTGATGGAGATGGATAACAAATTGCCGGATGTGATGGCGGAGTTCAAAAAAGGGAACTTACCGGAAGAAGGGTTGAAGAAGATGGTGGAACTGGCCAATGGGTTGATCCCGCAGTACAAGGCATAGTTAATGGCGTATATATTTAGAAAGGCGGTCCTGCGTTCGGGACCGCCTTTTTATTTTAAGTAATAACCATTAAAAAAGAAGAACACAGGGGAAATGATTACTTCGTAAAAGCTACACTGGACCTATCACTACCGATGGTAGTTGTCCCCTTTTGAAATGTATGTTTTACTTTTTTTCAGGAATTTTGCGGCCATTAATATTTTATACACCTTGATTATCAATACGCATCGTAAAAATACTACAGGAAATACGGTATTTATTGCGAAAAAGTTCGCGAAAAACTTGCAAGTAAAAAAACTGCGTATTATGTTTGTGTCAGAATCGAACTAATCCTAAGAAAGCAACGTAATCCGACCATGAAACAAACTACACTCAACAAAGGGATAATACCTCCCGGTCTGTTTCACTTCAATCAAATCGGT
>JANMKG010000227.1:0-3911 GCA_031371915.1 Chitinophagaceae bacterium | reverse complement strand
GGTAACATAGACGTGAACGTATCAATTGGAACCATCTTCAGCGTTTATCGCCGGGTTAGCGAGTTGGGCAAGCCCTGCACAATAGAAGATTTTTTACAGCCGGGCATAAAGCAGGTTGCCGCCGGATACATTATTTACGGATCGAGTACCATGCTGGTGTATGCAACCCGTCGCGGCGCAAACGGTTTTACTCTCGATCAATCAATAGGAGAGTTCTGCCTTAGTCACCCCAATATAAAGTGTCCCGAAAGCGGCAACATTTATTCAGTCAATCATGGCAATTTCTTCCAATACGAGCCGGGCATTCAGCAGTATATAACGGTGTGCCAGCAAAAAAATAAATCTAACGGTGGACCCTACACACAGCGCTACATCGGCAGTATGGTTAGCGATGTACACCGCAACCTGATCAAGGGCGGGATCTTTATGTATCCCGGCACTACAGATAAACCAAAAGGCAAACTGCGTTTATTATACGAATGCAATCCCTTTGCTTTTATCATCGCGGTGGCCGGTGGAAAAGCCACCAACGGCAAGATCCGCATACTCGATGTGGAACCCACTGAACTCCATCAACGTACCCCCATGTTCATCGGCAGCAAGCTAATGATGGACGAACTTGAAACCTACCTCGCATAACTATGGTCGCAATCATCAACTACGACAGGAGTCACCAGCAGGATTTCAAACGATTGAACAAGGAATGGCTGGATAAGTATAATCTCATGGAGACCCATGACCTCGAGATACTTGATGATCCTGACGGGACCGTGATCGCGGGTGGGGGTTCTATCTTCCTGGCAACGGATAAGGGTAAGGTCGTGGGTACCGCCGGTTTGTGGAAAGAGAACGAAACAGATTATGAATTAATAAAAATGGCGGTGGACCCCAGTTACCAGGGGCAGGGCATCAGCCGGATACTCCTGGACCAATGCCTGGCAGAAGCTAAAAAAAGAAAGGCCAAAAAAATATTTCTTTATTCCAACAGCCAGCTGACCACCGCGTTGAGCCTGTATGAGAAATACGGGTTCCAGTATGTGCCCGCGATAAATTCTCCTTTTGTTACGGCGGATGTGAAGATGGAGCTCATATTGTAAATTTTACCACAGATACCACAGATTAAATTTTCACAGATAACACAGTGTAATCTGTGCAACAATCTGCGTAATCTGTGGTAATATTTTGGGTTTTCTTTTTGAATAATGCTACAGAACTTCGCATATACAAATCAAATGATCCGCCTGTGTTGAAACCCCTTCATTTATACTATTTTATCCCCGTCCTTTCCCTGCTTTTACTCACCGCCTTCAAACCGGCCCCAGCCGATATTGATGACGATATACTTCGCTACACCAATCAATTCCGCCGTTCCAATGGAATGTCAGCACTGGTGATGCGAAGCGACCTGAACGAACTGGCCCGCAAACACAGCGAGGATATGGCCAGGGGGAAATGTGAATTTGGTCATAGTGGTTTTGATAAACGCTATGATAAAATAAAAAAGATCTTCCAGTCCTGCACCGCCGCGGAAAATGTCGCCTATGGCGCTAATACCGGCAGGGAAGTGGTGGAGATGTGGGAGAATTCCAGCGCTCACCGCCGCAATATGCTCGGGACTTATAGCTATGTCGGTATCGGCACGGCCCGGGACAGGGATGGTACGATCTACTATACGCAGCTATTTGTACGGTAAAAGTTTTTGCCACAGATTATACGGATTAGCACGGATTATATTCAACCTCACCCGGGCAAATTTTGAAATCAGGAATTTCCCTCGCCCTCTCCTTAAGGAGAGGGAATCGGAGATTACAAAAATCTGAGTTATGATGGGGTGAGGGCGTTTTTAATCCGTGCTAATCCGTGTAATCCGTGGCCCTGTATCTTATCCGTGTTATCTGTGGTTATCTTTTGAGACTACAAATGCTTTTCAGTAAATTGCCTTCTCATGGAAAAGCAAAAGATCATCTCAGTCAATAAACTCGTCAAGAATTACGGGAATTTCCAGGCTGTCAAAGGCATTTCCTTCGATGTGTATGAAGGAGAGATATTCGGTCTGCTGGGCCCCAATGGCGCAGGTAAATCAACTACTCTCGAGATCATCGAGACACTAAGAGAAAAGACCAGCGGAGAAGTGATGGTGGCCGGGTTGAATTTAGATAAGCAACCCCACGAGATCAAAAAGATAATCGGTGTCCAGTTGCAAACAAGCGGGTACTATCCCGGTCTCAATCTTTTACAACTGATCGAATTATTCTGTGGTTTGTACAACCGCAATGTGAATCCCATGGAATTACTCGAAACGGTAAACCTGGTAGATAAAGCAAAAGCGAAGTTCAAACAGCTCAGTGGCGGGCAGAAACAACGTTTCTCCGTCGCCACTACGCTGATCAATGAGCCAACCATCATCTTCCTCGACGAACCTACTACCGGTCTTGATCCACAGGCAAGAAGAAGCCTTTGGGAACTGGTCAAAAATATTCGCGACAGGGGAACGACTGTGATCATCACCACGCATTATATGGATGAAGCAGAATATCTGTGTGACCGGGTAGCGATCATTGACTCGGGGAATATCGTGGCGATGGATTCACCGGATAAACTGATCGATAACCTGATCGCTTCGGGGTTTGAAAGACCAAAGGAGATGAAGCTGGCGAATCTGGAAGATGTGTTTATTAAGTTGACAGGGCATTCTCTAAGAGAAGCGTAACCCCTGTCCCCTAAAGGGGAACTTAGGTCGAAACAGTATCTTCGTTGTTAATAGTAAAGTCTTTTCATCATTTAGAGTCTAAAGCCCCTTTAGGGGTTGGGGTATGAGTATTCAAAATAAATTAAAACAGTTTATGTCAGGAAAAATTGATGCGCAAAAGCAGGCGGGTGCTGATTTCCTCCAGGCCAACAAGACAAACGAAGGTGTGGTGGAATTGCCCGGTGGAATGCAATACCTGGTGATCAAGGAGGGAACAGGAGCGCAGCCTGATGTGAGCGACAGTGTAAAAGCGCATTACAAAGGAACTTTGCTGGACGGGAAAGAGTTTGACAATTCCTTTAAAAGAGGTCAACCTTTTTCAGCGCCGCTAAGAGCGCTTATCAAAGGATGGCAGGTGGCCTTGCCGTTGATGAAAGAAGGAAGTCACTGGCGTTTGTGGATCCCTTCCGACCTGGCTTATGGTGACAGGGGAGCCGGTAATGATATCCCCGGTGGTGCCACTCTTATTTTCGAAGTTGAATTATTGGAAATCGTAAAATAAATCGTTATGCCTTCAGTTGCCATTGATCCCCGGTACCCGATCGGTGAATATGAACCCAAACCTTTTTCAATCAGCCAGAAGATCGAATGGCTGGCGGATATAAAATTCCTCCCCGTGCAACTCGAGAACGCGATCCTTAACCTGGATGAAGCGCAACTGCATACGCCTTACCGCGAAGGAGGCTGGACCGTACATCAATTAGTGCACCATGTGGCAGACAGTCATATGAATGCCTATATACGTTTTAAGCTGGGACTGACAGAAGATAATCCTACGATCAAACCTTATGATGAAAATAAATGGTCGGAGCTTCATGATGTACAGAAGCTCCCCGTTAATATCTCCCTTACATTATTACATGCCCTGCACCTGCGGATGCACGAGACGTTGAAATATGTAAAAGATGATGAATGGAACAACAGGACCATTTTTCATCCCGAACATAAAAAGACCATGCGGCTCTGGTACCTGCTGGGCATGTATGCCTGGCACGGCAAACACCATGTAGCGCATATTACTTCGCTCAGGAAAAGAATGAATTGGTAAGTTTGTGCTATGCGTGATTTGAAATGGAAAACACTCTCTTCCGAATATCTTTTTAACGAACAGTGGTTCAAGGTCAGGAAGGATGTTTGTGAAACACCCGGCGGCAAGATCGTT
>JANMKG010000200.1:0-4644 GCA_031371915.1 Chitinophagaceae bacterium | reverse complement strand
AAATCCGCAGAACACCGCGAGAAATAGCATTAAAAACTCCCAGAAATAATGGCTCCATTTTTTCCGCGGGGTATGAGTGTGGGCATGAACTTCCATAAGCTGGTTTCTGGTTTTTAGTTTTTGGTTTTTGGTTGGGTCGTTTTGATTCCGGCATTCATTTTGTCTTTTGTCATTCTATATACCAAAGGCTCAGGGCTAACGGCTAATGGCTAACTGCTAGCAGCTTTCTATTCCAGGTGATATTCTTTTTTCAACAACGCAATTAAATTTTCTGCTGCCCTTATCGCCGTTTTAATATTTCCATTGGTAATACGGTAAGCCGTTTTTAATTGTATCATACGCACCAAAAAGGAATTTAAATCTTTTTCGTTCCTGTTAAATAATTTTGGGTTATGAATGGTACGTGATATACCGGCCGTATCATCGACCATTTCGTCCCATTCATAGGCATTGAATATATTTCCTATGTAGTCTGCCATGATATCATTCCTGATCGTGGCCTCCGTGGTTTTTTGTTGATCAAGCACCGTATTTATTACTTCATTATCGTAAATAGTTATACTGTCCGCAGCGTTTCTATTCCTGATAAGTCTTAAATTACCGCTGCTTTTTAATTGCTGTATGGTCCTGTTATGATAATCAAAATCGGTTTTCCTGCCTGCATGCCGGGCATAAAAATAGATGTCGTCCAGGTAGCGATCATCGTAATTTTTTAATAGGTAAACCAGGGAATCATAATAGACAATGTATTTTTTTCTTACATCTGAAGAGTGTTTAAAAGAAATTATATCCAGCTCTACATCCTTTACTAGTGAAATAATGTATTGTTTTTCCCGCTGGTGCTCCACCTGGTGTTCCCGGAAATTTTCTGCTAAAAATCCACAGAACACGGCCAGGAATAACATGAGAAACTCCCAGAGATAATGGGTCCACTTTTTTCGTTCTGAATGAGTATGGGCATGTACTTCCATGGACTATTATTTTATATGGTAATTAATTTTGATCAATTGTAACAGCGAATCAGAAGAAGACTTCTGACCTGCAACAATGTTTGTCAGGTTACTCAAGGTCGTTTGATAATACAATATATCATCATGGTATGTTGAAAAGATTGCCGCGTCGTTCCTATCCAGGTAATTCCCTTCGGGGATCAGTTTTTCAAATTCGTTATAAGGAAGAAACACCGTTTTAAAGTTTTGTTCTATGGCTTTAAAGGCTTTGCGGCCGAGGCTCATGTTGAAAAGTTCTTTATTGGTGGTTTCGAACGTATGATAATAATGAAGCAGGAGATCATAATTGTATTTGCAGGCATCTAATCCCTGGTCATATTGAAGTAAAGCACTGGTCACTCCTGATTTTTTTATCAACCGGAAGCCGCCACTGTATTTTAACTGCGAAAGCGTGAGTTCGGAAAACTGGATAGGCATGTACCAGTAAGTGTACATGAGCGAATACGTGAATAGTTTACGCTGGTAGTTTTTACCAGGTTGCGGGTTGGATAACAAATCCAGTAATGAATCGAGCCCTCTAATTAAAAGACGGTTCCCTGCTACCATTATGTTGATGTTAGCCGTATCCTTTTTAAGATCCTCCACCATTAATTGCATGTATTCTTTTTCCCGGTGCCGCTCAATGGTTTGTTCTAATTTATATTCTGCTAAAAAACCACAGAACACGGCCAGGAATAACATGAGAAACTCCCAGAGGTAATGGGTCCATTTTTTTCGGGGAGTATGCGTGTGGGCGTGAACTTCCATTTGTTTATAGTTTATGGTTTATGGTTGGGGTCGTTTTGTCTCCTGCTTTCATTATATCATTTGTCCTTCATTCACTATTCACTACTCACCATTCACGGCTAACGGCTCCCATCACTTGATCTTATATTCCTCCTCAATCGCCTTTAACAGTCGTCCAGCGCTTTCTTTTGCATCCTTCCCCACTCTACGGAGAGCGTTGAACTCCCTTCGCCACATCAGTATATAGGTATAGGCTGAGTTAAGCGATCTTTTATCTGTATTCAGAAGAGGGATGGCCTGGACGGCGGACGAATTACTGAGACGGATCACATCAAAAAGATCGATAATGACATCCAGTTTGATCTGTGCATCATTCATGCCCTGTTGTTTGATGCTGACCCTGTCAACTGTTTTCTTATACCCCATAATTCCCTCGGTAACTTTAGTTTTTCGCAACAGGCGCAGCCCGCCATTATTCATCAGCTGCTGGAGGGTGCCGTCGTTGGATACAAAATCAGTAAAACCCGTAGAGCGGTTGATCAGGCTGAACGCCGGTCGCGAATCAGTAAGTATTTCCTTACCTGCCAGGTAGCGCAAAAGCGTATCGGTAGTATTATATTCGTCCAGCCACTCCCTGTCAAGACTATCAAGCTGTGCGATATCACTTTTCAGATCATTTACAAGCGAGGAGATATATTGCTTCTCCCTTTCCTTTTCCACTTTGTGTTCCCTGATATTCTCCGCCAGGAAACCGCAGAATACAGCCAGGAACAACATAAGAAACTCCCAGAAATAATGGGTCCAGTTTTTTCGACCTGTCCCGCCAGCGGCGGGAGAATGAGCGTGGGCGTGTACTTCCATGAGCTGGTTGATGGTTTGTTGTTTTTTGGTTTATTGTTCCTTTCCCACAACCAGTCGTCAAAGGCCTGCAGCCTTTTGCCATCCGTGGATATAACCCTTTGCCCACTTTATAAATGTATTGTTTTTGTTGCTTTGGTCGATAATAAGTATATTAGAAAACCAAAATTTAAAACAGCTTATGGTTAAGACAAATTTTTTTAAACAACTGGGAGCAGCGCTCTCCGTTGTTTTACTTGCCGCCACACTCTTTCTCCTGGGTAGCTGCAACAACTCATCGAAAGGTAAGGAAACCAAGGACAGCGTTACCGTAGAAAAAAAGGATTCCATGGTGAAGAAGGATTCTCTCAATAACCCGGATAGTTCAAAAGGCGAACAAACACCGCCGCCTAAATAAGCTGAATTAGGTACAACACAGAGGCAACAAGTCACAGCGTTGCACAGAGGTTTTTTCTCTGTGTATCTCAAAAACGCTGTATCTCTGTGTTGTACCTCTTGAATTAGCTTCTTTTCTTCACCGGCTTTGCTGCTATTTTAGTGTGATGCCTTTTCTTAAGTGTGTTCACTAGCCAGGTCTGTACCCTGTGGTGGGAAGGAGAAATGATCGCTGCGATCGCTACAAAGATCAGGATCTCGTAAATGGGGGAATGACCTGCTTTACTGATCACCACCGGGTGGATCAGCAGGGTAATATATTCAAAAAGGAAAAGGATTGCGAAGATCCCCGAGAACTCGATCAGTTTACGGTGTACTTTTTTACCGGTAAGAAAGGCACTCAAAAAGAAAAGAACAGGGATACACATTCCTACCAGCAAGAGTTCCAGCTTCAAATGCCTTGCTTTTTCCTCTTCGGCTGCCTGCTCTGCGATCTGTTGCTGGCGTAATCTTTCGGAAATGGTAAGGTTCTGCAGTTGTATGATCTTTTCATTGTTGTCAAAAGAATCTTTTAGAGCAATATAGGTTTGCTGGTAGCTAAAGGCGTTGGCCAGGTCATTACGTTGTTTATAGAGTCGGGTTAGAACATTACTGGCATGAACCGCGTGTTTCAGGAACTGGTTATCGGATGCCAGCCGAAACGATTTCTCCACGTAATACAAAGCAGAATCCGGCTGGTTCAATTTTTCAAAGGACTGCCCGAGGCCGAGATAACATTCAGCGAGGGAATTAAAATCCTGCATGGATTCAAGGTACCTGATACTGCTTTTAAATTTTTCCAGTGAACGGCTATACTCTCCCGACTTAAAATAAATATTACCCATATTGTTCAGGGCGGTACCGGTGATCAGGTCATTACCCTGGCGGGTGGATTCGTTATAACAAAGCATTGTATACGTCAATGCTGAATCCAGCTGGTTATTATTGGAATAAATATCCCCGATATCAAGTGTTGTGTAAAGTCTTAGTTCCGGCAGTTTGTTGGTTTGTGCGATTGAATCTGCTTTATGCGCATAATAAACTGCATGGGGTGCATCCTGCTGGCTGTTATACACCAGGGCAATACTTAAATACACCGAAGCGATATCTTCCGGGTCTTTTTTCTTTTCCAGCAGTTTCAGTTGTTCCAGATAATATTCGAGGGCTTTTGGGAAATTGCCCAGCCGGTTCAATGCCTTTGCCATCTGTCCGAGGGAACTGGTTTTTCCTCTCAGGAATTGAGCTTTCTGTGATAAGGCATAGGAAGACTGTGCAAGCAATAAGGCCGAATCGGGTTTATAATTCTGGTAATAGTAGCTTAATTTATAAAGGAATATGGCTTTGCCGGTATCGGTCTTTTCAATCTTCAGCGAATCTTTGTACTTATCGATCATGGAACTCTGTCCCAGTGCCGTGATACAACTGAGAAGCAAGAGCCCGTTCAGAAAAGACCGCTTCATAAGCCTTAAGTTGAGTATATTAGGAGAAAGTTTTATATGCGCAAAGTATTAAAACTTATTTTCTTCTTCTCTTTTTATTCGGCACCAGTCTTCATCAACGCGCAGCAAAAATATGCCGTACTGGTGAGGATCAATGATTATTACGAGGCCCCCGGGGTCAGGCACCCGCATTCCCT
>JANMKG010000168.1:0-2809 GCA_031371915.1 Chitinophagaceae bacterium | reverse complement strand
GATATGTCAGAACCAACGCCGCATATTATTTATTTCCCGGAACTGACGAACAAACTGGTCAGTGGTTTCGAACATATTTACCCGGTCAACAAGAATAATATCTTCCTTGGTGGTGAAAGAGGCTTTTACCATATCAATTTCGAGCAGTACAAGACACTTAAATACCCCCTGAAAGTGTTTATCACCTCGGTGAAAGCGATCAATAAAAAGGACAGTCTTCTTTTTGGAGGCTATACCGGGGAAGCCAACGAAGAGAATGCCCTGGAAAAGAGGAAGACAATTAGTGTAAGTCATTCCTGGAATTCCTTTCATTTTGAATATGCTTCGCCCATCTATGCCCAGCAATCGAATATCGAATACAGTTATTTTCTTGAGGGGTTTGATAAGAAATGGTCCGAGTTCTCCCGCAAACCCGAAAAGGATTACACAAACCTGCCGACTGGTGAATATACTTTCAAAGTGAAAGTGCGAAATAACCTGGGGACGGATTCGGGGACCAGCAGTTATAAATTCATTGTAGAGCCACCCTGGTACCAGACCCGCTGGGCCTATGCACTTTATATCTTTTTATTCCTCCTGGGCGCTTATGTGTTATACAGGTTCCAGGTCAACAAATTCAGGAACCAGCAAAAAAAACACGAGGAAGAACAGAAAAGGTTATTGTACCTGCACCAACTGGAAATAGAAAAAACGGACAAAGAGATCGTGAAATTAAAAAATGATAAACTCGAGTCCGAAATACAGCACAAGAATACCGAGCTGGCTTCCGTGGCCATGCACCTTGTTCAGAAGGGAGAAATGCTGGCCAAGATCAAGGAACAGATGGAGCACCTGAAAAAGAACCAGTCCAATACCAAAGACGCTGACGACCTCAAAAAGATCATCCGGGTATTAAGCGAAGAAGATAAGATCGACAAACAATGGGAACAGTTTTCCAGGCATTTTGATAACGTGCACAGCGATTTCCTCTCCTCCCTTAAGAATAAATACCCCACACTTAGCGCAAATGAATTAAAACTGTCGGCCTACCTGAGAATGAACCTCAGCACCAAGGAAATGGCCCAGCTGATGAATATCTCGGTAAGAGGGGTCGAGATCAGTCGTTACAGGCTCCGTAAAAAACTGGGAATTCCGACTGAAGTCAACCTCTTCGATTTCCTGACACAGGTATAATTAGTATAACAATTGTAAACTTACTCCCGGTATGCTGCTGGTACTGAAATTTGTTTTACTTTCAGTACTTCATCTTACTAACTATAAATATTAACGATTGCCATGAGTCAAGCTAAACAACCAACGAATTACGGTGCCTTAAGCACACTGATCACAGTATTCTTCTTTTGGGGTTTTATTGCTGCCGGTAACAGTGTATTCATTCCTTTTTGCAAACACTATTTTCATCTTGACCAGTTCCAGAGCCAGCTGATCGATTTTGCCTTTTACCTCGCTTATTACCTCGGAGCACTGGGGCTTTTCTGGTATGGGGCATTTGGCGGGAAGGACCTGGTTGGTAAATGGGGCTATAAAAAAAGTATTGTATACGGGCTGGTCTTTTCCGCGATTGGTGCCGTTGCTATGATCATTGCCGTGAACGCAAATACTTTTGCCGGGATGCTGGCGGGTCTTTTTATTGTTGCACTTGGGTTTTCCTTGCAGCAAACAGCGGCGCAGCCTTTTTCCATTTCACTGGGTGATCCTGCCACCGGCAACAGCCGCGTCAATCTTGGCGGCGCGGTCAATTCTTTTGGTACCACGATCGGGCCACTCGTAGTCGCATTTGCACTTTTTGGAACTACGGCAGCGATCACCGATGACAAAATAAATGCACTTGGCCTGTCCAAGGTAATTATCCTTTATGCATGTGTTGGCTTGCTTTTCCTGGGTGCAGCTGCCTTATTTGGTTTTTCCAAAAAAGTGCCGGCTGGTATCAATGAAGAGAAAACAGAAAAAGCTAATAAAGCGCTGAGTTCACTCCTGATCATTACAGGATTACTCATCGTTATGTTCGCGCCTGTTTTTAGCAGTTATAACAGCCAGGCGGCAAAGGATGTAGAAAAAATGAATGGCCAGTTAGCCGTGGCGCAAACACAGGTGGATTCTTTAAGTAAATTATCACCTGGAGTTACAGAGCCGGTAGCTTCACCTGAACTTGCTGCTGCGCAGACCAACCTGCAACAGACAATAGAAGCCCGCGATGCCATCAAACACCCGCTTGAAAAAAAGCGGATGTACTGGCTGATGGGTGCCCTCGCTGTGATTGTGCTGGGCTTGTTGCTGGCTAATTCCATGGCGACCAAGAAACCGGAGGGCTGGGGTGCGATGAAGTACCCGCAGCTGGTCCTGGGTATGCTTGCCATTTTTGTATATGTTGGTGTGGAAGTCGCGATTGGTAGTAACCTCGGGGAACTTTTGAAGCGAAAGGAATTTGGTGGCTACCAGGCTTCGCAGGTTGCACCATTCATTTCCATGTACTGGGGAAGTCTGATGATCGGGAGATGGGCCGGTTCGATCAGTGCCTTTAATTTTTCCAGTAAAACAAAACAACTATTGACCTTTATCGTTCCTTTGTTTGCTTTTGGCGTAGTGCTCGGAGTAAATACACTAGCAAAATATGATGTGAAGCCATTGCTCTGGTATTTTGTATGTGTGATCATGCAGATCATTGTATTTTATGTCAGCGGTAATAAACCTGCAAGGACGCTGTTGCTTTTCAGTCTCCTAGGGATCACTGCCATGCTGATAGGATTATTCACAGAAGGGAAAGTGGCGGTCTATGCATTTCTAA
This sequence comes from Chitinophagaceae bacterium, assembly GCA_031371915.1. GTDB lineage: Bacteria > Bacteroidota > Bacteroidia > Chitinophagales > Chitinophagaceae > JJ008. The sequence goes on along the minus strand of JANMKG010000168.1, from coordinate 24 downwards.
GCGGCGGGCTTGCCTGCTCCATTA
>JANMKG010000149.1:0-10779 GCA_031371915.1 Chitinophagaceae bacterium | reverse complement strand
ATGGTATGAAAAACTGGGAGTGGGGTACAATGGCAATTTCAGGAACCAGGTCTCCTTTTATGATACCGCCTTTACATTCCGGCAGCTGATCGATACACTTCAATGGGGCGCCATGCATAATTTTCCTATCTCTTTATCCTTACCACCGATATTGAACGGCGCGGTGATCGTTTCTCCTACCATTTCTTATGCACAGACCTGGATCGCGCAAAAATTCCGCCGTACCTGGAATCCCGTGACAAAAAAAGTGGATACAACGATCACCAAAGGACTGTTCCTCGATCACCAGGCTTCTTTTTCTATCGGTATGAATACAGCACTCTATGGGACCTACCTCTTCAAACATTCCCGGATTGTTGCTATCCGTCATGTGATACGGCCTTCGCTGAGTTTTAATTACAAACCCGATCTTTCGCGGAAACATTTTTACTGGACCAAAGTGGATACCACCGCTTATCTCGGCCGCTTCTCTGAATTTGAAGGAGCGCTTTACTCGGGTTTTGGAGAAGGGAAGACAGGAGGGATCTCTTTTTCCCTTGACAATAATTTAGAAATGAAAATGCGATCCCGCAAAGACACGGGTGAAAACGCGATAAAGAAAATAAAACTGATCGATGGCTACGGGTTTTCCACGGGCTATAATTTTTTACGGGATTCCATGAAGCTTGACCATTTCAATATTTATTTCCGTACGAACTTATTTGAAAAAATAAGTATCACGGCCAATACAGTGCTGGACCCGTACCAGTTTGATTCATTAGGCCGGGATTTTAATAAATATGCCTGGCAGGGCAGTAAAGGCAGGTTTGGAAGACTCACTTACGGTAGTGTTTCCATCAGCACGAGTTTCCGGAGCAAGCCCAAGGATGCAAAGAAAGAAGCGGAAAGAAAAAAACAGGTAGAAAACAGGCTAAACGATCCGGCGCTGATCTCCGACCAGCGGCAGCTGATGGATTATATGCAGCAAAATCCTTCCGAGTTCGTGGATTTTAATATTCCCTGGCAGGTAAGCGTTGGGTTCTCGCTGGCTTTTTCAAATGTTTTAAAACCGGACCTGAAAAGTTTTAAAAAGGAATTTAATTCCAACCTGAATTTCAACGGCAGTTTTAGTCTTACTCCCAAATGGAATTTTAGTGCCAATGGGTTTTATGATTTTGACACTAAACAGTTACAGCTTTTCCAGATGTCCATCAACCGGGAGATGCATTGCTGGCAGATGTCGATCAATGTTACGCCCGTAGGTAATTCCCGTTCCTTTAGTTTCTCCGTCAGTCCCAAATCGTCCATTCTCCAGGACCTGAAGATCAACCGTACCCGATATTTCACCAATTACTGACGGGAGTGCTGCACGTAATAGTCCTTCATTACATTGAATACTTTTTCTTTGAACTCTTCCTTTGATTGTGTACCGACAGGGATTGGTTCAAGAAAATGCATTTCCAGCCGTGTCGGCATAAAATAAAATGCCTTGGTAAGCGGTAATGCTTTCTTGGTATTAAAAATGATCGCGGGGATGATGGCGGTATCGCTGGCCATGGCCAGTTTAAAAGCACCATCATAAAAACTCTTTAGGGGTTCATTAGTCCGGTTGCGGGTACCTTCGGGATAGACGCACATGTGCATCCCTTTTTTCAATACCGCTTTCATTTTTTCAAAACTTTCTTTCCGGCTCTTATCGTCTTTGCGGTTTACCAATACAGCGCCTTTCATATAATAGAAACCAAAAAGAGGAACCTTGGTAAAACTTGATTTGGCGATCGTTTTATTGGCACCGGGAATAAAAGGAGAAGAGAGTGGCACATCCATAAGGGAGTTATGATTACAGGCTACCACGTAGCTTTTCCCTTTTTCAAAATGTTCCCGGCCTTTTATTTTAAAAGGGCAGCCCACCAGCGTCAGCCAGATGCGCATCCAGATCCTGGAGAGACCGCAGAAGATCCGTTGCCCCGCAGGATCGGGGATCAGCCAGGTCAGCATCGACGGAAGAAAAAAGATCAAAAAGGTAGCGATGAAACTGATCATTCCCCAAACCGCCCAGATGCGGGCAAAAATATTTTTCACTATACTCATTATTTTAAGTTTTATAAAACCCGGTGCAACTGCTTTGTCATGCTGAGTTTAGCGAAGCACGGGCAAATACATTTTAAATACTGTCATCTAGATCATTTAGTGAATCACCCTTCGATAAACTCAGGGTGACAGTCATTCAATAAGTACAAAGTGAAATCTTTGTCATGCTGAATACTGAGCCTGTCGAAGTATCGAAGCACGGGCAAATATATTATTCAATACTGTCATATAGATCATTTAGTAAATCACCCTTCGATAAACTCAGGGTGACAGTCATTCTTCAATAAGTTAGGCCTGTTCAACTTTCTCATTCCTTATTCTATAACTTCCAGTCCACCGGGTCAATTCCTTTGCTCATTAAATATTCATTCGTCTTCGAAAAATGTTTACAACCAAAAAAGCCGGCATGGGCTGAAAGAGGAGAGGGATGGACAGAGCGGAGCACACAATGCTTTGTTTCATCGATCAGGACTTTCTTTTCCTGTGCGAATTTTCCCCAGAGCAGGAAGACAACATGTTTTTTTTGTTCCGATATTTTTTTTATGACCGTGTCGGTGAATTGCGCCCAGCCGATCTTCGAATGACTCATCGGTTCACCCGCACGTACTGTCAATGACGCATTCAGCAAGAATACACCCTGTTCGGCCCAGTGGGTGAGATTTCCGTGTTGCGGTATATTCATGCCAATATCATCCTGCAATTCTTTAAAGATATTGACCAGGGAGGGAGGGGGTGCAACACCATAGGGCACGGAAAAACACAGGCCATGCGCCTGCCCCTGGCCATGATAAGGATCCTGCCCGAGTATCACCACTTTGATGGCAGAAAAAGGAGTCGTGTTAAACGCATTGAAAATAAGGGAGCCGGGAGGATAGATCGTTTTGCCCTGTGTCTTCTCCGTTTTAAGGTGCAGGGGGATCTGCTGGAAATAAGGTTTGCTGAATTCATCTTTTAATACAGCCTTCCAGCTTTCTTCGATCTTTACATCCATTGTCGGGCAAATTTTGGTAAAAATAAAAAAGCGTCACTAACTATCGCGACGCTTTTGTGACCCGGATTGGATTCAAACCAATGACCCCAAACTTAGAAGGTTTGTGCTCTATTCAGCTGAGCTACCGGGCCCTAAGGGTTGCAAATATACTTGAAATCAGTATTTGAGTCAAAACTGTACGGATGGGTAGTGCGCCCGTTTGATTTTTACCACAGATTCCACAGATTATGGCACAGACCTGCCTGCCGGCAGGCTCGGTAACACTGTGCAATCTGTGAATAATTTAATTTGTGTTATCTGTGGTTATTTTTATTTCTACAAGCATTTAACAGAAGATTCTGCCTCAATACTGCTTTTTCCCCTGCAAATGATAGATATTAGACAATCAATCACCCTGTGCGGAAGGTTTCTTTTTAAAACCAAAACTTTTAAAATGAAAAATTTTACCACCTGCCTCGTTGTCATCATTCTTTTTCTCTCCATCCAGTCAACCCTTTCAGCCCAGTCCTTTACTTCTTATTCAGATATGTCGGTAGTTTTAAAAGCCGATACGAATACACATTCCGCGCTGGTCAGTAACCTGTTCGAAGACCGGGCCGGTGACCAGTCACCTTTTATCGGGACAGCCGGCTGGTTCGACAAGGGTAAACATTTGCAATGCCGTTCCTTACTTGCTTTTAATTACGGCGCATTGCCCGCTTTTATAAAACCCGAGCATATCATCAGTGCAGATCTCATCCTGAACCCGGTCGAACTGGAAGGGGCATCGATCAACAGGGAGCAAAGCAGCACTTTTATCGTGCGCAGGATATTACAGCCATGGGAAGATTCACTTACTACCTGGATAAGCCAGCCTCTCGCTAATTACGGTGACGAAGTGGTGAAGATTATCAAACCCAATAAAAAAGACAGGACGATAAAAATTGATGTAACGAAACTCGTCAAGGATATGTTCCGTTTTGGCAACAATGGTTTTCTTATCTGTAACGGGGATTCGCTGGAAAAGACGGGGACCTTCAGCCAGTGGTTTGCTTCTGCCCGGAACGAGAACTACAATATCCGCCCCAGCCTTGTTATTTATTATGAAGTGGCTTATACCCCTGTAGCGCCGAACCAGAAGATCCCGCCGTTACCACTTACTGCTAAGGACAAGCAGGAGTTAATGGATATGTATTTCAGGAGAGAGCCGGTAAGCACTTCGCCGCCGGTGGTAAGTCCGCCGGTAAAAGAATAGTGAATAATGAATAATGAAAAGTGAATAGTGAATAGTGAATAGTGAATAAGTAGATCCTTATTTAACAGGCAACCGGAAACCGTCGAGGAATACATTCACTTTGGATTCCGGTAATTCTTTTTTGCTATAGGCATACATACAGCCGATATAGCTTCCATCTGTCCATGCTTTTACTTTCCAGTGATCCAGGTCTTTGTCTTCCCAGTAATCGATCACACCGCGGGTTTGTTCATTATTGTTTAGGTGATGACCTTTACCATAACCGGCCGCTTTCGTGATCCCGAAATTTTCTTTCAGGAAATCGAGATAAGAGACCACAAGGTCTTCTGCCATCGTAAGATCATCAACGGGCTGGATGAGTTTCACACAGATCGCACCATAGCTCACATCATCTTTTACACATTCACCGGTATAAACAAGCGAAGAGTCGGTACTCTTCTCCATCGTGAATTTAATTTCACAATAGCTGTACATCGAACAGCCCGAATTACCAATGGGAATCTTTTTCAGGCTTTGGGAATAGCTGTTATGGCTAAGAAAAAGAACACTGAGTACAAGCAGGATTTTCATAAAGTTTTTCAATAAGGTCATTTCTACTATTATTTCATTCCCGGGAACCGTAATCCTTCCAGGAAGATCTCTGTTTTTTTATCGGGCAGTTCTTTGGAGCTATGCATAAAGAGAACACAGATAAAATTACCGTTAGTCCAGGCTTTTATTTTCCATTTGTTCTTATCGGCATCCTCCCAGGTATCATAAACGCCGCGAGTGGTTTCATTTTTATTTAATTTATGGCCTTTGTCATATCCTTTTGATCTTACAATACCATAGTCCAGCTTCAGGAAATCAAGGTAGGCGATCGTGCTATCTTCTGCTGCTGAAAGATCGGTGAGTGGTTTCTTCAGTTTTACGCAATAAATGCCATAGACCACTTTATCATTTTCACATTCATCCGCGTACACCGTTGACCCGTCTTCGAGTTCATACGCATCGAAACGACCGGGAAAACAATAGACCTGTACGGTACAGCCGGTCGTGCTTATCGCGATCTTATCCTGGGCATGCGTGGTAACAGAACAAATAGATAGAAAAAGCAGTAGTAGGGGGCGGCGCATTTGATCGATTTTAGTATTTACGCGCCGGGTGATAATTGGTGGCGCAGTCGGTGTAAAGATAAAAGTGATTTGGGATAGGTTGCAAGGAAATGAGAAATAAGAAATGAGAAATAAGGAATGAGAAAGTGGCTCTTGGCTCTGGGCTAATGGCTAACGGCTCCGGACTTCCGACTTATCTTTACCTTAAATTGCGTCCTAATTGTCCGCTATGCCACCATATTTTAACTACGGAATTGACCAGCTTACCATCGGCAAAACGATTGCCCTTGCCTCCGGGAAATTAAAAGGAATACTAAACCCGGAAGCTGTCAGGAAAATAGAAGCCAGCCAGGAAGCGGTCAGGCAGATAGTGGCAAGCGGGAAAACGGTCTATGGTGTCAATACCGGTTTTGGTATACTGGCCAGTACACCGATCTCGGAAGCAGATACGGCCACGCTTCAATATAAGATACTGCAAAGTCATAGCGTAGGCGTGGGCGACCCGATCCCGGTAGAGACGGCGAAGATCATGCTGATAACCAAAGTGCATTCACTGGCGCAGGGTTATAGTGGTGTGCAATTATCCACGCTGGAAAGGATCCTCTGGCATATCGACAATGATGTGATACCGGTAGTGCCGGAGAAGGGAAGTGTAGGCGCATCTGGAGATCTGGCGCCGCTTGCCCATCTGTTTCTCCCACTGATAGGCCTTGGTGAAGTGTTCTATAAGAACCAGCGACAAGCAACCAGCAACATCCTTACCCGATTCAAACTAGAAACTATTCAGCTCGGCCCAAAAGAAGGATTAGCGCTGATCAATGGAACGCAATTCATTTTATCCTACGCAGTGAAAGATGTGCAGCGGATGCATAATTGCCTCGAAGCAGCTGATATTATTGGTGCGATGAGTCTTGAAGCACTCACCGGGACGAAAGCTCCTTTTGATGAAAGACTACATAATCTTCGTCCTTTCCGCGGGAATAAATTAGTTGCTCAACGGCTGCGGTCATTATTAAATGATTCTGATATCATGCAAAGTCATGTGGACTGCGGGCGGGTGCAGGATCCTTATTCCCTGCGCTGTATGCCACAAGTGCATGGAGCATCCCGTAATGCCTGGCTGCATTTAAAAGAACTGACAGAGATCGAATTGAATGCGGTGACCGATAATCCAATTCTCTTCAAAGCCAACGATACGATCAGTGGGGGTAATTTTCATGGACAACCCTTAGCATTGCCACTTGATTATTGTTGTTTCGCAGCAGCTGAAATAGGCAATATCAGTGACCGTCGTTGTTATTTATTATTGGAAGGCAAATGGGGTTTGCCGATGTTGTTGATGAAAGATGTAGGACTCAACAGCGGTTTTATGATCCCGCAATACACGACGGCCGCCCTTGTTACCGAAAATAAAACTTTGTGTTTCCCCGCAAGTGCCGATAGTATCCCCACATCACTGGGACAGGAAGATCATGTCAGCATGGGAAGTATCAGTGGCCGCAAGCTGAGCCGTGTGCTGGATAATCTTGAATATATCATGGCCATCGAATTACTCTCCGCTTCGCAGGCCATTGAATTCCGGAGACCATTAAAGAGCAGTGCCCTTCTTGAATTTGCGCACGACCAGGTGAGGGACCTCGTGAGTTTCGCGGAAGAGGACCGCATCTTCGCGGATGATATCAACAAGGTAGCTGGTATTATTAAAGATTTTTCTTTCGTGGGGAAGGTCAATGAATTTGCGAAGAATAAAGGGGTAAGTCTTAATCATGATTTTGAAGGGTTTGATGGATTGTAAGTTCAAGCGTTTCTCGCGGCGTACGCAAAGGGCAAAGTACGCAGCGGAAAACATCTGCTAAAATTTCGTTTCAATTCGTGGCTAATATCTGTGTTAATCTGTGTGAATCTGTGGCCAAAAACGTTGCGCTCGCTGCTCCTCCGTGTCCGCTGCGAGAAACAAATCTCCGGCTAAATCAATATCGCCGCTTCCAGCGCCAGCTTCATCATCGTATGCAACGACTTTTCCCTTGCCTCCGGCGTGATCTGCTCATGCGTCACAATATTATCCGATACGGTCAGCAAACAGGCGGCTGTTTTCTGCAAGTGTTTTGCATTAGCAAACAAGGCAAAGGCTTCCATCTCCGCCGCGAGTAAATTATTCACCGTCACGATCTCCGGCAACGAAGAAGAAGATGTATAAAAAGCATCCCCCGAATGGATGGGGCCGGTCAGCAGAGGCATGTTCAGTGCTTTGGCTGTATCATTGATCACAGCATACGCTTTTCCCTGGTGATAGAAATGATCATCGGTATAATTAAAAGCCGCCTTTCCATAAGTTGATTCGCTATACGCCCTTTCCGAATTGATCATGTCGTATAGATGAATAGAAGGCAGGTAAGCCCCGCAGGTACCGATCCGGATGATACATTCCACGTCATATTCTTTGTATAATTCGTAGGAATAGATCCCGATCGAGGGACATCCCATACCACTGGCGCCAACGGTCACCCGTTTGCCATTGTACTGGCCGGTATAATAAAGGATATTCCGCGTGCTGCTGACAAGCTGCGCATTTTGCAGGAAATTATCAGCGATGAATTTTGCGCGGAGCGGGTCACCCGCCAGGAGCACCACCGGGGCTATTTCCCCGGGCTGGGCATTGATATGAAGGCTCATAGATAAGGTTTGTGCTTACAAGTTATTTAATTTATCAGAGAATAACGACTTTTGTGAGGTTTCACGCAGAGATCGCAAAGGAGCAGCGAACGCAAAGAAATTTATCGCTGCGTCCTCTCCTACTCCGCGTACGCCACGAGAAATAAAATGCGCGGAAATCACGATTTTTGCGTTTCAAAGCAGAGAACATGAGCTAAGGAAGTTTCGCAGAGAAACTCTGCGTAAACTTAGCGTCCTTCTTTCTCTGCGCTGAAAAACGAGAAAATGAGTATCACTTATTTAATTTTATCACTGAATAAAGACTTTTGTGTTTCAGCGCAGCGAACATGAGCTAAAGAGGTTTCGCAGAGAAACTCTGCATAAACTTGGCGTCCTTCTTTCTCTGCGCTGAAAAAATAACGACTTTTGCATATTGTCTGAACCTTGATTTGGGTGGATTAAAGGATTATGAGGAAATGATCGATCTGTCTTTAAAGTAATCCACTGGAATCAGGCGCAGGCAATATCCTTTTAATCCAAAAATCTCCCCAAATCATGGTTCAGACAACAAGAAAATACGACCCCGTCAAATACAAAACCCCCACAGGAACCAAGATCTCCTGCAAAGGCTGGATCCAGGAAGCCGCCCTGCGGATGTTGCTCAACAACCTCGACCCCGAAGTAGCAGAACGCCCCGACGACCTGATCGTCTACGGCGGGAGAGGAAAAGCCGCCCGTAATTTCGAAGCGCTGGATAATATCATTGCCGCGCTGAAAGTGCTGGAGAACGATGAATCATTACTCATACAGTCCGGCAAACCGGTTGGTATATTAAAGACACATAAAGATGCGCCGCGGGTACTCATCAGTAATTCACAGCTCGTACCCAACTGGGCCAACTGGGAACATTTCGATGAGCTCGAGAAAAAAGGACTGATGATGTATGGCCAGATGACCGCCGGTTCCTGGATCTATATCGGTTCGCAGGGGATCGTACAGGGTACCTATGAAACCTATGCAGCGGTAGCCGATAAACATTATTCCAAAAAGCCAACAGAAAAAAAATACGATGCTGATGATAACGAGATCAAAGAGTCGGCCGCTTATGATGGCACGCTAAAAGGAACGCTGAATGTAACGGCCGGTCTTGGTGGTATGGGTGGCGCGCAACCACTCGCCATTACCATGAACCATGGCGTAGCCCTGATCGCCGAAGTGGAAGAATGGCGGATCGACAAACGCATCGAAACAAAATACCTCGATGAAAAATATACGAACATCGACGAAGCGATCAATGCCGCGCTGAAATATAAAAAGGCGGGTGAGGCTAAAAGCATCGGTGTTTTATGCAATGCCGTGGCCCTGCTGGAGCGACTGATCAAAAGAAAGATCGTTCCCGATACCGTCACCGACCAGACTTCCGCGCATGACCCGCTCTATGGTTATATCCCGAATACACTAAGTAATGAACAAGCGAATGCGTTAAGAACAGCTAACCCCACCGAATACCTCGAGCGGAGTTATGAAAGCATGTATTACCATGTCTCCCTGATGACCGATCTCCAGGCTATGGGCTCCATCGTATTCGATTATGGTAACAATATAAGAGCCCGTGCAAGAGAGCACGAGATAAAAATGAATGTCGATAACCCACTCGCCACTAGCCAAACCCCATTCGCCTTCCCGGGATTTGTACCGGCATACATACGACCATTGTTCTGCGAAGGCAAAGGTCCTTTCCGCTGGGCGGCACTTAGTGGTGATCCTAACGATATCGCTGTGACCGATGAAGTGATCATGAATATGTTCCCTCACAACAAAGGGATGCTGCGCTGGATGAAGATGGCCAAAGAAAAGATCGCTTTCCAGGGATTACCCGCCCGTATCTGCTGGCTGGGACAGGGTGAAAGAGAAAAAGCGGGTCTTGCATTTAATGAGTTAGTACGAACAGGAAAAGTAAAAGCCCCGATCGTTATCGGCCGCGACCATCTTGATACCGGTTCTGTCGCCTCTCCCAACCGCGAGACCGAATCCATGCTTGATGGCTCTGATGCAGTGGCTGACTGGCCGATCCTCAATGCTCTTGTCAATACCGCCGGTGGCGCTTCCTGGGTTTCTTTGCATCATGGTGGTGGGGTAGGGATGGGATATAGTATTCACGCTGGGATGGTGATCGTGGCGGATGGAACTGAGGAGGCTGAAGAAAGACTTCGACGTGTGTTACGAAACGATCCGGGTATGGGTGTCATTCGTCACGCGGATGCTGGTTACGAATTGGCACAAGAGACTTTAAAAAAGAATGGGTTGGACTTTAAAGATCGGTTGAAGTAGTATTATTTACCCAACTGTAGTACTACTATCATCGTCTGTTGCGTCGCACTCTTGTACGTTCAGTAATTCTATTGAGCAACTGCAAAATATCATAATAAGATTATATTCACGCAACATTTTTGTGGTATGAATTTTTATTTAGGGGTAACTGATAATAATTGGTACAATTTTTTGTCTCAACAAAATAGAGAAGATGTAAATTTCTGGAAGCCGGGAGGTAAAACCGGGTTTAATATTTTGTCACCAAATGAGCCATTCTTGTTCAAATTGAAATCTCCTCAGAATGTTATTGGCGGGGTGGGTTTTTTCTCAAGCTTTACATTGTTGCCTTTGTCAATGGCATGGGATGTATTTGGTGAAGGAAATGGATGTAATTCAGTTCAACAATTACAAAAAATGATTTTACC
>JANMKG010000287.1:0-11516 GCA_031371915.1 Chitinophagaceae bacterium | reverse complement strand
GCTATTAATATGCACAATGGTCGTACCCGCAAAAAAAAGAATATTATACCCAAGGTATTTAACCTGTTCGCACCATAACTGGTCTTCCGCGTACATAAAAAAACGGTCATCTAGTTTCTTACCGGGTAATTGATCCAGTATTTTCCGCGGGAAGAGAAAAAAAGCGCCATTCACCCAATCACATTGCACGTTCTCATCGTGCCGGAAATATTTTCCCAGCATCCGTTTAGACCTGGTACCATAAGACATCAGTAAAGGAATAAAACGAAACAGGTCAAGCAATTCCCAGCTGATGCTCCTGAACCGCCGGGCTGAATACTGAACTTTTCCACCGGGATAGATCATCCGGCAGCCAAGAACACCTGCGTCTCCCTGCCCTTCCATATATTTCACTGAAAGACTGATACTGTCTTCCTCCAGGATCGTATCACTATTGAGTAGTAAAATATAATCGCCGGAGGCTTTTTGGATACCCAGGTTATTGCCATAGGCAAACCCCCCGTAAGTAGCGCATTTGACCAGTTTTACCGAAGGGAATTCTCATAAAAACTGATCGGGGATACATTCCACCGAGGCAATGTCAACCAGGATGATCTCGTAGTTTACCCCCTTTGTCTTTTCGATCACCGAACGGACACAGTTGCTGGTCAGGGCGAAAGTGTTATAGTTAAGTAGGATGATCGAGACCTTCATCAGTAGTTAGCTTAAAATGGCTTAATATTGCAGCCTAAAATCCCTTAGAATTAATGTACCACGAAATAAAACATTGCAGGATTTGCGGCAGCAGCAATTTAGTAAATGTATTATCATTAGGCGAACAATATCTCACCGGTGTTTTCCCCACCTCAAAGGATCAAGTAATAAGCAGAGGCCCGGTTGATATGGTTTGGTGTCCTGACAGTGGCCTGGTGCAATTGAAACAATCTTACAGCCTGGATGAAATGTATGGCGATAATTATGGCTATCGCTCCGGTCTTAACCAGAGCATAGTAAATCACCTCCAAAATAAAGTAAATACATTGTTACGGGAAGTAAAACCCAGCGCTGGAGATATTGTCCTGGATATTGGAAGTAACGATGCCACTCTTTTAAAATGTTACCCAACTGAACTGCGTCGTATCGGCATTGATCCGACCGGGAAAAAATTCAAAGAATATTATCCTCCGTCTATATCATTGGTCGCTGATTTTTTTACAGCTGACAATTTCAGGAAGATATTTCCCGTAGAAAAAGCGGTCATTGTTACTTCTATCGCTATGTTCTATGACCTGGAAGATCCAGTTAAATTTGTGAGCGATATCGAAGCCGTCCTGGCAGATGAAGGAGTCTGGCATTTTGAGCAAAGTTATCTTCCTTCGATGTTACGCACTAATTCATATGACACTGTCTGCCAGGAGCACCTGGAATATTTTTCGCTTATCCCAATAAAATATATTCTCGATAAAGCCGGCCTTAAGATCATTGATATTGAACTGAACGATATCAACGGGGGCAGTTTCGCGGTGACAGCTGCCAAAAAAGGATCCACCCGTAAGCAAAACAATGCGTTGATCAACTGGATACTGGAAGAAGAGGAAAAAATGGGATTGAAAACGGAAAAGCCCTACCGCGAATTTGCAGAACGGGTACGATCGCACCGGGAGAGTTTGATCAGTCTCCTTGATGGATTAAAAAAAGCTGGTAAAAAAATTATCGGCTATGGTGCCTCTACTAAAGGGAATGTATTGCTCCAATATTGCGGGATCGGCACCCAATATCTTGATTGTATTGCTGAAGTGAACGAGCAGAAATTTGGTTCCTATACTCCGGGAACATTGATCCCCATTGTATCCGAAGCTGAAGCAAAAGCAATGAAGCCGGATTATCTTTTTGTTCTTCCCTGGCATTTCCGGAATAATATTCTCAGCCGGGAAAAGGAATTCAGGGAGGCAGGGGGAAAATTCATCTTCCCCTTACCTTATATTGAAATCGTGTAAGATGAAGCCGCTTAAAGGTTTATTTGTTAATACGCAAAAAGCCGTTTGCAGCATTCATGAATCGGGGCAAATGGTCTTTGATTGTATCAGGAATTCACCGGCTTATTCCCTCGACTATTTTGAATTAAAGAAAGAAAACCTGTTTATCCCTTCCACCTATGATTTTTATTTATTCAACTACCATTTTAGTACTACCGGCTGGCTGGATACAAAAAGTATCAAAAAGCTTCCCGGGCTAAAAGGTACGATCGTACTCGAGGTCCTCCCTAATGATCCTTTTGTTTACTGTTCTCCATTTGATTTTGATTTTTATTGTGTACTGGACCCTTCCATGACCCTGAAACATAAAAAGGTCTTTGCCTTTCCCCGCCCGCTGGATGAATACAAAGGAGTTTTATCTCACCAGGAAAATCCACTACCGGTCATCGGCAGTTTTGGCTTTGCTACCCAGGGGAAAGGGTTTGAACATGTGGTGGAAGCCGTTAATAAGGAATTCGAAAAAGCGATCATCCGCATCAATATCCCCCACGGCACATATACTGACCCAAGTCATCAATATGCCAGGGACCTTGCTGCGCAATGCAAAGCACTGGCAAAGCCGGGAATTGATGTACAAGTCACCTATGATTTCATGGCCAAGGATGAACTGATCCGCTGGTGCAGCGAAAATACCCTGAACTGTTTTTTGTATGATCGCAGGATGCCCGGGTTGTCCGCTACAACCGACCAGGCGATCACGAGTGAAAGACCATTGTCCATCTCGGAAAATCCTACTTTCCGGCATATCATTAAATACCTCGCACCCTACCCGCAACTACCGTTGAAAGAAGCTATTCGCTCCTCCGCTCCCGTAGTGAAAAAAATGAAACAGGAATGGTCAGCAGAAAATTTCCGGCATCTTTTTGAAAAAATGCTACAGCAGTTGCCCATAAAGGAAGAGATAATAGCAGAAAATCCATCTCCCGTCTTATTATCACTACTTAATAAAAAGTCAATTAGGTATAAATTTGACAAGTATTATTACAAGTTCATGAGATTCTATTATAAATCACCTTTGTATGCGGCTTTTCATTGAAAAGGTTTTCCGGAAGATCCAAAGTTCTATCTACCCGCACAGCCGGATAAGTTATTCGCAAAACGGGGAAGACCTTATCATCCGTGATCTTTTTTCCCGTCTCGGTATACAGTATCCAACCTATCTTGATATCGGTGCGAATGAACCTTTCTCTATCAGCAATACTTACCTGCTCTATTCAAAGGGAAGCAAGGGTGTCTGTATAGAACCCAACCCCGGGTTGTTTAAAAAATTCCGGGCCAAAAGAAAAAACGATACCTGTATCAACGCGGGTATTGCCTTTGATGAAAAGAGAGAAGCCAGCTTCTATGTCTTTCCGGAGGAAGCCAATGGCCTGGGAACTTTCTCCAAAAAAGACGCGGAGTTCTGGGAAACAACCGGTAATGCAGCCATCGGGAAATTCAAAATAAACGAAGTGATCAACATACCACTGATTGATATCAATGAAGTGATGGGCCAGTATTTTTCCCCGCATCCTAATTTTATATCCATAGATGTGGAAGGCCTGGATCTGCCCATACTCCAGCTCATTGATTTTACAAAGTACCAGCCCGAAGTATTTTGCGTCGAGACTCTAGGCTATGCAGCAAATAACAAAGAAAATAAGAATACTGAATTGATCAGTTTCCTGGAAAGTAAGGGATACTTTGTGTATGCTGATACCTTTATCAATACTATCTTTTGCAGGAAGGCATCTTACAAAGCCCTGGATTGATCATACAGGTCTTTTTTTGCGGACGTAGTTCCTCAAAATAAAATTCCTGGCTATTCCCCAAGACTTCCCAAATTTCCCTTTCCTGAAAAACATAAAACTGTATTTTAAAAGGGATAAAAAACGCGGTTTAAGTTGTTGATGATACCGGGTTTTATTTGCCCCGATGCCATCCCGGAGCACAGCAGCAATCATTTCGACAGCACTGTCCTTATCATCATGAGTGGTTTCGATGATCTGCGAATCATCCAGCCCCCAGTATCGATGATCCCAGGCCACCGACGCAAAAGTGAAACCTATCCCCCGCTTTATGAATTGGATCATTGGTAATCTTTTTGCCCAATCTGTTATGGAAATCCAGGTAATGCCGCTGGAACAGCCTAGCAGCAGCGAGCAATATTTTGTCAATTCCGCGTTCTCGCGTAAGGACAGGTTATTGGCTACAATGATGCGGGGATGATGAACCTGCAGTTCTATATGTGTTGAAAGGATGATGAGCAGATTTTCAAATTGCGCCAGCAATTTTTCTGCAACGGCAATTGCCCAACCAGGGTTAACAAAGGACTGCCCGCTGGAGGAAGAACATTCAAAAAGAATGACATGATCATATTGCCGTAGTTGATGTTGTTCTGCAAACTCCACGGCTTTTTGTATCTCCCTGCCGGATAGCCGCAGTACGGGTCTTGCATCAACCGTTACCGGGTATGGATATGCATTATAAATAGTGCCCCGGGTAGTTCCGTCATAATGATGAACATTAGAAGGATAAACCTGGGTGAAAAAGATCTCATCAAATTCTCCTGCAGCTTTTTTTTTCAATGCCTCTTTTTCAAAAGCGTACCATCCTTCCTTTTCAGCGGCTTTTTTATCCGGCAGCGGCACTTCCCAGGTCGCATCAACATCAGGATTGAGATCAATGACCTGCCGGCATAGATCGCTGATGGCCCAGGTAAGATGGCAACCCGGAAAATCTTTTTTGATCTGCTTTGCCAGTACAGTAGCCAGCAGGCAATCGCCATTGGCTACCAGCATACCGAGCAATATCTTTTTGGAAGGTCCCTGCATTATTAATGTGTCGGTGCAAGCATGAGCTTTGCAAGTTGTTCGATACCGGTTGATGCTTTCCAGCCCGTAGCCCCGATCGCAGCCGGGTCACTGACCAGCCTCCTGAAATCAGCGACATAACCTGTATTAAGCTGCACATGATCTTTCCAGTCCTTGCCAACCAGGGAAAAACAAAGTTCCAGCCATTTTTTAACTGGGTAGGCTTTCCCTGTTCCGATACAGGCTTCGGTCAATGCCTCCTGCTGGACCAAATGAAAGATACCGCCAGCGATATCGCCTGCAAACCCAAATTCCTTTTCTACATTGATATCCCCGATCGCCAGCGGGTATTCTTTCCCTGCAGCAACTGCTTTAGCTGCCTCCACGATCTTGCGGTTCAGGTGTTGCTGGGTTCGTAAAGGACTATCATGGTGAAAAAGATATCCCGTATATGTTTGAATTCCCCTGGACCGGTAATACCGCGCTGCATACACAGATTGGATTCGGGCCAGTGAATAGGCATCCCGGGCGATAAATTCATTCTTCTCGCTGATGGGATTGCCGTCGTTGACAAACTGCAATCCACTCCCGGTGATAAACACTTTCGAGGAAGGTGAATGAAGAAGAACAGATTCAAGGATATTGAGTGTACCTGTTAAAATAGTAGACTGGTGTTCCTGCAGCAATTCATGATGAACCTTTGAATAAGCAGCCAGGTGAAAAATATAATTGGGTTTTTTTGCCCGGATCAGTGAATCAACAAAGCTCTTGTCTCCCACATCACCCTGTACCCAGGTCCCGGCAGAACGGGATACACCTGTTACTTCAATCTTTTTTTGCTGAAGCAAGCGGTCCAGGTAAAAACCATCCTGGCCATTGATACCAAATATGATTGCGGTGGGCATATTATTTTTTTCCGGCGATGGCGGCCTGGAATTGCCGGTCAATGGAATCAATGCATTTGTTACGTTCCAGGTTCAAAACCGCCAGCCGCTTTACCACGGTATCTTTTTCTGCTGCAGGAACGCTCCCAAATTCATACACTTTTTCCTGTTCATGCCAGAGTTCACAATTCACACGGGCCAGTTCAGCAAAGACTTCCCCCATTTTCCCGCTTATGTTACGGGTCTCATTACCCTCCTGTTTAAACACTTTATTAGCAGAAAAGGTCAGCTTTTCCACTGGGATCTTACCCGCGAACGCATCGGCTATAAAATCATCGATCTCTCCCTGCAGTTGAAGCTCCTGCTCGCCGAGACTCTTTAATCTTGCCTCCTCTTCCGAATGGTATTGCTTTAATTTGACAATGGTGAGTTTATCACACAATGAGCCCAGGGTTTCCGCCATTTTATTTTAGTTATAGATGTACAAACTTAGTATCAAAAGAAGTATGTCGCAAAATTGTATTTTTTCCCCCACTGATTCATATTTAACTCCCAGGAATGAAGAAAAAATATAATTACAGGTACCAGGGGACAAGAAGGCGCTTACCTGGTGGAGCTCTTAGTTTTCAGGGTAGCAGTTCAAGGAATTTTTCCAATGCTTCTCTCTTCCTTTCATCCAGTTTATAACTCAGGTGCAGCGTATAATATTTTTTCAGATCATAGAGGTCAAAAGAAGCATCAGCAACGATCTCATCGATATGGCCAAGTCCCATTGCATTGGCCGCATCAAATACCTTTATAAATTCTTCGGGTAAGGGTTTTGTACTCACCCAGGCGGCAAAAACAAAAGGCAGCCCCGTAATCGAACGCCATTCCGAACCAAGATCATAAATAAACGTGGAGATCTTACGCTGTTCAAAAGCCCGGTCACCGATCACGAGACCAGCTGTCGTGCCTTTAATTTCCTTCCGGTAATTTTCATCCACCGCTTCCACAATTTCAGGACTGATGCCCCAGTATTCCTTCATCAGGTATCTTAGTAATGCTACTGACGTGCGGCTCTGGTAGTCGAGGTAGACCTTTTTTATTTCATCCATGGGTACTTCGCTAAAAAGTGCCACAGAAGCGATCTCCCCTTCGGTTCCGATACAATAGTTGCCAACGATATGGTATTCGGGAAGTTTGGGTAACACTGCCACGGGAATCAGCCCCACATCGATCTCGTTATCCATCAGCATCTGCGCCAGTCTTGAAGGATAATCCCCGATCAATTCGATCTGTTCATTGATGGGTGATCTTTCCAGGCCATAGACCAGTGGTTTTGTATTCAGGTAATTGACGATCCCTACTTTAATCTTATTACCTCCAAGCCCTAAAGGGGCGTTTTTGTCACTCATTACTCCAATTTGTGTTTGTTATCTTTGTACAAATATAACCAGACAAGGTTTATGGGGGTTCCGAAAGCTTTCCAGCAATTACTGTCTTTCAGCAACCAATAACCATAAACCACAAACTATAAACTATTCATGGAACTGACCGCTCTCACTTCTATCTCCCCGGTTGACGGACGTTACCGTAAACAGGTGCAGCACCTCGATGAATATTTTTCTGAGTATGCATTGATCAAATACAGGGTGATGGTCGAGATCGAATACCTGCTCTTCCTGGAGAAAAAGAAATTCTTCAAACTTCCAGGCAAAGCGGTCAAACATCTGCAGAAACTTGCCGAAGATTTTGGTCCCGAAGATGCCCAGGAAATAAAACAGATCGAGTTTACTACCAACCATGATGTAAAAGCGGTGGAATACTTCCTGAAAAATGAACTGGAAAAAACTGGCGGTAAAGATGTAAAAGAATGGATCCATTTCGGGCTTACCTCCCAGGACATCAACAATACTGCCGTTCCACTTTCCTGGAAACATGCGATCGAGTATGAATACCTCCCAGCCTTATTAAATTTAAATACAGAGCTCAAACTGCTGGCCGATGAGTGGAAAGATATTCCCATGCTGGCGCATACGCATGGTCAACCTGCCAGTCCCACCAAGCTCGGCAAAGAGATCATGGTCTTCGTGGAAAGGATCGAGAACCAGATCGAGCAGTTCATTGGTATTCCCTTTAGCGGGAAATTCGGTGGTGCTACCGGCAACTTCAACGCGCATCATATTGCCTTTCCAAAGATCGACTGGGTGAAATTGGGCAATGAATTTGTTGCGCAGCTAGGGCTCAACCGCCAGCAGTTCACCACGCAGATCGAACACTACGATAACCTGGCTTCCCATTTTGATTGTATGAAAAGGATCAATAATATCCTTGTTGATCTTTGCCGGGATGCCTGGGCCTATGTATCCATGGAATATTTCAAGCAAAAAACAAAAAAAGGAGAAGTGGGATCTTCCGCCATGCCCCATAAGGTCAACCCTATTGATTTTGAGAACGCCGAAGGTAATCTCGGGATGGCCAACGCGATCTTTGAACATCTTTCAGCCAAGTTGCCCATATCAAGACTGCAAAGAGACCTCACTGATTCTACGGTTTTACGTAATATCGGCGTACCTTTTGCGCATACATTGATCGCTTTCCGTTCCATTGAAAAAGGCTTGAGCAAACTCATCATCAATGACCAGAAACTGTACGAGGATCTTGAAAATAACTGGGCGGTAGTTGCAGAAGCGATCCAGACGGTATTACGGAGAGAAAATTACCCCAATCCTTACGAGGCATTGAAAGACCTCACAAGGGGAAGCCAGCAAATAGATAAGACAGCTATTCATGGTTTTATCGACAAATTGAAGGTGGGGGATAATTTAAAAAAAGAACTCAGGAAAATTACTCCTCATAATTATACTGGTGTTACTTTTTTTAAGTAGTTTAATGCCCGATCTATGCACTCGCATAAAATAAAAGTTTTACTACTTGTCTTGATTATTTCCGTGCGTTTACCTGCGCAACCATCCACCATCGGCGGGATCGTCAATAACTATACGCCTGTACAGCTCCTGAATTCCTGCAACAATAAGATAACGGTAGAAGATGCCACTGCTTTTAAACCAGGTGATACGGTCTTGATCATACAGATGAAAGGTGCTACTATCAATTTAACCAATACGGCAGCCTTTGGGTCAATCATAGACTATAAAAATGCAGGGAACTATGAATTCAATTATGTAAAAAGTATAGCAGGGAATATTATTGAATTAAAGAATAAACTTACAAGACAATATGATATCCCGGCCGGAAAAGTACAGTTGGTAAGAGTTCCTTATTACCAGAATGCAAACGTGACCTCCTTGCTTACCTGTCTGCCCTGGGATGGAAACAAAGGTGGCATTCTTGTTTTCACTGTGCAGGATTTCCTGATATTAAATGCAGATATTGATGTTGGAGGAAAGGGGTTTAGGGGAGGCATTGATCCGCTTCCGCCTCAATCCTCTTATTTTTGTTATGAAAACCAATATTTCTATCCCCCAGACCCATTTCTTGCTTCAGAAAAGGGAGAAGGAATTGCAATGATACCTTCCAGCCAGTCATATGGTAAAGGTGCTTCTGCGAATGGCGGTGGTAGTGGTAATTCTCACAATTCCGGCGCTGCGGGAGGAGGAAATGCAGGTAAGGGAGGTCATGGGGGTCACAGCTATGAAGGTCCTCCCTGTAATACGACCATTCCATTTACTAATGGAGGGATTGAGGGGAATGCACTTGCTTATACTAATACAGCCAATAAAATATTTTTAGGTGGAGGTGCAGGAGCAGGCCAAACAAATAGTGGCATATTCCAGGCAAATGGAGGAAATGGTGCCGGAATCATCCTCATCATTGCCAATAAATTACAATCAAATAATAAAAAGATCAGTGCAAATGGCGCCGTCGCACCTGCTTGTGGGAATACAGGGCCTGACTGTCACGAGGGAATGGGTGGAGGAGGTGCAGGAGGTACCGTATTGTTACAAATCAGCAATTATACAGATAATACTATTATTGAAGCAAAGGGAGGCAAAGGCGCAGACATGACGGCTATCAATCCTGACAGGATTGGCCCCGGTGGCGGGGGTGGCGGTGGTATCGCCTGGCTAACAAATGCTTCCTTGCCTGCAAATGTTACTACAACTACCACGGGGGGACAAAACGGCGTCTGCACAGATCATGCAAACGATCCGTGGGGATCTACACCGGGACAAGCGGGACTTAATTTATTTGGTCTCCAGATCCCGGTTGACAATATTCTATTTAAACCCAATATTGATTCGGTCAGGATCAGGGAAATACTTATCAGGTGTGATAGTTTTGATTTTAAGGGATTGGGCTATTTCAATACTAATCCCATAGCAAACTGGAATTGGGATTTTGGTGATGGTGGCACGGCAACAACCCAGGATGCAGCGCATACGTTTGCAACAGGGAACTTTATTGTAAAACTTATTGTAACAGATATAAACGGGTGCAGGGACAGTATCTCAAAGAACATCTTCAGTTCAATTTTAACAGCCGATGCTGGTACCGGGGATACCATATGCGCCGGTAATTCAACTGTTTTGCAAGCAAGCAGTTCCGGGGCGAATCAATATACATGGTCCTCTCCCCAGTATCTTGATGATCCAACAAGGCTAAATCCTGTAGCTTCTCCTTCTGTTACAACAACATTTTACCTCACTGCCAGCAACCCGCAAGGATGCTCACAAACAGATTCTGTAAAGATCGATGTGCGGCAACTCAGTGCTTTTGCTATCAGTGCACCTACAAGCATTTGCAGGAATGATTCCAGCCGGTTGAATGCTTCAGGGGGCGATCTCTATACCTGGGCACCGGCCGGATCACTTAATAATAGTGTTATTGCAAACCCCATGGCAACACCCCAGGCCACAACTCCTTATTTTGTATTTATTACAGATACACTTTGTGGCAATTCGGCTACCTTATCCACTACTATTATCGTAAGATCATTGCCCAATGTTAAGGCCACAAAATCAAATGATATTGATTGCACTGTCGGGCAAAGCCGGTTAAATGCGACCGGCGCTTCGACCTATAGCTCGATACCTGGCAATACCCTTAATAGATCAGACATCCCTGATCCTGTCGCAAGCCCAACTTTTTCTACCCAGTATGTTGTAAAAGGGATTGACCTTTCAGGCTGTATCAATTATGACAGCATTAAGGTAAACGTTTCATCAATCAAAAATGGCTCTTACCTGATGGCATCCGGATTCACCCCTAATAATAATGGCATCAATGATTGTTATGGTATTAAATACTGGGGGACTATCCTGGAACTCGAGTTCAGTATCTATAACCGCTGGGGAGAACGGATCTTTTTTACAAGGAATCCATCTGATTGCTGGAACGGTATCTATAAAGGAGTGCCCCAGGATCCCGCTGTCTATATTTACATGATAAAAGCAAAAACTACCTGCCAGGATTATATTTTCAGGAAAGGTACTTTCGTGCTGATAAGGTAAGAACTAGCCAGTCCGCCTGATAATAAACACATTTAACTCCTTCTCCCCTTCCCTCTTCTTTGTATGAAAAATGAATCCCGCCTTTAACAGCACTTTCTCCGAAGCGATATTCGCTTTTTCTGTCACCCCGTAGATCTCGGGTAATGGCGTACGGTTATAGAAATAATCCACCCCGGCTTTACTTACTTCTGTGGCATAACCCTTACCCCAGAATGCTGGTAGAAAGGAATATCCCAACTGTGTTTTTTCTTCATCATCGGGTATGGGAATGATCACAAAACATCCAACAAACTGCCCGCTGTTCTTTTCTTCCACGATCCAGTAACCTTTATAATCAGCAGGGCTGGCGGTAAGTATTTTTTCTTTCAA
>JANMKG010000098.1:0-1722 GCA_031371915.1 Chitinophagaceae bacterium | reverse complement strand
GATATTGCTTTGATCGGGTATAGAAGCATCAAAGCGAAGTTCTTCCGGGCGTATCTCTTTTTCATCATACTTTAATGAAGAAGCAGATTGGAAAATCCTTCCCGGTAAAAAAAAACGCAGATCACCTCCTCCCTCCCTGGATACCTCATCCCGCAACAGAACAATATTTTTTAATGCTGACTGTATCTTTTCATCCCTATACCAGGAAGAGCTGGTAAACACGGTATCATCCTTAAAGGTGTTCCAGGCTGTTGCTCCTTTTTTTATTGTCCTGCTGATGCGGCTCAACACATTGTTATTGATGCTAAGTTCAAAATTGTTGTCTTGTATCGCCTTTACCCGCAGCGAATTGGTATCGGAACGAAAAGAAAGACTATGACCGGCTGCCACATAACCCGGTGACATTAATTTATAGGATCCCCCGGATCCGGCATAAAAGGGTTCTTCGGAATAAGAGGAATGGACCATTAGTTGGCCCTTTTCCCTGCCCAGTAGAAAACGGCTGAAAGAATTGGTTTTATAATTAACCGTATCCGCTCGCCCCAGTTCGATCCGTTCCGCTACCCGGAACCCTTCATGCCGTATGAAATGATGATCAAGATTGCTGAATGTCTTTAGTGACAGCGGCGCATGGATATTGATATATAAAAAAGAAAAACAGGAGAGACTGATGAGGAAAAAAACAGCCGGGAATAACCGGCGCTGGTAACCGTTCTTTATAAATCCCCGGTAATACACAAAACCATAGATCAGCAGGATCGCGATACTGGATCCGTAAAGAAAACTAAGACTGGTGAGGAATTTGAGCATGGCGGGTTATTGATTATTCAGGTTGGTTTCATCAAAAACGGGGTAAGAAAGACGGTGGAGGGAGATTTTCTCCAGGGCCATTTTGATCACGAGCGCCCTCGAGCCGAACTCGGTGTTTAATTTTTTTAATAAGGCCATATCGGGAGATTTCCCCCGGCTAAGCCCCTGTATCCTCTCCACCATTTTCCCCCCGATAGACAGGTCATTCACCCTTAAATAGAGGTACTCAATATAAAAAAGTGATAAGGAAACAAGGAGGTCCAGTAATTTTTCCTGGTCCGCTTTAGTCATTTTAGCAGGGCTGTTCTTATTCGCATCCGTAAGTGTTAATACAGGTTTCAGGAATTTTTCATAAGCATAAGTAGCTACGGCGTTCTCCGTATCGAGTACCCCCTGCATGGCCATTGTCGCATCCTTAATCTTATCATAACCCGGGTAATTCTTCACTTTGTAGGCTTTCAGCATACCATGCTTCAGCGAATCATATTCATGCTGGATACCATTGTATTCTTTTATCATCCTGTTCAGTCCTTCATTCTCTTTTGACAGCTTATGCAATTCGGCATCGAGATCACTGATCCTGATCTCGAGTGAAGCGGCTGATAATTTACTTTTCCTCTCTTTGGTAACGGCATCAAGACCTTGGCCGTTATTAGTATGCCCGGTCATTTCCTTTCCAGTTAAACTAGCAATGGTCCTGTTGATCTTTTGTTGCTGCCGGTAAAACAGCAGGATCATAAATCCAAGTAAAGCAATGATGGCCGCGAAGCCTGCCAGCACATAAGAATTAGCAAAGGCTGCCTTTTCTTTGGCCGGTTCTTTCAGCACGACTGGTGGCTGGCCCGCCTGCCATTGACGGATCAGTGAATCGAGTTCTGTTTTTAGCAGCACAGGATTGCGGTTGCTCTTTTC
>JANMKG010000285.1:0-3852 GCA_031371915.1 Chitinophagaceae bacterium | reverse complement strand
CTGCAGGTTATAATCTTCAATCATCTTGATCAGCACCTGCGGGTATTGTGGATTAGTGGCATACCCTGCTTTTTTCAAACCGTTGGCCCATCCCTGGTAATCGGTAGGATCAAGGGTGAACAACGAAGCATAACGCTGGCTGTTCTTTAAAAAATCGGAATGATCCTTATACGAGTCCTCCGGGGAAGGATATTTACGAAAACATTCCCCTTTTGCGTCATCATCATGCCTCACAGATTCCCCGGTCCAGTTGGATTTACATTTGATACCAAAATGGTTGTTGGAAGCAAGTGCCAGTTTGCTCATGCCCGCGCCAGATTCATGGATACCCTGTGCCAATGTGATAGATGCCGGCACACCCGTACGCTGCATTTCCATTATGGCCAATTCCTTATATGTTTTGATATACTCCGATATGGCCTCCCTGTTCTGCGCACGGGAACCTAGCGCCGGTAACAGCAAAAAAACGAATAAAATGTTTCGGACTCTTTGCATCGGGTCTTGTCTGTTATAATTTCCGTATCAGGCAGAGCCCGTCCCGGATCGTTAATATTACTTTTTCGATATCGTTCCTGCTCTTTATGAACTCATTGAAAGCCTGGATGCCTTTTGCACTTTTTCCGGTTACTTCTTTTTCCAGCACCTGGCCATGAAAAAAAATATTATCTGCTAAAATAAACCCGTTTTTCCGCAACCGGGGTAAAACAAGGTTAAAATATTCAATATAAGCGGGTTTATCCGCGTCAATGAACACAAGGTCCCAGTTTTTTTCCAGGCCGGGAATAATATCTAACGCATTTCCTGTATGTGAAATTATTTGCCGGGAAAAAGAAGACCGGTCAAAAAAGGACCGCGCTTTCGCTGCATCGATCTCCCGCAATTCAATGGTATGCAAGTCTCCGCCCGGTGCCAGTCCCCTGGCAAGACATAAAGCACTATAGCCCGTAAAAGTGCCTATCTCAAGGATCATTTGGGGTTTTATCATGCAACTGATCATCTCCAGCACTTTTCCCTGGAGATGCCCGCTTAACATGATTGATTCCGTATGATGCTGGAGCGTGAAGTCACTGACCTCTTTCAATAAAGGATCTTCCGCAGAGGAAAACTCCTCCGCATAATTTTGTACCAGGGGATGAATCAATTCCACTTATCGAAATTTTGACAAAGATAAACTTTATGCTGCCTTGAACTCAGGAGATACCCCCGTTGATCTTTTTGAAATGAACCAAAGCCCGAGAAAAGTAAGGATCCCATTGATAAGGATCAGCTCATTTCCGATTTTATACCCGTGAAAGAGTGAATCAGAAATATCCTGTAAACCAAGGCTCATGTGCAATTTAGCCTCGTACCAGGCAGGGTTGCTAAGCATATCTATCCCCATAGCAAGCAAAGGAGCGATAATACAAACCGCCCATACCAGTTTATCGTTCAGGGTTCTTTTGGTTAATATGCCAAATGCAAATAAGCCCAGTAATGGCCCATAAGTAATGCCGGCGAATTTTAAAATAAAATCAATGATCAGTTTATCGTTGATCCATTTGAAAAGTAATACCATGAGAAAGAATACAAGTGCAAAACTAAAATGGACCATGAGACGCGTTCTCTTCTTTTCCTTTTCGGTTCCCTCCTTTTTCTTCATTCCAAGTATATCAATACAAAAACAGGAGGTGAGGGAAGTAATGGCGCCATCCACGCTGGGAAAGAGTGCCGAGATCAGCGCTATGATGAAAATGATACCAATAGCCCCGCTAAAGGCATTGCTTAAGGCGATCGTTGGGAACAGGTCATCTGCAGGCACTTTGATGCCATTGGACGCCGCATACAGGTAAAGAACTCCCCCGAGGACAAGAAAAAGAAAATTCACGATCATCAGGACCCCGGTGAAGGTCATTATATTCTTTTGTGAATCCTTCAGGGTTTTTACACTGATATTTTTCTGCATCATTTCCTGGTCAAGCCCTGTCATGGCGATCGCTATGAACATACCCCCGATAATATGTTTCAGGGCAAAGGAACTGGATTTGACATCCCAGTTGAAAATATGGTTATACCCTTTTTCGCTCATCATATGCCAGGCACCACCGAAATCAGTTCCCAGCGCCCGGGTAACAGCGATGACGCAGACCACCAATCCCACTAACATGCCGGTAGTTTGTAAAGTATCGGTGTAAACAATGGTCTTTACGCCTCCTTCGAAGGTATACAGCAGGATCAGCGCAAGAATAACCAGGGTAGTAATTTCAAACCGGATATGAAATTTGTCGAAGATGAATGTCTGGAGTACGCTGATCACCAGGTATAATCTCGCCGTAGCCCCGAATATTCGTGAAACAATGAAGAAAAAAGCCCCGGCTTTGTGCGCATTGATCCCGAATCTCTTTTCCAGGTAAGTGTAAATACTGGTCAGGTTCATCCTGTAATACAGCGGAATGAGTACAAAAGCAATTACCAGGTAACCCAGCAAGTATCCCAGTACGATCTGGTAATAGTAGAAATTCCCACCGCCAACCCCGCCCGGAACACTTACAAACGTAACTCCCGAGAGAGAGGTGCCGATCATGCCAAAAGCCACCAGCATCCAGTTACTGTTACGGTTTCCGATAAAGAAAGAATCATTATTGGAATTACGGGACGTATACCAGGCGACAGTGAGCAGCAGGACGAAATAACCTATGACAAATGAAAAGAGAACGACTGGCGACATACAATAGGGTTTCCGTTAAATAATAGTCAGGGCAAATAATATACCGTAAGGAATTTTGAAGATAAAGAAAATTGTTATCCCTTTGCCGCAATTTACACCAACTATGACGATACGATCACTTGCTGTTTTCTGCGGCTCTAAGACCGGTATTAACCCTTTGTACGCGGTACACGCGGCGCAACTAGGCCAGTTAATGGCGGAAAACCAGGTAAAACTTATTTATGGAGGTGGCAGCGCCGGTATCATGGGTGTTATTGCCGATGCTGTGATGAAACATGGCGGAAATGTTACGGGTATCATTCCAAAATTATTACTGGAATGGGAGGTACAGCACCAGGGTATCACCGAACTGATCATTTGCGATGATATGCATGTCCGTAAAAGAACGATTTATAGTCTTTGTGATGCCGCACTGATACTCCCGGGCGGTTTTGGTACGCTGGACGAATTATTTGAAATACTGACCTGGAACCAATTGACGATCCACGACAAACACATTTTCATTCTGAACTCAGGTGGTTTCTATGATCTCCTCCTGGAGCATATCCGTTTAATGAAAGAAGAGCAATTTCTTTATGAAGCGGCGGAAAAAAGTATCACGATCGTAAATGACCCGACGGAATTAGAGAACTATTTTTGATAGCAGGTGCTCCCTTATTTTCAACACAGAGTAACAGAGATACAGAGACACACCGAGAAGTGAATTAAGGAATTTGCTCTGTGCAACTCTGTATCTCTGTTACTCTGTGTTGATATCTCAATCCTCTCTTTTCTTTCCCTGGAAGAGCGGGACCTGGATACCACCGCGGATGATGGGAATCGACCTTCCATATCCGTCTGTATAGGGAGAATTGGTATCTCCTGCTATATCAAAAAGAACGGCGAGGTAATAATGCGGTGATCCTCCTCTTCCCTGGCGCCCGGTAGTGTACCCACCCCCGATAAGAAAACTATTCCCATTGAATTTGTCGACAGTAGTGACACCGCCACCGGGAGGTATATATTTCTGCCGGATCGTATTGTGCTCCACCTGTGCCTGTGCAAATAAAAAGCGGACCGGGTATAGCTTAACAAACCCACCACCCCCGTAAACGCTCTGGTGAAGTTTGGCATTAAAAACATTATTAAAATCCCGGTAAGATGTATAG
>JANMKG010000059.1:0-2402 GCA_031371915.1 Chitinophagaceae bacterium | reverse complement strand
AATATTTTGATGGTACAAGTGCAAGTGATACCATTGGAACTAAATATTCAATAATTAGTTCCGATGATAGTGTAAGAAGGAAAAGTGTCGAATGGGAAATAATTAATGAGTTCAAGGGAAAAGATATTGAAGGCTGCGAGTACGAACAACTGCTTCCTTACGAAGCGAACTCTTTAAAAGCGATACAGGAAATCACTCCTGGGGCAGAACCATTCCGCGTCATGGTAGATAGTTTTGTTACCACCGAAGATGGTACGGGTATCGTGCATACCGCACCTGCTTTTGGCGCTGATGACTATAAGGTGGGTAAGAAATACAATATTGGCATTCTTACCATGGTGGACAGGGAAGGCAAATTCGTGGAGGGATTGGGTGAGTTCAGTAATCGTTTTGTAAAGAATTATAAAGACGACCCGGACTATGTGGATGTGAATGTTGACATCAGCGTAAAACTAAAAAAAGAGAACCGGGCTTTTAAAGTCGAGAAATACGAACACAACTACCCTCATTGCTGGAGAACAGATAAACCTATTCTTTATTACCCGCTGGATGCATGGTTCATTAAAACAACCGCGGTAAAAGAAAGAATGGTGGAATTGAACAAGACCATCAACTGGAAGCCCAAATCCACGGGTGACGGGCGTTTTGGCAACTGGCTGGAAAATGTAGTGGACTGGAACCTGAGCCGCTCAAGGTTTTGGGGAACGCCTTTACCTATCTGGAGAACGGAAGAAGGAGAGGAAGAAATTTGCATTGGTTCCATACAGGAACTGAACGATGGTATCCGTAAAGCCAGTGAAGTATTGGGTGGTGATGTCAACAAACATTACCTCCATGAAGGAATTCTTGACCTGCACAAACCTTATGTTGATGATATCGTGCTGGTGAGTAAATCCGGTAAGCGGATGAAGAGAGTTGCTGACCTGATCGATGTATGGTTTGATTCAGGATCCATGCCTTATGCGCAATGGGGATTACCCGATACAAGTTCAAACCAATTTGGTCCCCTGAGTGCAGAAAATTTTTTCAAATATCATGCTTCTTCGAAAGCCTCCCCCTTGAGGGGAGGTTTGGAGGGGGCTGTTTTCCCTGCCGATTATATCGCGGAAGGGGTGGACCAGACAAGAGGCTGGTTCTATACCCTGCATGCTATTGCCGTAATGTTATTTGACAGCGTAGCGTATAAAACCTGTGTATCAAACGGCCTGGTGCTGGACAAGAACGGGAATAAGATGAGCAAGCGCCTGGGAAACGTGGTTGACCCTTTCAAAACCATCGAAACCTTTGGCGCTGATGCTACCCGCTGGTACCTCGTTACCAATGCCTCACCCTGGGATAACATGAAATTTGACCTGGATGGGATCAAAGAAGTGCAGCGTAAATTCTTCGGCACATTATATAATACCTACCAATTCTTCGCCCTCTATTCCAACGTTGACGGATTTGCTTTCAAAGAAAAATATATTCCTTTGGCCGAACGACCCGAGATCGATCGATGGATACTTTCTTCGCTGAATACCGTTGTTAAGAAGGCCAATGAATACATGGATGACTATGAGCCGACACAGGCGGGTCGTGTGATCGAGGATTTTGTAGATGAACACCTGAGCAACTGGTATGTTCGTCTCTGTCGCCGCCGTTTCTGGAAAGGGGAGTACGAACAGGACAAGATCTGTGCTTACCAGACATTATACGAATGCCTGGAAACTATCAGCCGGCTGGTAGCACCCATCTCTCCTTTTTTCAGTGATATGCTATTCCGCAACCTGAATGCAGTTACAAACAGATTTGATGCAGCGTCTGTGCATCATATAAGCTATCCCGATTTAGATGCAAGCCAGAACCCACCAACGGGGGGCAGGGGGGCGATCGATGAATCGCTTGAAGAGAGAATGCAACTGGCGCAGGATGCTTCTTCCCTGGTATTATCGCTCCGGAAAAAAATGAATCTCAAAGTTCGCCAGCCGTTGCAAAAAGTTCTGGTGCCTGTATTGAATGCTGACATGAAACAGCAGTTCCGGAAAGTGGAAGACCTGGTCAAAGCTGAAGTGAATGTAAAAGAGATCGAGTACCTGGATCCGGATAACACTTTCATCCGGAAAAAGATAAAACCCAATTTTGTCGCCCTGGGAAAAAAGCTTGGACCAAAGATGAAATCGGTATCCACTGCCCTGGCAGAATTCACCCAGGAAGACATTACCAGGTTGGAAAAAGAAGGTCAATATAATTTGTCAATTGATGGCGAACCTGTAATATTACAGATTACGGAAGTAGAGATCAGCAGCGAAGATATTCCCGGCTGGACCGTAGCCAATAAAGGCAGCCTGACCGTGGCGTTGGATGTAACAGTGACCCCAGAACTGGAAGCCGAAGGAAATGCCCGGGAATTCGTGAACCGCATC
>JANMKG010000421.1:0-4205 GCA_031371915.1 Chitinophagaceae bacterium | reverse complement strand
GCCAAAATTGAGATATCCACGAATAAAGAAGAACTCACGGCTTCCGGTGAAGTGCTGAAGTTTGATGGGTTCCTGAAAGTATACCGGGAAGATAAGGATGATGATGAGCTGGAAGAAGATGCTAATGAAGGTATGCTGCCTCCCCTGGCAGTCGGTCAGCAACTACCGCTGAAAGAAATGAATGCCACGGAAAGATTCAGTCGCCCTCCTCCCCGGTTTACAGAAGCATCTTTGGTAAAAAAGTTGGAAGAACTCGGTATCGGGCGACCTTCCACCTATGCACCTACCATTTCCACGATCTTAAAAAGAGGATATGTAGAGAAAAGAGATAAAGAAGGAGTAGTAAGGTATTACAGTGTTTTTTCGCTGAAAGGAACCGAGGTCAGTAAAAAACTCGACAGTGAGAATACCGGCGCGGAGAAATCAAAATTATTTCCTTCGGACCTGGGACTGGTTGTCACCGATTTCCTGAAGCAGTACTTTGATAATATCATGGACTATAGCTTCACGGCAAGGATCGAGGAAGAATTTGATGAAGTGGCAGAAGGAAAGATGAAGTGGAGCAATGTGCTGGAAGAGTTCTATACGCCATTTAAAAAAGATGTTGACAATACCATTGAGAATGCGGAACGAATAAAAGGAGAAAGGGAACTGGGTGTGGACCCTGAAAGTGGTAAACCGGTAGTGGCAAGAATGGGCCGCTATGGCGCCATGATACAGATCGGCGTGGCAGATGATACAGAAAAACCCCGGTTCGCCAAAGTCCCCACGGGGCAAAGCATTGAGACGATCACCTACGAGGAAGCGATGAATCTTTTCGGGGCGCAGGGCAGTATGGGACAGTACGAGGAAAAAGATGTTTCAGTGAATGTGGGTCGTTTTGGTCCTTATGTAAAATGGGGAGAAGAATTCATTTCCCTTCCTAAAGGAACTGATCTTGGTACAGTGGACCTGGAAACCGCGATCAGCCATATCAAACAAAAACAAATCGCGGATGCCCCGGTAGGAACCTACGAAGGCAAACCGATCACCAAGGGTAAGGGACGTTTTGGACCTTATATAAAATTTGACGGGATGTTCATCAATGTTCCGCGACGTTACAATTTTGAGTTGCTGGCCCAGGCAGAGATGGATGAACTGATCGCCGCTAAAGTAAAAAAAGAAGAGAACCGTTATATACATCGATGGCCCGAGGAAAAGATCGCCGTGGAGAATGCACGTTGGGGGCCGATCATCAAGTATGGCAAAAAGATCATACGGTTGCCACGGAAAGCAGATGAAGGTAAATACACAGCAGATGATGCCGCTGCATTTACTCTTGATGATGTAAAGAAATTCATCGAGATCGAAGTGCCAGGGGCGTTTACCAAAAAGCAAAAGAAAGCAGCAACGAAGAAAAAGTCGCCGGCAAAAAAGAAGGCAGCAAAGAAGAAGAAAGGTGAATAGACATTATTATTACCTAATCCAGCTTCAATGAAAAGATCTTACTGGGAAAAGATCGCTCCCTCTTACGCGGATGAGATATTCGATGTGCTCCACAATGATAAGAAAGCACTGATCCGTTCCGTGATCAAAAAATATGCTTCGAAGAACAAAACAGTGATCGATATCGGCTGTGCTATCGGGAAATGGCTGCCGGTACTCGCTCCCGCTTTTAAGAAGGTAGTGGCGCTTGATATTTCCGCTAAGAACCTCGTGATCGCTCAGCAACGTTACCCCCAGTATAAGAATGTGGAGTATCTCCGTGCCGATATGAGCGGGAAGACAACAAAAGTGCCCGCCTGTGATTTTGGGATCTGTATCAATGCCATCTTAACTCCGTCAAAAAAGGATCGCACCATTTTTTTCCAATCATTATCTTCCTGTGTAAAAAAAGGAGGACGGATCATTATCACGATCCCGTCACTTGAATCCTGGCTGCTCAGCAGTATCATCCAGCAACACTATAAGATCGATTCAGCGCTTTTCCCGGCAACAAAAAATGCTAAGGAGGCAATGACAAAATGGAATAATATCCGGCAGGGAAATGCGGATATTGATGAAGTGCCGCATAAACATTACCTGAAAGAAGAATTACAATTGCTTTTGGGCCGGGAAGGTTTTATCGCGGAAGATTTCCAGAAGATCGAATACAACTGGGATACAGAATTTGTAAAGGCGCCTTCCTGGCTAAAAGAACCAAAGCCCTGGGACTGGATGGTGGTAGCGAAGAGAAAATAAACACTCAATACACAACACTCAATGTTCAATGGTCATTGTCAGATGATGTCACCCTGAGTTTATCGAAGGGTGATAAACGTTGTTCTTACCGTGCTTCTTGTCACCCTGAGTTTATCGAAGGGTGATAAACGTTGTTCTTACCGTGCTTCTTGTCACCTTGAGTTTATCAAAGGATGATAAACGTTTTCTTCCCAGGCTTCGATAAACTCAGCCTGACATTCCTCCGGTAAATTATAATACTAATCATCGACCTTAATCGTTATAAACATGCAGACTTTCCCCACCTGTGGAAAAGTTTAACTATTTGCTTTCATTACCAATAGAGATATTGTGCCAGAATCTACCACCATGGAAACAAATAAAGAGATATCGGCCCTGTTCACCTTAATTGATGACCCTGATGAAGAGGTCTTTGGATTAGTGTCGAATAAGATCGTTGATTATGGCAAGCATATTATTCCTAACCTGGAACATCTTTGGGAAACCACTCCCAACGAAGCCATACAGAACCGTATCGAATTACTGATCCACCGCCTCCACTTTACCGACCTGACAGAAGATTTT
Source organism: Chitinophagaceae bacterium (assembly GCA_031371915.1). Classification (GTDB taxonomy): domain Bacteria; phylum Bacteroidota; class Bacteroidia; order Chitinophagales; family Chitinophagaceae; genus JJ008. Next base: position 1,421 of record JANMKG010000421.1, on the reverse strand, counting down.
CGCCAATGGAGTATCTCCGGTCACCACGACCTGATGCTGGGCGCCATGCTGGCCTGTAAATTTCAATACCCTGAAGTGTCGACCACGCCTGTATTACAGGAGATCGAGAAAGTAAGACGTAATATCTGGCTGGAGCTGAACAATTATCTTACCCCGCTGGAACAGATCAATATCGTTACCAGTATCCTCTACAGCTACTATGGTTTAAAAGGTGGTGAAACAAATTACAAAGAGCCCAATGAATTCATGTTGCACAAAACGCTGGAAGTAAAACGGGGCAACCAGATCAGTAATGGAATTCTTTACCTGGTGCTCTGCGAGTTACTGGATATTCCCGTCAGGGCCATTAATATCCCCAAACAATTCATCATCGCTTATTTCAAACCGGGTTATTCGGATGAAACCCTGCCGAATCCTGTGCATAAGATCGAGTTCTTTATCGACCCTACCTCGGGGCAGGTCTTTTCGCAGCAGGATGTAGACAATTATTTTAAACGCATTGCTGTTCCGCCCGTAGGCTCTTATTTCAAACCCCTCAAAAATAAACAGGTCATCCAGCAATTACTGGAAGAATTCAGCAAATGTTTTGACAGTGAGAAGGAACTGTACAAACAGGCGGAACTGGTACAACTGGCAAAGCTGCTTGATTAACAGATGAACAGATGAACGCTGAACAAGGAATGAAGAATGTTGAAGTTTGATCGTTCATTCATCATTCTTCATTTCCTGTTCATAATTCTTCCCTTCGCCAGCTCAGGGTGACAATCGAGCTATAAAGAAAGATCGTATCCGGCCCTGTATTCCCGTTTTACGAATTGGTTCGCCTCATCAAAGTTGGTAACCTTCATATTGGCCGCATCCCATAATAATTTTTTACGACCAAGGTATTTGTCTTCCCATCCTTTTAGTTTTGGGTTCTTGATCATCCAGCTGCGGATGGCCAGGTTGCCCATTAAGATACTTTCGGTGAATGGCCCTGCATATTCAAAGGGCGAACTTGTTACTCCTTTGCCATAACCGGCAATGCAGGCATTTACCCATTGCAGGTAATGTCCTTCGGGAACACGTTTGATCGTTTCTTTTGGCATTGTCTTTTCCTGCATCAACTGGGTAGGCAACAATCTTGGGTTTTCTCCATAACAATCCAGTAATAATTTTCCCTGGCTGCCGATAAACAGTACACCACCATCCCAATTGCCAAAAGGTTCGCCGGGGAGTAATTCATCTGGTCGTTCTGGTAATAGACCGCCGTCATGCCAGGATATTTTAATATCACCTTTTCCATCTTTTCTCGGGTAATTAAGATGGATAATAGAAGCGGGCGGGCAGGCATCGAGGTTTTGTGTATCATTCCACATTTCCTTCCAAACCGTGCCTACACTGCATTCCGCGGAGTTGGGATAATCGATCGGCAATATCCT
>JANMKG010000397.1:0-3102 GCA_031371915.1 Chitinophagaceae bacterium | reverse complement strand
TATTAGCTATATTACCCCAGCCAGTTCAAGGCTTTTTTTTCTAAGTTTTTTTAGTTCTATATCTTCCACCAGCGGATCGGCTGTAAGTATAAGAGAAATATTATTTTCTTTCCACCAACCGTTCTTATGTAGTTGCTCCATAGCAATAACACCTACCAGGTATTTTCTATCTTCTTGTAAATGCCATTCTTCTACCCACTCAAATTGTTCACGGGGAATATCTTTTAATTCATTAAAGCTTACATATATCCTCAGATAAATTGTATTGCCAAGCTGGTGAGGCTGGTGATGGTATAATTTTTTGTACTCATATTTATATTCATACCGCAAAGCAGCAATATCACTTAGTACAGCAGAGGCTGTAGGAAAACTGCCGGCTCCCTTACCATAGAAAAATTGCTTATCGGCGAACCCACTTTCGATCACCACCCCATTGTATTCATTTTTTACAAATGCAAGGTGGTCATCTTTGGGTACAAACTGTGGTAAGACAAAAGCGGCTACTTTTCCGTTGCTTAGTTTCTGCGCCTGTGCTACCAGTTTGATCTCCTGTGTCCTGTTGGCGGCTACCAATGCATCGCCGGCATGTATATTTTGTATACCATTGAACAGTATCGATCCCGGTTGTTCGATGATGCCGAAAGCGTGGATCAATAAAATGGCCCATTTATTAACAGCATCAAACCCTTCTACATCCAACCGTGGATCGCTTTCCGCGAAACCCGCCTGTTGCGCCAGTAATAACGCCTCTTTGAAAGGGATCCCTTCTTCGAATATTTTGGTTAGTATGAAATTGGTGGAACCATTCACAATAGCCCGGATCGAGTGAAGCAGGTCATTGTCATAATACTCTTCGAGGTTTCTTATCACAGGGATCGAAGCGCAGGCCGCCGACTCGTAAAGAAAGGACCTGCCCGTCAATTGCTGTAATTCGAGCAATTCAACCAGGTGCCCGGCGATCATTTTCTTGCTGGCACTTACAACATTTTTTCCATTTCGCATGGCGGTCGTCACGATCGAAAAAGCTGCCTCCGCGTCATCGATCCCTTCTACGATAACATTGATATCGCTATCATTCAGCAATTCATTCTTGTCTGTGGTGAATAATGCTGCCGGGGCATTTCTTTTCTTCCCGGAGTTTTTGATACAGATCTTTTTAATACTGGCTTTTAAGGAGGGTGTTTGCTGCAGCACTTTATACAATCCTTCTCCCACGACACCAAAACCAAAAAGACCGATCGTTAATTGTTTATGTGTTTCCATCAGGAGATGACTGTTTTATTTTTATTTTGTAATACGGTTACCGCTTTGAATGCATTGTCAAGGTCATACACCAGGTCAGTGGCTTCTTCAAGCCCGACAGAAAGACGGACAAGGCTGTCAGCTACCCCGGCAGCTCTTCTTCTTTCCGCGGGAATGGATTTATGTGTCATCTGTGCCGGATGACAAAGAAGACTTTTCACTCCACCCAGGCTCTCTGCCAGTTTGAAATATTTAGTTGCTGTTACAAAAGCTGTCGCGGCTTCTTCGGTATCATTTTTCAGGGTGAAGGAAACAATGCCGCCAAACCCTGAGGACTGCCTCGCCGCTACATTATGATTCACGTGATCTTTTAATCCAGGGTAGTAAACCTTGTCCACAGCAGGATGCGTTTCGAGGAATTCAGCTACTACCTGCGCATTGAGACAATGTTGTTTTACCCGCAGGTATAATGTTTCGATACCGCGGATCACGAGCCAGCTGTCAAAAGGGGAGAGGATGGCCCCGCTGGCATTTTGAATAAATTTGATACGGTCACCGAGTTCTTTTTCTTTTGTTACGACGAAACCGGCGATGAGGTCGCTGTGACCGCCCAGGTATTTGGTGGCCGAATGAACGACAAGATCTGCCCCCAGTTTAAGAGGTTGTTGTAAAGCAGGTGAAGCAAATGTATTATCCACGCAAAGTAAGCAGCGGTTAGCCTTAGCGATCTTAGCGATGGCGGTTATATCGGATATTTTCAGTGTTGGATTCGTTGGGGTTTCGATCCAGATCAGTTTTGTTTTTAGGGTAATGGCATGGAAAACATTTTCTGCATTGGTAGTGTCTACATAATTCACCGTAATGCCAAATTTCTGGTAGATATGTGTAAAGAGCCGGAAAGCGCCTCCATAAATATCATCCACCGCCAGTATCTCATCACCGGCTTCCAATAATTTGATCACCGCGTCGATGGCGGCAAGACCGCTCCCAAAAGCGATACCAGTAGAACCTTCTTCCAAACCGGCAATAAGATCTTCTGCCGCTGCTCTTGTCGGGTTCCCGGTACGGGCATAATCATATCCTTTGTTGATGCCCGGGGCTTCCTGTACAAAAGTGGATGTCTGGTAAATAGGAACTGATATGGCTCCTGTTAAAGGATCTACGGGAATGCTGTGGATCAGTTGTGTTGCGTTGTTACTCATCTTTACTGGTTTTGCCCCCATCTCCCCCGCCAAAAGGCGGGGAGAGTGAAGAAGTTTTAAAAATTGTTAGACATGTTTTAAAACTTACCAATGAAAGACTACCGGGAGTACCTCACCCTAACCCTCTCCTTAAGGAGAGGGAAAAGAAAAAGCTCACCCGATAAATCAGATGAGCTTTGAATAAGTTGAATAATTATTTCGAAGCTGTGGATCTGACTTATCTGTCTCGCCTCAGGCGAGATGGAATTGGCACCTTTCCTTCACTGCCGTTCGGGATGACAAATTTCTTTTGTCACCCTGAGCGAAGCGAAGGGAGGTTGTCAAGGCTTCAATGGGCCATAACCCTCAGCCTTTCTTGATAAGTTTATCCCGAACGTAGTGAGAAGTTTTCATCACTAAGCCGGAATAGAAACTAAAGAACTGTGACAAAGATAAAGGGCAAGAATCGGTATTTCCAAATAGTAATGTGAAAAAAGTTTACAAACAACTGTTTGGCCGGCAGGTAAAACATACGCAGTCCTTATTTTTAGGCGCCTAAATTTTTTTCCAGCCAGCTCTCCTGTGAACGGGCGGTTTGTTCGACCAGCACTTTCTTTTCTATTTTTTCCTGGGCTTCCCGGATGGATTTACTGATCATCCGGTGTTCGATCACTTCGTC
>JANMKG010000379.1:0-8828 GCA_031371915.1 Chitinophagaceae bacterium | reverse complement strand
CATCAACTCTTTGAAAATGATAGCCTTTAGAACGGAGATATTTTATCAGTTCGGGGAGGTGTTTATAAAATTTATCGGTTCGCCGGGGATCGGTTCCCAGGTGGATCAAAAGCATAAAGCCATTGAGGCCGGCAGGGTTAGCGTGTTCATAGTCGATAATAGAGTTATATATAACATCACTGGCTTGATAATTTTTCAACTCCGGCCATGTATAATCGGCTGTGCTTCTTGTACCGGGGGTAAAATTGATAAGCTTCAATTTCAGTTCATTTGTCCAGGCAGCAATCGAATCATTATACCACTCATAAGCAGGTATAAAGAAAGAAGCGTTCTTTCCGCTGATCCCCCATCTTGCCATAGCGGTATAATTATCGGCCAGGTCAAAGCGGAATTGTTTCTTTGTTACGAGCAGGCTGTCTCTTTTATTCCAGTCGCAATACAACAGGTGCTGATCCGAATGCGGCCCCAGGTTATGACCCTCCTTTTTCAGTTTTCGTATTATTTTACTGAAGGCATTATTGCGGTAAAACCGGCCGGTAAAAAAGAAAGATGCTTTTATATTTTCTTTATCAAGTGTCTCCCCGATAAAATCACCGCCTTCAGCAAACTCATCCCCGGTAAAGACGAGTGCAATATTTTTCTTTGTGCTGTCACCGCGTATAATAGCTCCGTGATCGTAGGAAAAAGACCTCACCCCCAACCCCCTCTCCGATGGAGAGGGGGCACGGGACGACTCTGCTTCTTTTGCGGCCAGCAAATAAATTAGCGAGGCTGTTCCATCCATCGTAGGTTCATTGGTACTGTAATCTCCATAATCATCATGATACACGGCGAGATCACTTTGCCATTCAGCATATTCATCCACGTCTTTTAATTGAATCCCGATGAGGCTTTTATAGATGCTGCCGTAAACAGGCCCGTCAACCAGTCCCCCATCGATGGGATAATTTTTTATATGAGTAAAGGCAGAATGGGGGTCAACAGGAGTATCCCCCCAAGATGGAAGACCATAGACCATGCTTGTTCCCCATGGATTGCAACCAAAGAGCCAGTCGAAGTTGGCCTGTTCTAATTCTTCAAAACTTTTATCCCCGGTCAACTGCTTGTACCAATAACATTGCATCGCAAAAGAGACTGTAAGGTTATTACTGCACCAGATAAAGGGAACGCCGCGGTAGAAGGCGTTTTGTTTGGCTTTGTTCCAGACCCGTTGAATCCCTTCTTTATAATATCCTGTGACCGTATCTTTTCTTCCGCCGGTTAATTGTTTGGCGAGTTCATAATGCCCGAGATTGATAAAGGGATACCATTGGTAGTGTTTGGCGGTATCGGCGCCCATCCATGGAGTAACCTTTTCTTTTGTCGCATATTCATATGCCTCATCAAGGTATTTATTACGGTAATCGTCAAGCATTGTAAGTGCTATTCCGTTTTTTATTTGCTGACCAATTACAGAAGCAATACTCGCAGCTGCCAGCTCCATATCGTCCACCCAGTTATCCTCTGCATAGATATAAGGTGATCGTACAGAAGCTGTCTGTGTTACCCCGGGCTTCAGTAATCCATACGCACGGGCATTAAATGCTTTATAGTAATAGGCATTCCTCTTGTTTTTTTCCTTTAGGAAGAGGCTGTTGGGATCAAACAGGTAATGTGCAAGGGCAAATGCGCTGGAAAATTTTCCAGCTGTTGAAGATGTGCCTGTTGTATTATTCATAAACTTTCCCCGCTGTTGCGGTTCCCCGCTTACAAAATAAACCGGTCTTTCATATCCCTTTCCATAGAAGGAGTCTTCTTTGGGTATCCGCATTCCCATATGATCACGGTCATCGGCAATTTGGTTGAACATCCAGTCGGGCCTGGGATGCATCTTTAGTAACCAGTCGAGTCCCCATTTTGCTTCATCCAGCACATCAGCCATACCGTTCTTCCCTTCGAGACCGTTCGCCATTTTCTCATCGGTGAATACTTTTGGGAAATCCCGGTAAGCCATCAGCAAATGATAAGTAGCATTCGCAGAAGTGGAGGAGTATTGCAAATAATCGGAAGCGTCATGCCAGCCTCCTGCTACATCAATATGGGCACTGTCTTTGATGCCGGCTTTTTCCCCATACAACACATACCCATCGTGCGTGTGACAACTGTCTTTTAAATAAGGATTGAACCCGCTCCGCTGCTGCCGCATATAACGTAAACAAAAATCAGCGGTTCCTTTATAGACATCGTTACCAATTTCAAATTCAGGAGATCTCACTCCTCCTGCCTGTAAATAATAATGACCCGGTTTTGTAAAAGAAGAAAAATTCAGCCGGTAGCTTTGTTTGAATGGACCATAGGCACCAAATGCTTTACCCCCCGGGCCTGAGGCAACTATCTTTTTTGAGGTTGCCTCGACCAATTCCCAATTACCAATCCCTTCTTCCTCCTTACTGCACCATACTGCCACTTTTACTCCGCGGGGTGTATACCCCAATTGATTGATACGGATCCATGAATCATCAACCTGAGCATGCCTGTTGGTTGCGCCCATCAATGACAAAAGAAAAAATGCGGTCAACCCTTTTCGCATAGATAGTTGTTGAGATGAAATTGAAAATAAAAAACTTTAGCCAGATTAATCAAGCAAAACTTTCCGTTCTTTGCCCCAAATTAAAGTTCCATGAAACTGGTTTCCTACCTGAAAGAAGAGAGAGAACAACTGGGTGTGCTGGTCCAGGAGATGATCTATGAAATGGAAGTGCTGCACCCCGATCTCCCCAATACGATGAGTATGTTCCTTAATTACTGGGAAGACTCCTTTCCCATTGCACAGGCAGGTGAACTGATGCTGAAAGAAGGAACGAGGACTTCAAACCGCGGGGTACCCCTGAAAGAAGTTCAATTACTCAGTCCCGTACCCTTCCCCGCCAGTTGCCGCGATGGATATGCATTTCGTCAGCACGTAGCCGCAGCCCGGAGAAACCGCAAAGTGGAGATGATCCCCGAGTTTGACCAGTATCCCATTTTCTATTTTACCAACCACCACAGTATCCAGGGGCCCGGCGAGGTTCTTTGTATGCCGGATCATTTCGAAAAACTGGATTTTGAACTCGAGGCGGCCATTGTTATTTGTAAACACGGCCGGAATATAAAAGCTTCCGAGGCCGATGAATATATCGGTGGGCTGATGATCATGAACGATCTCAGTGCAAGGAGATTGCAGATGGAAGAGATGTTGCTGAACCTGGGACCTGCCAAAGGAAAAGATTTTTCTACTGTAACAGGTCCATGGCTTGTTACCCTGGATGAATTACAATCCTTCGAGATCCCCTGCAAAGAAAACCATACCGGTAAAAGCTGGAACCTGCAAATGAAATGCTTCGTGAATGAGATACAGGTGAGTGAAGGTAACCTCGGCGATATGGACTGGACCTTTGCCGAGATCATTGAAAGGGCTTCTTATGGTACGGAACTGTATCCAGGTGATGTGATCGGGAGCGGAACGGTTGGCACAGGTTGCTTCCTGGAACTGAATGGTACCGGCAAACTGAATGATCCGAATTATCCTGAACAGTGGTTACAACCAAATGATATTGTGGAAATGGAGATTGATGGACTCGGCTTATTAAGCAATACTATCGTTGCAGAAGAAAGCGACTGGAGTATATTAAAATTAAAGAAAGGTTAAGAGATTTCATCGCAGAGAACAGAGAAGCGGAGTTAACGCAGAGAAAATGGGAAATCAGGTTGTGGAATTTATATAATATCCGTGTAATTATTTTTAAGGCTCAGCGAAATCTCTATTTACTTATTTCTCTGCGTTTAAATAAAAACTATGTTTTTCGATTTAAAAAATCTCACAACCCCCGAAAGACAATACTATTTGCAGCACGTGATCGGGCCGCGGCCGATCTGTTTTGCTTCCACGATCAATAAAGAAGGCCAGGTCAACCTTAGCCCTTTCAGTTTTTTCAATTTATTTTCTTCCAACCCTCCCATCGTTATTTTTTCACCTGCCCGAAGAGTGCGGGACAATACCACCAAGCATACCCTGCGAAATGTACTTGAGGTGCCCGAGGTCGTGATCAATATCGTTACTTATGATATGGTGCAACAGGTTTCGCTGGCAAGCTGCGAGTACCCGGACGGTATAAGTGAATTTGCCAAAGCGGGTTTTACAGAAGTACCCGCCACTTTGGTAAGACCACCGATGGTAAAAGAGAGCAAAGTGCAGCTGGAATGCAAAGTGCTTGAAGTAAAACCACTGGGCAGTGAGGGTGGGGCGGGAAACCTAATTATTTGTGAAGTTCTTCGTATGCATATTCATGATTCTTTACTTGATGATGACACCCCGGGTTTACCAAAAATAGACCAGCGAAAAATAAATCATGTGGCCCGGTTGGGTGGCGACTGGTATTGCAGGGTCAATGAACAAAACCTGTTCCAGGTAGAAAAACCCAACACCAAACTGGGAATCGGTGTGGATGCATTGCCCCCGGCGATCCGCAATAGTTCAGTCCTCTCCGGGAATAACCTGGGGCAGCTGGCAAATGTGCAGGAATTGCCTTTTATCGATCCTTCTTTTGACGACCCGCACCTGAAACAAATCATTCAGTATTACAGCATTAATCCCGACGAAATGGAAAAGGAGCTTCATCATTACGCGAAAAAACTATTAGGGGAGGGAGGCGTTAAAGAGGCCTGGCAGGTATTACTGGCCGGGGTATAAACCGCTTGTTTTGCAGCAAATAATTTTCTATCTTTAAGAGAACACATAAAACACCCGTTTTATGCTTTCCACAAAAGCCCCATATTTATTTTTTGCTTTCGCTGTTATTGTTTCTGCATTTTCCTGTGTCCCTCAAAGAAAGGCAAGCTCAGCCCAAAAACAACTGTCTGGTGTCGATAGCCAGCTGGTCAACCACCAGGAAAGATTAAAAGACCTGGAAAGGCAACGCCAGGAAAAACAGGACGAGAATGAGATCGGTGATACGGCCAGTGCCCGGATCCAGAAATTCATTGATAAAACAAAAGCGGAAATCAACGCCCTGCATAGCGAGAACACCATCCTGGTAGGTGATGTAGAAATCAATAAAAATGACTGGGACAAGTTGAGAAAAAGTCTTTCCACTTCAAGGAATGCATCAAAGAACATCAATGATAAGATTATGATGCTCTCCGATCTTATCAACCGGAAAACGGTCATTAACCTTGACCAGGATGTGATCTTCGAACCGGGAAAGTATACGGTCACACCTACTGTAGCAAGCGCAATCGGCAAATTCTTTGAACCAGCGACAAAAGAAATTGACATGTTTGTAAAGAAATACCCTGATTTCCCCATGTCACTCGTCATTACTGCGAAGGGATATGCAGACGCAACCACTATTAGTGAAGGAACGCCCCTTTATAAAGATCTAAAAGATAAACTCTCCTTTAGCGGAAGACCCTTGACCAGTGAAAACCTGAACCAGGAATTATCAACTGCAAGGGCTAAATCCGTCATCGATCTTTTTACCAGTTTTACATCCGGTCGTTCCAGTAATGGCCGGAATATCGAAAAGATAATTTACGTGCATGAAGGAAAAGGTGAAACCCTTCCCAATCCTAAAATAACGGATTACAAAGTTGATGATCCCAGAAGAAGGATCGTATTACTTTTCTGGAGTGTATTCCCGGACTAGGATCATTTACTGCCAAATACTTTTCTCAGGATATCGGAAGTTCTCGCCACCGGGTTCGCCCTGATATTCGCTTCTTCTTTGGCCACCTGGTCAAATAACGCCTCTACTGCTTTCCCTACTACATAGGAAGTAAGATCAGGATTGACCTTTTTGAAAGTAGTAGGAAGTCTGTTATAGGTAGTAATGATATCGGTGTAATATTTCGTTGCATCCGTCCTATCCAGCGAGGATTTTACAGAAGGCGTGAAAGCCGTGACCAGTTGCTGGATGGTCTTCTCTCGAAAATATTTAGTGGCCCCGTCTTTCGGGCCTTTGATGATATTCAGCGCATCGGTGAGGGTCATCTCTTTTATCGCGTTCACGAAAATAGGTTTGGCATATCCCACGGCATCTTCCGCGCCCCGGTTGATGGCAAGGATCGCTTTATCTACCTGGTTTCCCATGCCCATATTCCGCAGTGTCTTCTCTACTTTCTTAGCATCTTCAGGCAATAGCATTTTGTAAAATTCACTGCCAAAGAACCCATCGGTCTTGTTCAGGTTCAGGACCGCGTTAGTGACACCTTGCGACAGCGCCTCTTTAATACCCTGGCCCGCCTCGTTTTCGGTGATCCCCGTGGAAGATTTCTTATTGAAAATATCAGAGATCTTTACCTGGGAATTAGAACGTGTGGAGATCGCTAAAAGACAAAGCAAGGCAGCTGTAAAATAAGTTTTCATATTATGTATAGATTATATCCGGCACAAGGTAACTTTCCCTTTGTTGGGAGAAACCCCTGGCCGCTTATTTTGACGTTATTTTAAGCTATTGGTTGCGCCGCTTACAGCGGCGGTGTCAACGAATGCTCCCGCCAAATACTTTTCGTAGTAATTCGGTGGTCCGGGCCGCAAAATTCTGGCGGATATTTACTTCTTCCTTTGCCACGAGATCAAAGAGGGCATTGGTGGCCCTGTCGGTTACAAAGGCCGGGAGGTCAGGATTCAGCTTTCGGAAAGTCGTGGGGAAATTATTGTAGGTCGTGATCACATCAGCATAATATTTAGTAGCATCCAGTCTATCCAGCGAGGTTTTAATAACCGGGAGGAAAGCAGCGATCAGGCGTTCAGTTGTTTTGATCCTGAAAAAATGCGTGGCGCTTGTATCACCATTTCTTACCAGGCCGATCGCATCACTGATCGTCATGCTTTTGATCGCATCCACGAAAATGGGTTTGGCAAAGCCTGCCGCATCTTCCGCCGCGCGGTTGATCTGGAGGATTGCCTTGTCTACCATTTTACCCATACCCAGGTCACGAAGCGTATTTTCGATCTTCCTCGCATCCGGTGGCATCAGTATTTTATAAAAAGCGTCTTTAAAAAAACCGTCTGTCCGGTTGAGTTGCAAGACCGCTTTCACCAGTCCCTGACCAAGGGCCTCTTTGATACCCTCGCCGGCTTCCGCTTCTGTAACACCGGTACCCGTAGGTAATTTGGACAGTATATCGCAGCTATTCAGCGAAAAGGAAAGGGTTACTATTAATAATAGTTTTCTCATATGACAATTAATTTAACTAAAACCGGGCCAATCGAACAGAGATGGGGCTTTCCGAAGGATGAATTTATTTTTTATCGCAGAGGTGCGAAGAACGCAAAGTTTACGCAGAGTTCTCCGCGTAAACTCTGCTTCTTATGTTCTCTGCGCTGAAAATACTGTGCTATATTTCAAAAATGTCTACCCTCACACTTTCAGGCTTTCCTTGCGGTGCTCGATCTTATCGCGAATGATCCGGAAAAACCTTGATCGTTCCTTCTCACTGGTTTCACTGATCAGTGTAGAGCGGCGCATCAGGTTTTGAAGGTATTGGTGAAAATGGTCGCAAAAAGCCATGTCTCTTGTGGCCATATAATTGGCAGCAGAGTGAGGTACATACGCGATCTTGGATCCGTCCATAACAGCCAGCATCTGGTTATCTCCCAACACAACCTCATTAAAATACATCCTGTACCGTCCCAGTGGTTTTTTTTCCGGGTCACCATATTTGAACTTGAACCCCAGTTCTGCCTGTTTTTCCAGGTGGTCCAACATTTTTTCGATAGCCTCATATACACGCAGGATATCCACTTCTGATTTAAAAAGACCACTTTGCTTATAGTAGTCTATTTGTCGTAAGGTCCCGTTGAGGCTTTCAATATTCCATATTTCCACACTGTCGACCTGGTCATAGATCTCCAGGATCTTCTCCCCGATGCTGAAATATTCTTCGGGGTAATCGTCCAAACTGATTTTCTTATTCCTGAATTCGGGGAAGAACAGCAATGTGCTCATCCAGAAATAATGTTTGAAAGCGGCAAATTCCCGGAAATAGAAATGATGGAACATAGGCGAATCCTTACAGAGGTAGAAAAATTCGCTTCCGTTAGAACTTTTGATATAGGCGAGGCTGTGCATGACACCTTTCAGGTAAGCGTCGAAGCGGAAATTATTCGTATCCAGGAAATTTCCTTCAAACAAAAATGCCCCGGTATCTACGTTCATCAGCTTGTCCAGTGAAATATGGTAATGATTGCAAAGCAGGTGAAGCTCTTCCAGGTTCACGGTAATTTCACCGCGCATGCGGCGGTAAGCACTGTCCACGCTAATATCCAGCAGGCCGGCAATTTCATCCGCCGCTGAAAGGGAAGGCCCTATCTTATTTTTTACTGCCCGAAAAAGCTGTTGTTGCAGTTCGCCGGTATTCATGATCTATAAATTACGTTTACGGTCCTTTATTTTGGTCAGCAGAATATTAAAAAAAACATTCCGGTGTTTTTCGCTGGTCTGGCTGATAAGGGTGGCTCTTTTCATCAGGTTCTGCAGGTCACCATAGGAGGGATTGCAAAACGCTTCATCCCGGGTCGTCATATAATTCAGCACATCGTAATTCAGGAACACTGATTTTACCTTGTCGGTGATGACCATGATCGTATTGTCTCCCAACACGACCCTGTTGTAAAAGAACTTGAAATTATTTTTCCGGGTCTGGGGATTCTCACCAGGCATGAACTTGCAGCCATATTCTACCTGGTTCTTCAGGTGGTTAAAGGTTTCTTCCAGTGCTTCGTATACCGTTTTAATATCCGCGGAAGAAGAAAAATAACCGGACTCTTTATAAAATTCAATTTGGGTGATAGCGGCATTGACACATTC
>JANMKG010000293.1:0-6023 GCA_031371915.1 Chitinophagaceae bacterium | reverse complement strand
CATAGCCCGCGCTTTTAAGAAAGTGGTAATAATCCGCGGTTGGATTCTTTTTCCGCCACTTGGGGTAGCGTTTATCCTGCCATTTTTTGTAATACTCAATGCATTCCGCGTCTGAATCGAATTTTTTGCATTTATTATTTTTTACATAAAACCCGAAAAGGTTGTGGTAGCGTAAACAGCAGCTCTTACAACTCAGGTTACCGGTTTCCTGCATGCATTGTGCCATTACATAATCAGGATGGAGAATGCCTTCCGCCTTGATGGCATCGTACATCGCCTGCATTTTGGCCTTATCTATCTTCTGTGAAAATCCCTGCTGGAAAAAAACAGCCAGGAAAAGGACTAGTCCTAGTCTTTTCATGCAATTCTTTTTGGTGAACAATGGTCAACTGCCCGGCACAAACCAAAGGGGTTTCGGATCAACCTGATAAAGATACTAAATCGGTCTCTTTAAAGAGATTCCTTTACTTTGAGCAATACATCAGTATAAATTTTACCACAGATTACACAAATTTGAGCACAGATAACACAGTGTAATCTGTGAATATTTAATCTGTGTTATCCGTGGTTGTTCTTGTTTCTTTCAATTTGACACATTTCCTTACTTTGCAGTAAATCAGGGTTGATTATGAGTACGAGATTGATAGTGGATGATCAAAGCAAGCTGCAGGAAGTAAGGGAAAATGAATTCCCTCAACATTCTCCTGTTATCCGGGCAGCAGCGACAATCCTCTCCTATATTTTCCATCCTGTTTTTGTTCCTCTCTATATTATTTTATTCATGGTATACGGGCACCCGTATTTTTTCGCGGGACTGTCTCCCTGGAGTAAAACCAGGATCGTCATGATGGCTGTGCTGATGTTTACTTTCTTTCCCCTCGTAACCGTACTCCTTTTAAAAGCGCTGGATTTTATCAGTTCAGTTTACCTGCATACAAAAAAAGACCGCATCATACCGTTAATTGCCTGCGGTGTATGGTATTTCTGGATCACGTATATCTGGTGGAACAGTAATAAAATGGATGACCAGCTTTCCCTGCCAAAGGAAGCGGTGCAACTGGCGCTGGCTACTTTTATAAGTTCCTGGCTGGCGCTGATGATCAATATAAAGATCAAAGTAAGTCTTCATGCTATTTCAATGGGGGTGCTGGCAGCGTTTATGCTGTCCATGGGTTTATCCCAACCTCTTCATTTTGGGATATATATTTCCCTTGCCTTGTTGATTGCAGGACTTGTTTGCAGCTCCCGTTTCATTGTTTCAGATCATACCCAACCCGAAGTATACGGGGGATTCCTCGCAGGCGCGTTATCCGTGCTGGTGGCCGGCTGGCTCATTTACAGCATTTTTTGAGGATGCCCTTGGTTGCGTCGCGGGCAGCCCGATAATAAAAGTGGATCCTTCATCCAGTTTGCTTTTTGCCCGGATAAAACCGCCGTGCTGTTCGACGATCTTCCTGCAGATGGATAATCCTACGCCTGTGCCCTCATATTGCTGGTAGCTATGCAGGCGTTTGAAGACTTTGAAGATATCTTCGCTGTATTGCTCATCAAAACCGATCCCGTTGTCTGTTACCGTGATCTTATAATAAATACTTCCGTTTACATGACCGGATAATTGCAAAAATTCTGCGGGGGTCATCTCCTCGGCCGTGATATCAACAAGCGGGGCGACCGTTTTCTTCCGGAACTTGACCGCATTGCTAAGCAGGTTATAAAAAAGTTGCTGCATCAGGCCGGGCACCGCCGCGATAACCGGGAGATTGCCGACCTTGATACTTGCCCCGCTTTTTTCAATATCCAGCTCCATCTCGCTCAATGTTTCTTTGAGGAGTTGGTTCAGGTCGGTCTTTTTGAAATCGGAAGACCTCACAGAATGACGGGAAAAGTCGAGCAGGTTATTGATCAGCGACTGCATCCGCCTGGAAGCGCTGATTATCTTGGAAAAATATTTTGTTGTTTCTTCATCGGGATGCTTTTTTACCAGGATCTTATCACTGAACATCTGTATCTTCCTTAAAGGTTCCTGGAGATCATGTGAAGCCATATACGCGAACTGGTCCAACTCTTCATTCATTTGCTTCAGGTGAGCATTGTTCTCAATTAACTGCTGGTTCAGGTGCTGTACTTTCTCTTCGGATAATTTCCGTTCTTCTATTTCTTTTTGCAGGGAGCGGTTAGCCGATAACAACTTGCTTTCCTGCTGTTGTAACTGCCGGTTTTTACGATAGAGTTCTACAAAGACACTAACCTTGACCCGCAGGAGATCGGGGTTGATCGGTTTGTAGATATAATCCACACCACCCATCTTATAGCCCCTGAAAACATGGTCTTCATCGTTACTGTAAGCGGTAATGAAAATGATCGGGATATTTTTTAATTTATCCCTGTCATAGATAATGGTAGCCGTCTCAAACCCGTTCAGTTCCGGCATCTGCACGTCCATCAGGATCAGTGAAAAATCATGTTCAGTCAACAGCACTTTTAAAGCGGCCCGTCCCGAGTTGGCTTTAACGATCGTATAATTATCCTTCTCCAGGATGGCTTCGATAGAGAACAGGTTATCTTCCCTGTCATCCACCACCAGTATCTTGATGTCGGATTTCGGATCTGCTTTATGTGGTGCGCCTTTTCCCATGGTTCATTCTTACTTGTATAACCATACTCTCATCAGTGAAAGCAACTGGTCGATCTTTACGGGTTTGGTTATATAATCAGAGGCGCCTGCTTCAATACATTTTTCACGGTCGCCCTTCATCGCTTTGGCTGTTACGGCGATAATCGGCAGACCGGTATTCTTATGTTCTCTCCTGATCTTCTGCGTTGTTTCATAACCATCCATTTCAGGCATCATGATATCCATCAGTACAATATCAATATCGTGCTTTTCTTCGAGGATATTCATGGCTTCCTGGCCACTCTCCGCTGTGATGGTCTGGATCGCATACCGTTCAAAGGCGGTCGTAAGTGCAAACAGGTTACGCACATCATCATCCACCACCAGTACCTTTTTATTGGTAAGGACATCATTCTTCGACCGCAGGTTCTCGATCAGTTTCCTTTTCTTCGGCATCAGGTCCTTATGATCGATATGCAGCAACAACACCGCTTCTTCAAGCAAAAGATCAAGTGAATTCACATCTTTCAGCAATATCCTGTTCGAATATTGTTTCAACTGGGTCCTTTCTTTCGGTGAGAAGTCACGAGCTGAATAAACAACTACCGGTGTCATCAGGGTCTTTTTAATTTTACTGATCTCGATTACCAGTTCCATCCCGCCGATATCGGGCAGCATATAATCCACGATGATACAGTCATAATCATTCTCCCTGATCTTTTCCAGTCCTTCTGTACCCGAATTGATCACCTCGATATTGATAAGCTCCCCATTGTCAAGTATTTTGGCGACCTGTGAAGAATCCAGCTCATTGTCTTCAATGATCAATACTTTCTTTTGTTTCCGGTCATTGTACTGGATGATATCGGTGAACAGGTCATTCAACGCCGTTGTCTTCAATGGTTTCAGGTTAAAGCTCCGGGCTCCTCTTTGCATAGCCAGTAACCGGTTCTCCTCGCCGGAGATCAGGTGTACAGGAATATGACGGAAATTGATATCGTTCTTGAACAGGTCGAGGATCCTCCAACCGCTTGCATCCGGAAGTTTGACATCAAGCGTAACTGCGACCGGTGTGTATTTATTGACAAGATCAAATACCTCCCCGAAAGCAGTTGCAATAACGACTTTCAGGTCCATCTTATGTGCTTTCTCGATCATGATCTTTCCAAAACGGATATCATCTTCTATCACGAGAACAACTTTGTCCCCGCTGTTGATATTATTCCTGTCATCTCCTATTTCGTTGATGATCTCGTTCAGCGCATCCAGGTCCTTGGTCTCATTTACCTTGATCGTAGGAACAGAATGGAGAATGGCATCCGGGTTACTACTTTCTGCGAGTTTATACTCACTAACTTTAAGGCTTGTTTGTTTCTCTCTCTTACCGGCCACAGGATTGTAATCGATCGGCAGGAACAAGGTAAAAGCACTTCCCTGTCCTACTACACTGGAAAGTTCTATGGATCCCCCAAGCAGGTCTGCCAGTCCGCGGCTGATAGAAAGTCCAAGTCCGGTACCCCCGTATTTACGGCTGGTAGAGCCTTCTGCCTGCTGGAAGGCTTCGAAGATGATATTCTGTTTGTCTTTGGAAATACCAATACCCGTATCCCTGATCTCGAAAGCTACCACCCGTTGGGCTGTATCCAGGCTATGGTTGGATTGCTTCCAGTTGTGATGGGCTTCGTAAATATTCAGCTTCACTTCTCCTTTCTCGGTAAACTTAAACGCATTGGAAAGAAGGTTCTTCAGGATCTGGTTAAGCCGCTGCGCATCCGTCTCCAGGCTCTTGGGTAATTTTTCATCCAGCTCAATAGTAAAGCGGAGATTCTTATTCTCAGAAATGTGTTTGAATGTTGTTTCAACGAAAGTGGTGATCTCCCTGAACTGCAGTTTGACAAAATCCGTAGAGATATAACCAGACTCGATCTTGGAAAGGTCAAGGATATCATTGATCAGCTGGATCAGGTCGTCCCCGCAACTATGGATGGTCTTTGCATAGCTTACCTGTTTTTCATTCAGGTTACCATCGTGGTTCTCGTATAATTGTTGCGCAAGGATCAGGAGTGAGTTCAGCGGGGTACGCAACTCATGCGACATGTTGGCAAGGAATTCTGATTTGTATTTGGAAGTAAGCTGCAGCTGTTCGGCTTTTTCTTCCAGTGATAACCTTGCTTCTTCCACCTCCCGGTTTTTGTCTTCCACTTCTTCTTTTTGCTTTACCAGCAGGTGTGCTTTGTCCTGTAATTCTTCATTCGTTCTTCTTAACTCATCCGTCAGGGATTGCGACTGGACGAGAAGACTCTCTGTCCTGGTATTGGCTTCGATCGTATTCAATACGATACCGAGGCTTTCTGTTAACTGGCTTAAGAAGTCAAGGTGCGTTTCACTGAAGCTATCAAATGAAGCCAGCTCGATCACCGCTTTGATCTCTTTTTCAAAAAGCACCGGCAACACGATCAGGTTAAGCGGGGATGCTTTACCAAGTCCTGAACCGATCTTGATATAATTCTTGGGAACATTCGAAAGAAGGATCCTTTCCTTATCCAATGCGCACTGGCCAACCAGTCCTTCACCGAGAGCGAATTCTTTTGAGCTCTTTACTTCTTCTCCAAAAGCATAGGCCGAGAAGAGTTTCAGTTTTTGATTTTTGAAATTATCATCCTGTTCCAGGATATAGAACATACCTTTTTGCGCATTCACCACCTGCGCCAGCTCGGAAAGGATACGTCTTGTTACCGTATTCAGGTCTTTCTGACCCTGCAGCATCTGGGTGAATTTCGCAAGGTTGGATTTCAACCAGTCCTGTTCCTGGTTACGTAAGGTTGTTTGTTTCAGGTTAGCGATCATCTGGTTGATGGTATCTTTCAATTCTTCCACCTCCCCTTTTGCTTCCACGCGGATCATCTGTGTAAGGTCACCTTTTGTTACCGCGGATGCTACTTCCGAGATCGCACGCACCTGCGTGGTCAGGTTCTCTGCCAGCTGGTTTACATTCTCCGTAAGGTTTTTCCAGATACCGGATGCACCGGGTACGCTCGCCTGTCCTCCCAGTCTTCCTTCCACACCCACTTCACGGGCCACGTTCGTTACCTGGTCGGCAAAGAGTGCCAGCGTATCGATCATCTCGTTGATCGTATCGATCAATTGGGCTACCTCACCTCTTGAAACGATCGATAATTTTTGTTTCAGGTTACCGGTTGCTACGGCAGTTACCACTTTCGCGATACCGCGCACCTGGTTAGTAAGGTTGGAGGCCATCATATTCACAGAGTCGGTAAGATCTTTCCAGGTACCGGCCACCCCCTGTACTTCAGCTTGCCCACCCAGCTTACCTTCTGTACCTACCTCACGCGCCACCCTTGTTACCTCGAAGGCGAATGAGTTCAACTGGTCCACCATCGTATTGATG